>NZ_JBLWNV010000012.1:0-200787 GCF_048452805.1 Pantoea sp. K16 | reverse complement strand
CCGGCAGCAGCAGAGGTGCTCAGGCCCGCACTGCGGCTCGCTCGCCCGGAAAAAAGCTGCCACGTTTGACCGTGACAGCCTTTACAAATCTAATCTTAACTGATCAGCATTACGCCTGGCGGGCGCGTTTTTTTATGGCTTTTCAGGGGCCATTGCGTACATAATCGCCAGCCATGGCACCCGACTTGCATCTGTTGATTCTACTGCAGCCTGCCGCAACGGTTTGCTCACTCTTCTGGTATCACATAACAGGCATTATGATTACGCGTCGACGCTTTATTCTCGGCACGGGAGCGCTCGGGCTCTCCATGACCACCGGCAAAATATTTGCCCGCGATGACATTATTCCCCTCTGGCCGGACGATCCGCCCGGCGGCGGCGGCCCATCGGGCCAGTTGCATATTAACAGCACCGGTTCCTGGTCAAATATCGTCAGCCCGGCGATTCAGCGCTTTAAACCGGAAAATCCGAATGGTGAAGCGGTATTAATTGCAGCGGGTGGCGGTTATCGCTGGATCGGCATGGGACGCGAAGCCTGGCCGGTCGCGCGCTGGCTCAATGCCAATGGCTATACCGCCTATGTGCTCAGCTACCGGCTGCCGCATGAGAAGTGGCAGGCGGGGCGGCTGGCACCGCTGCAGGATGCGCAGCGTGCCATCCGGCTGGTGCGATCCTTTGAGCGCAAGGTGCATGTGCTGGGCTTCTCGGCAGGTGGGCATCTGCTGGGGCTGGCGGCGGCGCGTCCGGACTTTGAATCCTATCCGGCCATCGATCCGCTGGATGAAGTGGTGCCCAAAGTCGACAGCGTTGGCCTGATCTATCCGGTCATCACCCTGGAAGCGCCTTATCAGCACACCAATACCCATCTGATGATGGTCGGCAAAAATGCCACGCCGCAGGATGAGGCGAACTGGTCAGTGCAGAACTACGTGACCCGGCAATATCCGCCGACGTTTCTGGCGCAGGCCGAGGACGATCACACCTCAAATCCATTTAACACCGAGTTGATGCGCGACACCTGCCGCCGTAATCGTGTGCCGGTTGAGCTGATTCAGATCAGCAAAGGCGGGCATGGCTTTGGCCTTGGCAAGGCGGGCACGCCAGCGGCGTTATGGGATCAGGCTTATGTTCGCTGGCTGGATCGCGTGAGCTGAGTTGCACTGGCGCGGTGCACGACTGCACCGGGGGATCCGTTCTCCCTCTGCCTGGCGCAAGGTCACCAGATCGAAGGTGACCCTTTGTCCCGGTCCCGGTTAATGCTGCGTCCTCTGTTATCTTAAATCACCCGAATCCAAATCCAAATCCAGACCCAGACCCAGCACCCTCAATATTGATATCAACGGACTATGCTGTCAGGTCAGGGCGCATTAATAACTCATTCTTATTTATCACGTTAACGAGGGTGTACGGAGCTAAGGGGCACTCACGCTTATTTCTGACTCGGTATACAATGAGATGACAATCTCCTGCCGTTAGTACGGTACAAAATAGCTAAATAAGGACGCTTCAATAATTATCTTAATAAACATACGGATCTGATTGATTCTCGGGTAAAGAACATTCCTGTCTCATACCTTTTGCTTCTGTTTTTCCGCCATTACTTTGCTTTTTCCACCGATATATTGCCAGTTGATACAGATCAAAAATTGGCCAGAAATATCAGGTCTTATGGATTATAAAAAAACTAATGAAAGCGTTGAAGCGGGCGTGTTCGGATGACGCAATCGTCTTTCAATCCAAAGCGATTCTTCTTTTAAGCTTTATTTTGGCTGATTCTGCTACAGATGGTCGTAATAAAACCCGTAAGTTTTGAACTAAAATAAAAATCCCACTTTATTGTCTTCGTTAACGTTAGATGATTTCATAACGGCTACGCATAAGATGAGGCAAATCAGACAGCAATCCATCCTGGTCAGTTTATCGGTGGTTTCTGATTTAACTAAGAAATATTTAAGTTTTCTTGCCGGCGATGATAAGCAACAACATCTTATTGCATTCTGTCGGATGAGTATTAAGGTCAGTCTGCTTCTCCGCCAGAACAGACTTATTTATTATTACTTTTTATTAACGATGTGGCGAGGTGGATAGTCAGGATTTTAACACACAACAAAGGGTTATATGCATGACGATCATCGAGGCATCGCTATTACAGACCAGGAACAATGGAAAGGCGTGGCCAGGGCTGATTAAAAAGTGATGTACAAATAATGAAGGGATGTTTTTTAAATACCTGAATAAAAGTTATTATCTTGTTTTCATCATTGTTCTGGAGAACATCATGCTACCGGGTAATGAAGTGAATTTTATTGGCTATCTTATTGAAGGGAACGTGGTTTATTTACACAAGACAAAGCGACTAATTTGTTTGAATGGGTATGGTGAAGATATCATCCTGAGAAAAACCATGTCGCACGTATTAGAGTATCTTTTTGAAAATGCCACCATTGATGTTGTCACGGATTCGGAACTTATGGAGAACGTCTGGGATAAACATGGACTGAGTTCTTCTACGCAGCGGGTCTGGCAGGTTATGTCTAATTTAAAGTCGAAGCTCTTTTTTCTGGGTTTAAGTGATGATGTGATCCTGAGAGTTTCGAAGAAAGGCTATCTCCTCAAAGGCGACAGCGTGGAGAGGTTATTTAGCAGTCGTATCACTTCAAACATTCATTAAGCACAGCGATAAATTCACTAACGATAATCCTGTGGAAATGGACGCCGGGCCTGTGAATATAATCGGTAGTCATTAAATAATTTCATATATAAATGGATTTAATTACTGTCGGTTCGGTTTTTCCGCTGTTAATCAGCCTGGCTCTTGCTGGGTGTTGAAAATATGAAGAGAAACGCAGGTTTTACATTTCGCGTCAGCGGGCGCATTAATTTTCGCTGAGCGCAGTTGCAGGAAAAAACTGGCCCTGATGACCAGTTTTTCCCAATAGTATTTTGTTCGGGGAATTAACGCATCGTCACAAACTCTTCCGCTGCGGTTGGGTGGATCGCGACAGTGTTATCGAAGTCTTTCTTGGTGGCACCCATTTTCAGCGCCACAGCGAAGCCCTGCAGCATCTCATCCATGCCGAATCCGATACCGTGAATGCCGACAATCTTCTCATCTGCACCCACACAGACCAGCTTCATGCGACACGGCTGACGATGCTGGGTTACCGCAGTGTACATGGCGGTAAATGACGATTTATAAACCTTCACCTGGTCGTCGCCATACTGTTCCCGTGCCTGCGGCTCGGTCAGTCCCACGGTACCAATCGGCGGATGACTGAACACCACCGTCGGAATATTGCTGTAATCCAGATGCTCGTCCGGTTTGTTGTTAAACAGACGCTCAGAGAGACGACGGCCCGCCGCGACCGCAACCGGCGTCAGCTCAACCGCACCGGTGTTGTCGCCCACGGCGTAGATGCCTGACACATTGGTGTTCTGGAATTTATCGACTTTGATATAGCCCTTATCGTCCAGTGCGACGCCAGCGGCGTCAATATTCAGGGTATCGTTGGCGGGCTCACGGCCAATCGCCCAGACCAGACAATCCACGGTATATTCGCTGCCGTTTTCCAGCTGCAGCGTCAGACTGCCATCGCCGTTTTTAATCACAGCTTTTGGAATAGATTCGGTGTGCAGCGCCGGGCCTTCGCTGTTCATCACTTCTACCAGCGTTTCGGTAAGCAGCGGATCGAAGCTGCGCAGCGGCGCGTGTTTACGGACGAACAGGTGCGTTTCCGATCCCAGCGCGTTAACCACGCCAGCCAGCTCAACCGCAATGTAGCCTGCGCCGATGACCGCAGTGCGTTTTGGCAGCGCGTCCAGCTCAAAGAAACCGTCGGAATCAATGCCGTACTCTGCACCCGGAATAGAAGGGTGGACCGGACGACCGCCGGTGGCGATCAGAATATGGTTAGCCGTGATAATCTCGCCGTTGACTTCAACGCTGTGCGCATCGACAAAGCGGGCAAAGCCTTTGATCACTTCAACTTTGTTTTTACCCAGCACGTTGTCATAGGAGTTGTGGATGCGATCGATGTAGGCGCTGCGGTTTTTCACCAGTGTGGCCCAGTCGAAGCGATTCACGGTGGTGTCGAAGCCATAATCCGGTCCGTAGAGATGAATCGCTTCGGCGATTTGCGCGGCATGCCACATGATTTTCTTCGGCACGCAGCCCACGTTCACGCAGGTGCCGCCCAGCTCTTTCGCTTCAATCAGGGCACATTTCTGGCCATACATAGCCGCACGGTTAATTGAGGCGATGCCGCCACTGCCGCCGCCAATGGCGAGATAGTCGAAATGTCGGGTCATTGAAGTATCCATCCGGTTGCATAAAAAATTGGGGTTGAGTGTAACGCTGCGGGTCGAAATGACGCAAAGTTTGCGCCTATGATTGTAATAGGGTTCTGTTTTTTTACTCGCTTACAGGGAAGCATACCATGCACCTTACTTTTCTCGGCACCGGCGGCGGTGCTCCCAGCCTGCAACGTAATGTCACGTCTATTGCTTTTACCCGTGCGCTGAGTGGTGAAACCTGGCTGTTCGACTGCGGGGAAGGCACACAATTACAGTTTATGCGCTCCAGCCTCAAACCGGGCAAGCTGGATAAGATTTTTATCACCCATCTGCATGGCGATCATATTTTCGGGCTGCCGGGATTACTCACCAGCCGGTCAATGGCCGGGCTGACCACACCGATGACGGTCTATGGCCCCAGGGGATTAAAAACCTTTGTTGATACGGCGCTGTCGATCAGCGGCTCCTACACCGACTACCCGCTGACCATCGTTGAGATTGAGGCGGGCTGGACGCTGGACGACGGTGAGTTTCGTATCAGCGCCTGGCCGCTGAGCCATCCGGTGGAGTGTTTTGGCTATCGCATTGAACAGCATGATAAACCCGGCCTGCTGGATGCTGCGCGGCTGAAAGCGGAAGGGGTGCCACGCGGCCCGTGGTTTCAGCAGCTGAAGCAGGGTGAATGCGTGACGCTGGAAGATGGGCGGGTAATCAACGGTGCTGACTATCTTGGCCCCGCGACACCCGGCAAAACGCTGGCCATCTTTGGCGATACGGCACCTACTGAGGTCGCGCTGCAACTGGCGGCCAATGTTGACCTGATGGTGCATGAAACCACGCTGGAGGCCGCGATGGTGGAAAAAGCCAACGGGCGCGGGCACTCCACCACACTGCAGGCCGCCGAAGTGGCAAAACGCGCCGGGGCAAAACGGCTGATCGCCACCCATTTCAGTTCACGCTATCTGGCAAAAGACATGAACCGCCTGCTGGCGGAGTGCCAGACGATTTTTCCCTGCACCGAGCTGGCCTGGGATCTGGCGGTTTTTAACCTCTAATGATGCAGTGCGGGATAAGTGAAAAACAGCAGATGGGTCAGGTTAAGGCCAAAGTGCAGGGCGGTCGCCAGCCATAAGCGGCCGCTCCAGTGCCACGCCAGCCCATATAACAGCCCGGCCAGGGTGGCGAAGATCACCAGCAACAGGCCGCCGCTCAGATGCACCAGACCAAACAGCAGCGCGCTCAGTAACAGCGCAGGGATGCCGCCCACTACCTGCTTTAATCGCTGCTGCAGATAGCCACGAAACAGGGCCTCTTCCGCCAGCGAAACAAAGAACAGGTTGGCGAGCATAAATGGCCCCAGCCAGTCCGGTGTATGTCGCTCAAACGCTAATCCGCTCAATAATACCGCGCAGTACAGCAGCAGCGGAATGGCGGCGATCAGCGCCAGTGCGGCGGGTAGTCGATAGCGTGGTGGCGTGGCAGGCGCGCGAAACAGCGTCGGCAGGCAGGCCAGCAGTACAAAAGGAATAAGCGCTTTATCGAAGTTAAACCCGAAGCTGAAAGGCACGCTGCGCGGTCCGGCCTGCACATCCTCTGCCTTAAGGGGATTATTAAAGCCTGGAAAAAGATGGAGGAGCAACCCGATGGCGATCAGCACCAGCAGCGCTTCGGTCACTATTTGTCGTCGATGATGGTCACGGTCATAAATACGGAGTGCCACCACAGCGGCGGTGCCGGTAAACAGCAGCAGCACCGGCCACGCTAACACGTCCTGATAAAAACCCAGCAGTGTGGTGAGCGCCAGTAATAATAATGCCAGCCGTCGGGCCGGTTGCAGCGCGGCCAGCGCGCCAGCCAGTATGATCCACATGGTAAAGACCTGGTACAACGCCGCCGCACCGGTAGTGAGCGGCGGCGTAGAAGACAAAGAGAGTTATTCGGGTACGATCTGGTTAACCGCGTAGTGGCCGGTACCCGTCGGAACCAGTTTCTGGTGCAGCCACGGCAGCAGGGTATTCATCTGCTGGGCCAGCTTCCACGGCGGGTTAATCACGATCATGCCGGAGGCGGTCATGCCGCGCTGATCGCTGTCCGGACGGGCCGCCAGTTCGATTTGCAGAATATTGCGAATGCCGGTCGCTTCCAGATCGCGCAGCATATGTTTGATTTGCTGGCGTAAAACCACCGGATACCACAACGCAAAGACGCCGGTGCCAAAACGTTTATGGCCTTCCTGAATCCCTTTCACCACTGCCTGGTAGTCGCTTTTCATCTCATACGGCGGATCGATCAGAACCAGACCGCGACGTGACGGCGGTGGCAGTTTCGATTTTAACTGCTGATAACCGTCGGCACGATCGACGCGGGCGCGGTCATCTTTGCTGAATTCGTTACGCAGCAGCGGATAGTCGCTGGAGTGCAGCTCAGTGAGTTGCAGTTTGTCATCTTCACGCAGCAGATGGCGGGCAATCAGTGGCGAGCCGGGATAGTAGCGCAGCGTGCCGCTACGGTTCAGCGCACGAATCGCATCAAAATAGGGTTGCAGCAATTCCGGCGCATCGGGCTGCTGCCAGATACGTGAGATGCCTTCCAGATATTCACCGGTACGCTCGGCGTGCTCGCCGCTAAGCTGATAGCGGCCTGCTCCCGCATGGGTATCCAGGTAGAAAAACGGTTTCTCTTTCTCTTTCAGCGCCGTGATGATCAGGCTCAGAACGGTGTGCTTCAGCACGTCGGCGTGGTTGCCAGCATGGAAGCTATGGCGATAACTCAGCATTGTTTATCCTGTTGAATGTATAAGGTTTTAATTGATGGAAAATCAATTTATACCAATTATTACCTCACGTATTACCCACAGAACGACGCACAGCAACCGACGCAGGAAAAGCATGAGAATCCGCGATTATATCAGGGATGACCTGTTGATGGGCCAGAAGCGTGATAACAAATCGGGATTACCGCAAGCCGCTCAGGGCGGGGCGTCTGGTTCCCGGCACGCAGTCACGGAAAGCGACCGCAAATCCTCCCCGACCTGCCAGCCAGCATTACGTGCATGAGATAAAAGCGTGCATCTTCCGTGCTGCTATTCGCGCGTTTCTTCCCCACCTCATCCTGGCTGCCATTGATTTTCGCTACACTAAGCCGCATGTTACTTAGATTGCGTTGCGCGACCCGCTGCGCCCCATACATCTATAAAGGACTGCGCTATGACCAATCCGCTACTGACATCTTTTACGCTACCCCCTTTTTCTGCCATTAAGCCTGAACATGTGGTGCCTGCCGTGACGGAAGTGCTGAGCCACTGTCGCGCAGAAGTCGAAAAAGTCGTGGCGCAGGGTGCGCCGTATACCTGGGATAATCTGGTTCAGCCGCTGGCGGAAACTGACGATCGCCTGAGCCGTATCTTCTCACCGGTCAGCCACCTTAATGCGGTGAAAAACAGCCCGGAGCTGCGTGAAGCCTATGAGCAGACGCTGCCGCTGCTCTCTGAATACAGCACCTGGGTTGGTCAGCATGAAGGGCTCTATCAGGCGTATCGCAACCTGAAAGAGGGCGATCAGTACGCTGCACTGGATCTGGCGCAGAAGAAAGCGGTCGATAATGCCCTGCGTGATTTCGAACTCTCCGGCATCGGCCTGCCAAAAGATAAACAGCAGCGCTACGGCGAAATCGCCGCGCGCCTCTCTGAGCTGGGCTCGGCTTACAGCAACAATGTGCTCGATGCCACCATGGGCTGGAGCAAGCTGATTACCGATGAAAGCGAGCTGGCCGGTATGCCGGAAAGCGCGCTGGCGGCGGCGAAAGCACAGGCTGAAGCCAAAGAGCAGGAAGGCTGGCTGCTGACGCTGGATATCCCAAGCTATCTGCCGGTCATGACCTACTGCGACAACGCTGCGCTGCGTGAAGAGATGTATCGCGCCTATGCGACGCGCGCCTCCGATCAGGGTCCGAACGCCGGTAAGTGGGATAACGGCCCAATCATGGCGGAAGAGCTGGCGCTGCGTCACGAGCTGGCACAGCTGCTGGGCTTCGACTCCTACGCCGATAAATCGCTGGCGACCAAAATGGCGCAAAGCCCGTCCCAGGTAATCGACTTCCTTAATGACCTGGCGGAACGCGCCCGTCCGCAGGGTGAAAAAGAGCTGGAGCAGCTGCGCGCCTTTGCCCGTAAAGAGCACGGCGTGACCGAGCTTAATCCGTGGGATCTCACCTATTACGGTGAAAAGCAGAAGCAGCATCTCTACACCATCAGCGATGAGCAACTGCGCCCTTACTTCCCGGAAGAGCGTGCGGTCGCCGGTCTGTTTGAAGTGGTGAAACGCATTTACGGCATCACGGCGAAGCAGCGTAACGACGTTGAGGTTTACCATCCTGACGTGAAGTTCTTCGATCTGTTCGATGAAACCGGCGAACTGCGCGGCAGCTTCTATCTCGATCTCTACGCCCGCGAACATAAACGTGGCGGTGCCTGGATGGATGACTGCGTCGGCCAGATGCGTAAAGCCGATGGCAGCCTGCAGAAGCCGGTTGCCTACCTGACCTGTAACTTTAACCGTCCGGTGAAAGGCAAACCTGCGCTGTTCACCCATGATGAAGTGATCACCCTGTTCCATGAGTTTGGTCACGGCCTGCATCACATGCTGACCCGTATCGAAGCGCCTGGCGTCTCCGGTATCAGCGGTGTGCCATGGGATGCAGTCGAACTGCCAAGCCAGTTCATGGAGAACTGGTGCTGGGAACCGGATGCGCTGGCCTTTATCTCGGGCCACTTTGAAACCGGCGAACCGCTGCCGAAAGAGCTGCTGGATAAAATGCTGGCGGCGAAGAACTATCAGGCTGCGCTGTTTATCCTGCGTCAGCTGGAGTTCGGCCTGTTCGATTTCCGCCTGCACACCGAGTTTAATCCGGAGAAAGGTGCACAGATTCTGGAAACCCTGCGCGAAGTGAAAAGCCGCGTAGCAGTGGTTCCGGGTCCGGAATGGGGCCGTTTCCCGCATGCCTTCAGCCACATCTTTGCCGGTGGCTATGCGGCGGGTTACTACAGCTATCTGTGGGCAGACGTGCTGGCGGCGGATGCTTACTCCCGCTTCGAGGAAGAGGGCATCTTCAACCGTGAAACCGGTCAGTCATTCCTGGATAACATCCTGACCCGTGGCGGTTCTGAAGAGCCGATGGAACTGTTCAAACGCTTCCGTGGCCGTGAACCGAAGCTCGATGCGATGCTGGAACATTACGGCATTCAGGGATAAGTCGGTTCGTGAAAATCTGTTTGCTCGATGAATCAGGCGCCGGAGACGGCGCCTTATCACGTTTAGCGCAGCGCTGGCAGCTGGAGCACGATGAAGACGCACTGCTGGCGCTGGTGCAGACCCCGACGCACCTTGAACTGCGCAAGCGTGATGAGCCAAAGCTGGGCGGCATTTTTGTTGATTTCGTCACTGGCGCGATGGCCCATCGCCGTCGCTTCGGCGGTGGACGCGGCGAAGCCGTCGCCAAAGCGGTCGGCATCAAAGGCGGTTATCTGCCGGATGTGGTCGATGCCACCGCCGGGCTGGGACGTGATGCATTTGTGCTGGCGGCGCTGGGCTGCCGGGTGCGAATGCTGGAGCGCCATCCTGTTGTCGCTGCGCTGCTGGAAGATGGATTGCAGCGCGGGTATCAGGATGCGGAAATTGGCCCCTGGCTGCGCGATCGTCTGACGCTGATTCATGCGGCCAGCGCGCAGGCGCTGGGAGATATCACGCCGCCGCCGGATGTGGTCTATCTCGATCCGATGTATCCCCATCGCCAGAAAAGTGCGCTGGTGAAAAAGGAGATGCGGGTGTTTCAGTCGCTGGTGGGGCCGGATGAAGATGCTGACGCATTACTGGAACCCGCTCGCCGGCTGGCGAAGAAACGCATCGTGGTTAAACGGCCAGACTATGCACCGCCGCTGGCGGGTATTGTGACGCAGGCGGCCGTGGTGACCAAAAGCCATCGCTTTGATATTTACCCACCGCTCTAAAGCATAAAAAAGCCGGCGCAGAGCCGGCTTTATTCATTTATACGGCGAAATTACGCCTCGTCTTCATCGCGCAGCGGCACAATCAGCATGTCGATATGCACGGTGTTGATCAGCTGACGGGCTGAGGACATCAGCTTGCTCCAGAAATCCTGATGATGACCACATACTACAAGGTCAACGTCATATTTTCTGATCGCGTCAACCAGTACCTGGCCGAGGTCGCCACTGCCGCTCAGCGTCTCACTGATCGGGTAGCCCGCCGCATCTGACAACCCTTTCAGCGCCGCATGCGTCTCTTCAGAGATACGCTTCTGCATATCCCCTAAGTTGACATCAATCAGGCCGGTGTAGAGGTCGGAGTAATTGACATCAACGTGAATCAGGGAAATTCTGGCATCGTACGGACGAGCCAGCGAGACGGCCTTATCCACCAGCAACTGGCTTTCGGGAGAAAGGTCTACTGCAATCAGGATATGTTTATAAGCCATGATAAAACTCCTTTCACGAGGTTAAGGATGGCATCCGGTGTTCCTGCCGCGTCACAGCTTAGCGAAATCCCTTGCGCGAGCGGGCGATGAGCGCCACCAAAGTGTCTACCTGCATTGCAGGTGATGATGTTGTTATGTCCTCAGTATAGCCTTCTCCCACTGTAAATGCTGCCGTTGCCGCCTGGCTTATGAATAAGATCAAGGCTATGCCAGATTTACTCGCGCTGAACGAAAATCATCGTTGGAAAAAATGTAAAGATTTCTCCTACACTGAAAAAAGGCGGTCCGATTCGCAACCGCTCAGGGGGTCGAAAAACTTTCGCAGTCCGGTGATTCAGTGGCTGGTTATTTCTGCAGGTGGACTCAGTGTCTGACGCTGGGCCTGTTGCTGCGATTCCAGCCGGGAGGGGGAGAATATGATCAGCACTATTGCGCTTTTTTGGGCGCTTTGCGTGGTGTGTATCGTGAATATGGCGCGCTATTTTTCATCCCTGCGCGCTCTGCTGGCGGTCTTACGCGGTTGTGATCCGCTGCTGTATCAGTATGTCGATGGGGCGGGTTTTTTCACCTCTCATGGTCAGCCGAGCAAGCAGGTGCGGCTGGTCACTTATATCTGGGCAAAGCGCTATCTCGATCATCATGACGATGAGTTTATCCGGCGCTGCGAGCGGGTGCGGGGGCAGTTTATGCTGACCAGTGCGCTGTGCGGACTGGTGGTCATCAGTCTGGTGGCGCTGGCGATCTGGCATTAAAAAAGGGCGACTTGCGTCGCCCTTTTTTTAGCTGGCATCACACCAGTTTTAAGGCAATCCAGTAGAGCGAACCTGACAGCAGAATACAGACCGGCAGGGTGAAGATCCACGCCATGGCGATGTTCTTGATGGTCCGGCTCTGCAGGCCGCCACCGTCGACCAGCATGGTACCGGCAACCGATGAAGAGAGGATATGCGTGGTGGAGACGGGCATGCCGGTATAGCTGGCGACGCCAATCGACAGCGCTGCTGTCACCTGCGCTGACATTCCCTGCGCATAGGTCATGCCTTTTTTACCAATCTTCTCACCAATGGTGGTGGCAACACGACGCCAGCCAATCATGGTGCCGATGCCCAGCGCCAGCGCGACGGCCACAATAATCCAGATAGGCGCATACTCGATGGTGCCAAGCAGGTCGCTTTTCAGCTTATTGAGGAAGCGTTTGTCATCTGGCGAGGTTTCCTGCAGACGAGCCGCTTTATCGGCGGTATCGGAGATACACAGCAGCAGACGACGCATCTGACCGCGCTGATCAACCGTCAGCTGATCGTAGCTCTGCAGGTTATTCAGCAACACCTGCGCACCCTGTACCGCCTGTAATGCGCGCGCGCTGTCACAGTGGAACTCCTGCGGGCTGGTTGCTGGCACTTCTTCCGGCGTTGGCAGCTTAGGCGGTGCCATCTGGATGATATGGGTCAGCGAGGCGTTATGCTGCTGATAATACTGCTCCAGGTGATTGACCGCATCGCGGGTTCGCGTGATGTCGTAACCGGAGGCATTCATATTCACCACGAAACCGGCAGGTGCCACGCCAATCAGGACCAGCATGATCAGGCCGATCCCTTTCTGACCGTCATTCGCACCGTGGGAGTAACTCACGCCAATTGCCGAAACAATCAGGGCGATACGGGTCCAGAACGGCGGCTTTTTCTTGCCGTCGATCTTCTCACGGTCAGCAGGCGTCATATGAATACGCGCACGCTTTTTGGTATTGCTCCAGTAGCGACGCAGTATAAAGATTAAGCCGCCCGCCATCACCAGGCCGACAATCGGCGACAGGATCAGAGAAAGGAAGATGTTCAGCACTTTCGGGATGTTGAGCGCATCAACCACCGAGGTTCCGCTCATCAGGGCGTTGGTCAGACCGATACCGATAATGGCGCCGATCAGCGTATGGGAGCTGGAGGCTGGCAGACCGAGATACCAGGTGCCGAGGTTCCAGATAATCGCCGCCAGCAGCATAGAAAACACCATGGCGAGACCGTGAGCCGATCCAACGTTTAACAACAGATCGGTGGGAAGCATATGAACAATAGCGTAAGCGACACTCAATCCACCGAGCAGCACGCCAAGGAAGTTAAATACACCCGCCATGACCACAGCAAGCTGGGCACGCATGGCACGCGTATAGATGACCGTCGCAACTGCGTTGGCCGTGTCGTGGAAACCGTTGATCGCTTCGTAAAACAATACAAACAGCAGGGCAAGAACCAATAACAGGCTAGTACTGAGGTCTAGACCAGCAAACAGATGTAGCATAAACGTTACGCCATTTTTGGAGGACATGAACGCGGCGCATTATCCGCGACAACGTGCTGTATGGGAAAGGAAAATATAGCGCTAATTTAACCTTTCGATGTAAGGCGTAAGGGTAACTCAGAGAAAAAGGGTTAGATATTAGACAGATACAATATGACACATTTGCGGCATTTTTTTGACGCTGGCGTCTCAGTGAGCAGATCACTACAATCTGCGCCTTTCCAGTTAAGTGAGCGAGTCGTAGTGGAACAGTTTGACGTTATCATCATTGGTGCCGGTGCCGCAGGGCTGTTCTGCGCCGCCCAGGCCGGGCAGCGGGGACGCCGCGTGTTACTGCTGGATAACGGCAAAAAGCCGGGACGTAAAATTCTGATGTCTGGCGGTGGCCGCTGCAACTTCACCAATCTCTACACCGAACCGGCGGCGTATCTGTCGCACAATCCTCATTTCTGTAAATCGGCGCTGGCGCGTTATACCCAGTGGGATTTTATCGATCTGGTTAATCGCCACGGCATCGCCTGGCATGAGAAAACCCTGGGCCAGCTCTTCTGCGACGACTCCGCCCAGCAGATTGTCGATCTGCTGCTGGCCGAATGTGACAAGGGCAATGTCACCCTGCGGCTGCGCAGTGAAGTGCTCAGCGTGGCGCGCGATGAAAGCGGCTATACCCTGCAACTTAACGGCAGCACGGTTCAGGCGGAGAAGCTGGTCATCGCCAGCGGCGGTCTGTCGATGCCAGGCCTGGGCGCCACGCCGTTTGGCTATAAAATAGCGGAGCAGTTCGGGCTGAGCGTCTTTCCGACGCGGGCGGCGCTGGTGCCCTTTACCCTGCACAAGCCGCTGCTGGAGCAGTTGCAGACGCTGTCAGGCGTCGCGCTGGAGACCACTATCGATGCGCAGGATGGCACCCGCTTCAAAGAGGCGATGCTGTTTACCCACCGCGGCCTCTCCGGCCCGGCGGTGTTACAAATCTCCAGCTACTGGCTACCCGGAGAATTCGTCACCATCGATCTGTCGCCTGCCACGCCGCTTGAGGCGTTTCTGACGGCGCAGCGTGAAGCACACCCGAATCTCAGCCTGAAGAACAGCCTGGCGAAAATCCTGCCGAAGCGTCTGGTGGAAGTATTGCAGGCGCTGAAGGTGGTGCCGGATATCACTCTGAAGCAACTTAACAGCAAACAGCAAACCGAGCTGGCGCAGACGCTGCACGCCTGGCGCATTCAGCCAAACGGTACCGAGGGATATCGAACTGCTGAAGTGACACTGGGCGGCGTGGATACCACACAGCTCTCCTCGAAAACGATGGAGGCGCGTGCGGTGCCGGGACTTTACTTTATTGGTGAAGTGGCTGATGTCACCGGCTGGCTGGGCGGCTATAACTTCCAGTGGGCGTGGAGTTCAGCCTGGGCCTGCGCCCAGGCGTTGTAAGGCGCTTACCAGCGCTGATGCACGTGAGGCGCGATCTTCTCCTGATAGATCTGCTTCAGCGCCGCCATCGTATCTGCAGAGAGCGCATCGACATCGCTGGCGCGGGCATTGGCTTCAGCCTGTTCGCGGTTTTTCGCGCCAGGGATCACTACGCTGACATCTTCGTTCATCAGGATCCAGCGCAGGGCAAACATCGCCATGGTGGTGTCGCCAGTGACAAAGCGGCGAATCTCTTCAACCGCCTCCAGCGCCACCTCATAAGGTACGCCGGAAAAGGTCTCGCCTTTATCGAACGCTTCGCCATTACGATTAAAGGTGCGGTGGTCGTCAGCGGCAAACACGCTGTCGGCACGCATTTTGCCGGTCAGCAGGCCCGACGCCAGCGGCACACGGGCGATGATCGCCACATCACGGCGTTTCGCTTCACGCAGCAGCAGTTCAGCCGGACGCTGGCGGAAAATGTTGTAGATCAGCTGAATTGACGAGACGTTTGGAAACTCCAGCGCCTTCAGACCTTCTTCAACTTTCTCAACGGAGACACCGTAGTGACGGATTTTTCCGGCAGCGACCATCTCATCCATCACCGCAAAGACGTCCGGGTTGTAGTAGACCTCGGTCGGCGGGCAATGCAGCTGCACTAAATCCAGCGTGTCGGTTTGCAGGTTCTCGCGTGAACGATCAATAAAGGCGTTGAGGTTTTCAGCATTGTAACCCTCAGCCACGTGTGGCGAGAGGCGACGCCCCAGCTTGGTTGCCACAAACGGACGTTCACCGCCGCGCTGATTCAGCACCTCTGCGATGATTTTTTCGGAACGGCCATCGCCATAGACATCGGCGGTATCAATAAAGGTAATGCCCGCATCCAGCGCAGCATTCAGCGCGGCTTTGGCATCCTCCATGCTCACTTCCCCCCAGGTTCCGCCAATGGCCCATGCGCCAAAGCCAATTTCGGAGACGCGCTGACCGGTACGGCCCAGTGTTCGTAGTTTCATGCAAACATTCCTCGATGCGTTTCAGACAGGGTGACAGAAAGCGGCTAACCAATGAGCTTAGCGCTTCCTGGCAGAGAGGCGATGTGACGTCGTTGCAGACCTGCACGGTAAAAATACGATGCTGCTACGCCATGCTGCTGGTTACGTTGAAGATTTCAGCGGAAAACGGCATGGGCAAGGTGACTACCGCTTCGCTAATTAATTGATTTTAAGAAATTTCACCCGAAATTAAACAGGCGAGAGTGTGGATTCGGTCACATACTTCAATTTTAAGGCCAACAAGTGGATCGCTATGTTTAAATTTGTTAAGTCGGTCTTTGCCAGTCCGGATAAGTTTCTGCAGATCATGACCCGTCAGGATATCAACGACTCGATCGCTGAAGGTGAGCGCATCATTATTGATGAAAACGGCAATATCTCGGTCAACACGCTGAGCGAGGAAGTCCATGAAGATTTTGCCCGCCACGTGAATACGTTAAAGGGAGTGTGAGGTGGGTACCGCAATATTTATGGTGTTGATGGTCAGTGGTTACTGGTACACCAGCCGTGATTTGAACAGCCGCTTTAAAATCCGTCGTTCGTCGGGCTGGGATGTCTATTTCCTGGTCGCGCTTTACGGTTGTATTTTCGTCCTGCAGGGTGTGTTTGCGACCGGTATCATCTGGCTGGTGCTGCTCTGTATCTCCGGCATCGCCAACGCCGTCCAGATGATCCCCGGCGTCCACCTGAAGTGGCAGGTGGAGTTTATGAACTGGAGTTTCCTGGGCATCCAGGCTCCGGTGGTGATCATGCTCACCTTTGCCATTCTTCTCTGCCTTTACCGCTCAAACTGGGCAGGCAGTGCACGACTGAACGTCTCCGGTCGTAAAGACCTCTATCAGCAGCTGTCACGCTCTAATGGTGTGGAGCAACTGTTATTTCAGTGCATGGAAGAGGGCGAACTGGCGTGGATTACAATGAAGTCGCGCCGCATTTACATCGGCATGATCCATGCTTCGACTTTTGAATATGAGAGCACCAAAAATATCGTGCTGATCCCGATGCTGAGCGGATATCGCGACAGCAAGACGCTGAAGTTGGCGGTGGAACATAACTACAGCAAGTGGTACGCCGAGCACGACATCACGCTCGACTCGAAACCCAAAGATGCGATGTCGTTCCGTAAAGTGATCATGGTTGACCAGATTGAGAGTCTGTCGCTGTTCGACCCGGCCAGTGCGGCTGCGCTTTCGATGGGACATCCGCAGGAAGTGGAGAAGAGCCAGGGTAATGACGATGCGGACAGCCCGGACGATAAAAGCCGGGATGCCGCGGGTTAATCGAGCCCAATCTGTTTCCCTTAATGACAGCGCTTCATCAGGGGAAACAGTTTCCACCTCACACCATATTTTCCGCCGTAAACAGCCGAAAGGCCACTTTCCCCGCCTGATAGACATCTGGCTGATAGCCGGTTTCGAGATGACTCAGCATCAGATCAATCGCTAAACGGGCATGCTGCTGAGCATGCTGATCCAGGGTAAAAGCCACTTCATCGTTCAGCAGTAGCTGGCGGGTGACATCATAAAGCTCATGGGTGATGTAGGTGCATTTACCCAGCAGCTGGTGGGCGCGCAGGGTGTCGCTGACATCACTATTCCCCATGCCGGTGTTATAGACCCCTGCAATTGCCTGCGACGGACGCAGATGGCGAGCCAGTTCACTGCGGATGGTTTCCCGCTGATCCTGACCCGACAGCACTTCACGCAGATGACGCTGCGGCGCGCGCTGTTCCATGGCCTCACGAAATCCCGCGATGCGCTGACGATGGGCGCGGTAATCAAAACGGCCACTGACCATCAGAATGTCGCCGGGCTGGTTCACTGTCTTACTCATCAGCAGTCCGGCTGTGCGTCCCGCCTGATACTGGTCGATACCAACATGACACAAGCGGTCGGCATCGGGCAGATCGGTGACGATGGTGATCACCGGCACATTGCGGCTGCGGCACAGCGCCAGTGCCCGATAGATGGGCGGCGAGTCATGCGCAAAAACAATGATGCCGTCGCGGGTGCTGCTGCGGGCGATAATGCTTTGCGCCAGCTGCTCAGGCTGCGCTTCGGCCACCAGGGTTTTGTGTAGTTTCAGGCGGCGATAGCCAAGCTGACTGGCGACCTCGCTGAAATGGGTGGTGAGCTGTTGAAAAAAGGATGAGCCGTTATTGCTGAGGAACACCTCAATCTGCCACGGATGCTGGTACTCCTCTGGCAGCAGACGCTTCAGCCCCACTTCGCGTGCGGCTTTCAGGACTTTACGGCTGGTCTCCAGGGAGACGCCGCCGCGCTCATTCAGCACCCGATCGACCGTCGCAATCCCGACGCCTGCCATTTTTGCCACCACCTCTAAGGTGAGCTTTTTCATTCAGACTCCATGCGAAAATGGCAAATTGACTGCTGCCTGTCAGACTGTTTATCTCTTCTAACCGGTTAAAAGTAAAAGATAAAGCGATTTAATGATGGAAAGCCATCAACAGCGCTACGCCGTGGGGTTTTACCTGCAGTGCGGTCGTCTGGCTAAAAAGCACAACTGGCCGCTGCCTGGGCAGATTTACCGTTAAGCTTGTGACGAGACAATCAACGAGGAATGAATATGGCTCAGCAAAAAGAGGTTCTGATTATTGGTGCTTCACGCGGTATCGGTCTCGCGGTGGCACAGGCCTTTGCCGATGAGGGCTGGCAGGTCACGGCCACGCATCGCAGTGGCATCCCGGAACAGGGTAACCGGCCAGACATTCACTGGCATTCGCTGGATATGACCCACTCATCAGCGGTTCAACAGTTTGCCAGCCAGCTCAGTGGCAAGTCGTTCGATGCAATTCTGATTAACGCCGGGATTTCCGGGCCTGCGCACCAGAAAGTGTCGCAGAGTGACGATCAGGCGCTGGCGCAGCTGTTCCTGACCAATGCGATAGCCCCGGTTCGCAGCGCAGAGATCCTGTTGCCGCTGCTGAAACAGGAAGGCGTGCTGGCGCTGACCTCATCTCAGCTCGGCAGCCTGAATGAAAATCCGGAGGCGCAGATGCCGATTTACTCGGCCAGCAAAGCCGCACTGAATATGCTGAGCCGCACGCTGACTACGGCAGTGGAAGCGCAGAGCGGGACGCTGCTGACGCTGCATCCCGGCTGGGTGAAAACGGATATGGGCGGCGAGAGTGCGCCCCTGACGGCAGAAGAGAGTGCCGCCGGTATCGTCCAGCAGCTGATCCAGTGGCGCGGTCGCGGTGGTCATCACTATGTCGATTACGCCGGCCAGCAACTGCAGTGGTAGGCTGAAGCGGGGCGGTTACGCCCCGATGTCACGCAGCGCTTTACCCTTCATCAGATTGCGTTCAATGTGCTCCAGCGTCACATGTTTGGTCTCCGGTACCAGCATCAGCGTCAGCACGATAAACACCAGGTTGAGCGCGCCGTAGAACCAGAAGGTGTTGGCATTACCCAGCTGATCCAGCATGGTCAGGAAGGTGGCGCCAACAATCATATTGCCGACCCAGTTAGTGGTGGTGGAGGCGGTAATGCCGAAATCACGCCCTTTCAGTGGCTGAATCTCTGAACAGAGCAGCCAGATCACCGGTCCGGCCGCCATCGCAAAGCCGACGATAAACATCAGCAGCATCGCGACAGCAAAGTATTTGCGGAAATCTGTTTCAACGCCGATGTGCAATAGCGTTCCCAGCACGCCCATGCCAACCGCCATCACCAGAAAACTGGTGGTGAGCATCGGCTTGCGACCCCAGCGATCGACAAAGAAGATCGCAATCAGCGTGGCCAGCATATTGACCAGCCCGACAATCACCGTGCCCCACATCTGCTCACTGGTGCTGGAGAAGCCGGCGATGTTGAAGATTTTAGGCGCGTAATACATCACCACATTCATGCCGGTAAACTGCTGCATAACCTGTAGCAGCATACCCAGCCACACCGCGCGGCGGAAATTGCCATTAGAACGGAACAGCGACCAGCCGCGCTGCTTCACCTGCAGGCTTTCCCGGATCTCTTCCAGCTCCTCCCGGGCCTGTTCGCTGCTGTTACGCAGCCGATCCAGCACCCGCTGCGCCTCGTTAAAGCGTCCGTGCGCCGCCAGCCAGCGCGGACTGTTGGGCAGAAACAGCACGCCGATAAACAGGATCACCGCCGGAATGGCGATCACGCCGAGCATCCCGCGCCAGTTACCGCTGTAGCTGAACGCGGTGTCGGAGAGATAGGCCACGACAATGCCGGTGGTCAGCATCAGCTGGTACATCGAAATCATTGAGCCACGAATACGTTCAGGCGCAATCTCCGCCAGATAGAGTGGCGCGGTGTAAGAGGCGATCCCAACCGCCAGACCCAGCATCACGCGGGCACAGACCAGCGACTCCACATCCGGTGAGAAGGCTGACCAAAGCGAGCCAATGACAAACAGCGTCGCCCCCGCCAGCATACTTTTCTTGCGTCCCAGCTTTGATGACATCCAGCCCGCCGCCAGTGCGCCCAGCGCCGCGCCAAACATCATCGAACTCACTACCCACTCCTGCTGATGGTTAGTGATCTGCAAATCCTTCGCCAGAAACGGCAAGGCACCTGCAATGACGCCGATATCCAGACCAAACAGCAGGCCGGACAGCGCAGCCATAAAACAGACGAACCAGGTAAAGCGGTTCTGTTGATTTCCCGATTTTTTTGCCGCGACCATGCGAGTCTCCTTGCGGGGGTTCAGTGTCAATATTGTTAATGTTATGTAAACATAGTCGATGCCAGTGTGGGGGCGATCACACTTCCGGCTATCACCGGTGCTACACAGCATTGCCTCGATTAGAAAGCATCAGAGATCAGCGGGTTGGTTCAGGAGAGGGAAACCGCGGCCGGGGCACGATTACGCAAAACAGGGCGCGTCAGGTCAGGTTTTGCAACTGCCCGCCTGCGGCATTACACTGCCGCTTTACTGCTATTGATTGAAGGTGCTTATGTCTGAACCTTTCCAGCGTCAGCCGCTGCCTCTGCCGGGCGGTCATAAAAAAGTCCTGCTGCACTCCTGTTGCGCACCCTGCTCGGGGGAGGTGATGGAAGCGATGCTGGCATCCGGCATTGAATACACGATCTATTTCTACAACCCGAATATTCATCCGCTCAAAGAGTATGAGCTGCGTAAAGAGGAGAATATTCGCTTTGCCGAAAAATTTGGTGTGCCGTTTATTGATGCGGACTATGACCGGGATAACTGGTTTGAGCGGGCGCGCGGCCTGGAGTGGTCACCGGAACGGGGTGAACGCTGCACCATGTGCTTTGATATGCGCTTTGAACGTACGGCACTCTATGCCCATGAGAACGGCTTTCCGGTGATGACCAGTTGCCTGGGTATTTCGCGCTGGAAAGATATGAAGCAGATTAACAGCTGCGGAGTCCGCGCAGCGGCGGCGTATCCGGATCTGATGTACTGGGATTTTAACTGGCGTAAAGGCGGCGGGTCGTCGCGCATGATTGAAATCAGCAAGCGCGAGAGTTTCTATCAGCAGGAATATTGTGGCTGTGTCTATTCACTGCGCGACACCAATCGTCATCGCGTCACCCAGGGACGTGAGCGTATTAAGATTGGTGTGCAATATTATCAGCCGGATGAATCCTGATTAACCTGGATCGCGGAAAGCGTCTGCCGGCGCATATCCGCGCGCTGAGCGCGTAACAGGCCGGAGTGTTACGCCACAGCTCTGCTTTATGCTTTCCGCCCGACCGTAACTGCACAACGCACAGGGATCATCAACGTCGTCCAGCTGCTGCTTTGCCTCGTCCTTTATCAGACGTTTACGGCAGACGCTCGGCGTGCAACCCATAATCTGCTTAAAAGATCGGGTAAAAGATTGCTGGCTTTCAAAATGGTATTTCAGCGCCAGGCTGATGATGGGCGTGCGGCTGTTTTTTAAATCATGAACACTGGCGTTAAGCTTTTTCTTACGAATATATCGCGCCAGGGTTTCATTATGATAACGGGCAAAAAGTTTCTGTAAATACCACTTAGAGTAACCCGCCTTTTCTGCAATATCATCAACGCTTAAACGCTGGTCCAGATTATTATTAATCCACTCAGTGATAGAGACGATCACGCTTTCGTTATATTTATTTTCGTTCATAGAACCCCCTGTTTGATTTAAGAAGATTCTAAAATATTTATCTTAATGTGCTTATTCTTTGCGTAAAGATTTTTCAGGATTTTAATCGTTATCTCTGAAGATATTCATTTGAGGGGGTGTTATTAATAAAAAAGATGAATTGTGATTAATCTGTTGGTAATTGTAGGTGAATGAATAAGTGATTCCGCGGGACAGTAATCAAAACGAGGTGTGGGTCCGCAGCCAGACTCACGGTTTACCCTGCCGGAGTCTCTGTCATCACGGCTATAGCACGGCACATCAATAGATTTTTGGCTGCGACATGCCAGGCTTACGGCTCACCTTTAACCTGGAGAACCCCCCGGATGAGCCCGACATACGCGCTGAAAAAACCGCTTGCCGCCTTGCTCACCTCGCTGGCGTTATTTGCTCATGCACCGGCCAGTGCCGCTGGTGTGTATGGCGAACAGCTGGAAGGATTTCAATACCCCTATCCGTTGCAGCATTTTGATTTTAAATCCCAGCAGCAGCCGCTGAGCATGGGCTATATGGATGTGAAACCGGCGCAACGAGCCAACGGCGAAACCGTGGTGCTGATGCACGGTAAAAACTTCTGTGGCGCGACCTGGGAAGAGACCATTCGCGCACTCAGTCAGCAGGGATATCGCGTTATCGCGCCCGACCAGATTGGCTTCTGCAGCTCCACTAAGCCAGCCAGTTACCAGTACAGTTTTCAGCAGCTGGCAGATAACACCCATCAGTTGCTCACCCGGCTGGGTGTGAAGAAGGCGGTGATTATGGGTCACTCCACTGGCGGGATGCTGGCAACACGTTATGCGCTGATGTACCCGGAACAGACACAGAAGCTGGTGCTGGTTAACCCGATCGGGCTGGAGGACTGGAAAGCCAAAGGCGCACCGTGGCGATCCGTGGATCAATGGTATCAGCGCGAACTCAAACTCAGCGCAGAGGGCATTAAGAAGTATGAGCAGCAGACCTACTATGTCGGTCGCTGGAAACCCGAATATGACAAGTGGGTTGATATGCTGGCCGGACTCAACAGTGGGCCAGGGCACCAGAAGGTGGCGTGGAACTCCGCCTTAATCTACGACATGATCTTCACTCAGCCCGTATTTTATGAATTCGGCGATCTGAAAGTGCCCACCACGCTGATGATCGGCACCTCAGACACGACTGCCATCGGCAGTGATATCGCTCCGGCAGAGGTGAAAGCCCGGCTGGGTGATTACGCGGTACTGGGGAAAGAGGTCGCAAAACGCATTCCGGGGGCGCGCTTAATCGAATTCCCCGGTATGGGACACGCGCCGCAAATGGAAGAGCCGGCAAAATTTAACCAGACGCTGCTCGACGATCTGGCGCGTCCCTGAACCGTCAGGCGCTGCGGCGCCTGACCTTAGATCGCCACGCGTTTCTGCTTTTTACTGAGGTACATCTGCTCATCGCTGTCGTGCAGCAACTGCTCCAGCGATTGCGGATGCGCCGCGTCAAACTCCACGACGCCGGACGAGAATTGCAGGCGGTAACGGCGGTTCAGACTGACTGATTGCTGTTGCAGATAACGGTCAAACTGCAGGAGCAGCGCTTCGCTCTGCTGCTGCTGCAGACCATTAAACAGCACCACAAACTCATCGCCGCCCAGACGGGCAAACAGATCCGAATGCTTAAACACCACTTTCATCGCATCGGCAAAGTCCATCAGCGCCCGGTCGCCTTCGCGGTGGCCCAGCGTGTCATTAATCTGCTTAAATTTGTCGAGATCGAGAAAGGTCAGGCAGGCAGGCCGGTTTTTCAGTCGGCACTCGTTCAGCACCATCTGTCCCAGCGTCATAAAGCCGCGACGATTGGTGATCTGCGTCAGTTCATCACAGGTGGCAGTCTGAAAGGCGACCAGTTCCGCTTCGGCCATGGCGGCCAGGTCGCGCATCGTGGCCTGATCCTCTTCATTAAACTGACGCGGTTCACGACCAATGATACAGAGGGTACCCATTTTAGCGCCGCCCGGTGCCCGCAGCGGACAGCCGGCATAAAAGCGGATGTGCGGTTCGCCGGTAACCAGCGGATTATCATAAAAACGTTCATCTTCTGCGGCATCTTCAACGATCATGATCTCATCCTGCAGGATGGCATGGCCGCAAAACGAGATGTCGCGGGGAGATCCTGCGGGTTCATAGCCCTGAGCGGATTTAAACCACTGATGGTCAGCTTCCAGCAGGCTGACTAACGCGATAGGAACGTCATACAGGCGGCGCGCCAGACGGGTTAAACGATCAAATCGTTCTTCCGCTGGTGTGTTCATTATGTTCAGCGCACGCAACTGCGATAAACGTTGTGCCTCGTCGGCAGCGATTTCAGGTGCTTTCATCACAGAGCCCTTTATTTTTTTAGCTCAAGCCAGGTTCTGGTGTTTGCCTTACGGCGAAGAAGAAGAGCGTGACATAGCCATCACGCTCTTTATAAGGAGGGGATCAGAGCACTTTTTGTTCGGCGAGATCAAGGGCGAAATAGCTGAAAATCAGGTCTGCACCGGCGCGTTTAATCGCACCCAGGCTTTCCAGCACCACATTGCGTTCATCAATGGCACCGGCCTGAGCGGCAAATTTGATCATCGCGTATTCACCACTCACCTGATAAGCCGCCAGCGGCAATTCGGTACGTTCACGGATATCGCGCAGGATATCCAGATAAGCACCTGCCGGTTTCACCATCAGTGAATCCGCGCCCTGTGCCGCGTCGAGCAGCGATTCACGGATCGCTTCACGGCGGTTCATCGGATTCATCTGGTAGGTTTTACGGTCGCCTTTTAGCGCCGTTCCGGCCGCTTCACGGAACGGGCCGTAAAACGAGGAGGCGAATTTGGTGGAGTAAGACATGATGGCGGTCTGAGTGAAGCCCGCGGCGTCCAGTGCCCGGCGAATCGCCTCAACCTGACCATCCATCGCCGCTGACGGGGCGATGAAATCCGCACCGGCTGCTGCGGCAACGACGGCCTGCTTACCCAGGTTTTCCAGGGTAGCATCGTTATCGACGCCGTGATCACACAACACGCCACAGTGGCCGTGGCTGGTGTATTCACAGAAGCAGGTGTCAGACATCACGATCATTTCTGGCACGGTATCTTTGCAGATGCGGGACATACGTGCCACCAGACCGTTCTCGTTCCAGGCATCGCTGCCGGTGGCATCGGTGTGGTGCGAAATACCGAAGGTCATCACCGAGCGGATACCCGCTTTGGCGATGCGCTCAATTTCATAGGCGAGACGTTTTTCCGGAATACGCATCACGCCAGGCATCGCCTGAATCGCTTTGTAATCGTCGACTTCTTCTTCAACAAAGATGGGCAGAGCCAGATCGTTCAGGCTCAGTGAGGACTCCTGGAACATTTCACGCATTGAGGCGCTGGCGCGCAATCTTCTTGGGCGCTGGATAAGGGAATAATCAGACATTTTCATTCTTACGCAGGTGAAAAAAGTGACAACAGTTTACTCCCTTTGCCCGCGAGGGATGAAGGTTTGTGTGCGGTAAGAGAGGGGGAAAAGAACTCTCCCGCCGGGCGGCGGGAGAGCAGAACGATTACTCGTTGATATCCGGATGCTGCTGCACCAGGTTTTTACGTTTCGCTTCCAGACGGGAGATCTCTTCGTCGATATCTTCGATTTTGTGCTCGATGTTATCGTGATGTTCCTGCAGGATTTCGCGCGCTTCTTCCATATCAGAAGCCGCCGGTGTCGCGCCTTTCAGGGGCTTGTTGGCAGTTTCTTTCATGTACAGACCGGTAATCAGACCAATCACTGCCACCACCATCAGATAGTAGGCTGGCATGTAGAGGTTATTGGTCGTTTCTACCAGCCAGGCAGCCAGCGTTGGCGTCAGACCGGCAACCAGTACCGAGATGTTAAACGCACTCGCCAGCGCACTGTAGCGGATGTGCGTCGGGAACATCGCAGGCAGTGAAGAGGCCATTACGCCAGTAAAGGCGTTGAGGATCACCGCCAGCAGCAGCAGACCACCAAAAATCAGTCCGAGTACGCCACTGTTGATCATCATAAAGGCGGGAATCGCGAAGATCATCAGGGCGATACTGCCGATGATGACAAACGGACGACGGCCGAAACGGTCACTCATCATGCCGATCATTGGCTGGACAAACAGCATACCGATCATGATGGCGATGATAATCATCACACCGTGGTCTTCGCTGTAGTGCAGGTTATGTGACAGGTAGCTCGGCATGTACGTCAGCAACATGTAGTAGGTGACGTTAGTGGCGATAACCAGACCGACACAGGAGAGCAGGCTGCGCCAGTGTTTGGTCGCAATCTCTTTAAACGATACCTGTGGACCATCCTGCAGGCCTTCGCGGTCGCCCTGTTCCAATTTGTCTACGTGCTGCTGGAATGCCGGGGTCTCTTCCAGCGCATGACGCAGGTAAAGACCGATAATTCCCAGCGGCAGCGCGACGAAGAACGGCAGACGCCAGCCCCACTCAAGGAAACTCTCTTCTCCTATAATGGAAGAAATCAGCACCACCAGGCCCGCACCGAGCACGAAGCCCGCAATCGAACCAAAGTCGAGCCAGCTTCCCATAAAGCCGCGTTTACGGTCAGGCGAATATTCGGCCACAAAGATTGAGGCGCCGGTATATTCACCGCCCACCGAGAAGCCCTGAGCCATCTTCGCTAACAGCAGCAGAATAGGTGCCCAGATGCCGATGGAGGCGTAGGACGGTATCAGGCCGATACAGAAGGTACTGACCGACATGATGATGATGGTGATGGAGAGGATTTTCTGACGACCATATTTGTCGCCCAGCATACCGAAGAACAGTCCACCCAGCGGGCGAATCAGGAAAGGAACAGAGAAAGTGGCGAGCGCCGCTATCATCTGAACGCCCGGTGAAACGTCCGGGAAAAAGACCTTACCCAGCGCATAGGCCACAAAGCCGTAAACACCGAAGTCGAACCACTCCATCGCGTTGCCCAGAGAGGCCGCGGTGATGGCTTTACGTAAACGGGTATCATCGATGATAGTCACATCATCGATCCCAATTGGTTTTACACGCTTCCTACGCAATTTCATAGAATTACCCTGTATTGGAACACGAAAGTCCTCAACGGCGCGAGCCGGGTGTGAGTCGTTCAGACCGCTGCGTTGAGAAATTTAAGCATAGCCGTAAATAAGCACTGTTTATGCGCCGGCAGACACAATAATTACTGTTGTGATTATTGCGAACAGCGACAGAGTATACCGTTTTTGTGTGATATCTGTCATGTTTGGGCTACATCCGGCCTGTTTTTACAACAAATCGAGCTGTTTGCAACCGCAAAAAAATTATCACTGAGCGTGACGACCGCCGTTTTTTTCAGCAAAACAGGGGCAAAGAGGAGGAAGTTACGGGCCATGCTGGCACCGGAAGCGGCTATCCGCTTTGCATCACAGGGCGGAGAGCAGAAAGATGAGTGAATGTGGCTCGACTGGCGGTTCAGCTGCCATCTGCTCTGGTTCAGACGTCGGGTTCCTGCCGGGTCTGAAGAGCCAGCTCCCGTTCAATCGGCTGTTCGCCCCGATCGGTCAGCCAGGCAACCAGCGCCGTGTTGTCCATCGGGCGGGCATAATAATAGCCCTGGATAAAGACCACGCCGCGCCGTTGCAGATAGCTGAACTGTAACGCGGTCTCAACGCCTTCTCCCAGCACCTCCAGCTCAAGCTCATGGCTGAGCTGGATAATCGCGTCCAGCACCGGCGTTCTGCCCTCCAGGGATTCAATCGCGTTGATAAAGCCGCGATCGATTTTCAGATAATCTATCGTGAAGGTCTGTAAATAGCTCAGCGAACAGTGACCGGTCCCAAAATCATCAATCGCGACCTTCATTCCGCAACCACGTAACTGCTCCAGCTTGCGTGCCACCTCAGCGCCATCTTTGATCAGGCTGCGTTCGGTCAGCTCCAGGGTAATCAGGAACTGCTTATCTTTGATCCGTTCGGCAAACTGCAGCATATCGTCGACAAAGTCAGGATGCTGCAGATGATCCGCCGCCACGTTAATGGCCAGGTGGAAATGGGGCTCAACCTGCCACGCCTGCACATCCTCTGCAATTAAATCGAGCAGATGGCGGGTCAGCGGCACAATCATGCCTTCCGCTTCTGCTGCGCCGATAAAAATATCTGGCCGCACGCCTTTACCGTCGGGCGTTGTCCAGCGCAGCAGGGCTTCAGCGCCGCTGCAGCGTTGCAGCCGGTTGTCATAGACCGGCTGATAGTGCGCCCTGAACTGGCCGCTGGTGATGGCCCGGCGAATCTCATCGCGCCATGAAATACGCCGTTTCAGCCAGTTCGCCATCAGCATCATCAGCAGAATAGAGAAGATAGCGGCCATCGGCATGATGATAAACATCACCTGACGCCAGGCCGAGATCAGTTCAGAGGGTGAGGCAATGAGGGTGACAGAGAGCGGATAGCGGTGGGAGAGGGCCTGATAAATCATGGGTTCAAACCAGCTGGACGCGGCGATGTGTGGATCGCCAAACGAGATCGGCGCGCCGCCGCTGAACGTCATGCTGAAATGATAGAGATGGCTGCTGCTGATCGCGCGCATAAAATCGATCAGATACTGGCCATCAATCACTGCCCAGAATCCCTCGCCATCGGGCAAATCGCGCATAAAAATCACGGCCGGACGGTCCGGTACGCCCGTTGTTCCGGCAATGGACAGACTCCACCAGGCTTTTCCGGTAACCGGCGCGTCGCGCATGATCATCTCTTTCAGCAGGCCTGGGCGTGAACCATACACCGACGAGCAGGCGATGTGATCCTGCTCCATTTTACCGATCGCACGAAAATAGGGGTTTAGCGAGCCAATGCGCTGCAACTGGTTTTCAATCCGGCTGCAGGGCTGATGATGAAACTGGCGCAGCACGGTAATCATATCCCAGGCGCTGTCGCTCATTCTTTCAGCCTGAGATAACAGCGTATTCGCCGCGGTGACCTGCTGCTGATGCACGGTGTGGCGCGCATCCAGGGCGGTGAAAAAAATGCCAATAATCAGAGGCAGCACGCCGGAAATAATAATCACCAGCCTGGCGTAGTCGCGTTTTCGTTTCAGTAGCGGCACCGCTGAATCCTCTGAGTATTATTGGTGTTATGCGGAGGTGCTGATCAGTGGCGCAGCATAGCATCTCTCCGGGCGGTGCAGATTAGCGTTTTTGCGATCAGGAGAACTGACTAAGGTCAATTATCGACCAGACATTGCATTTTTTGACAGGTTGTTTGGTTTTCGTTGCGATGCAGCAAAACAATCAGGTGAAAACGGGAGGCAGGGCAGAAGGCCGATCCGCCGCAGTGGCCAGGAGAGACCCTGGCCCGTCACAGGGCGGGCGCAGGGCAGGACGTTTTATTTAATCGGCAAAATAGATCTGTTTCAGCGCTACTTCAACGCCGCGCAGTTCGGCAAGGCCTTTCAGGCGGCCAATGGCGGAATAACCGGGATTGGTGCGCTTATGCAGGTCGTCCAGCATCTGATGGCCGTGATCGGGACGCATGGGAATCGCCCGCAGGTTGCCCGCCCGACGGCGGCGCTGCTCTTCCGCCAGAATAACCTTGATCACGCCGACCATATCGACGTCGCCCGCCAGATGCGCCGCTTCATGGAAGCTGGCCGGGTTTGCCTCGCGTTTTGTGGCGCGCAGATGGATAAAGTTAATGCGGTCGGCATAGGTTTCCGCCATCTCAACCAGCGCATTGTCGGCACGCACGCCATAGGAGCCGGTACAGAAACAGAAACCGTTGTGCAGACTGTCCACGGTTTCTTTCAGCCACTGCATATCTTCCTGGGTAGAAATAATGCGTGGCAGGCCCAGAATAGGACGTGGTGGGTCATCCGGATGCACCGCCAGTTTAACGCCCGTTTCCTCCGCAACCGGCACAATGGCGCGCAGGAAGGTCGCCATATGCTCGCGCAGTTTCGCTTTGTCGATGCCGTCATACTGCGTCAGCTGCGCCTGAAACTGCTCCAGGGTGTAACCCTCTTCGGCGCCAGGCAGACCGGCGATAATATTGCGCACCAGAGTGCTTTTCTCTTCTGCGCTCATGGCGGCAAAGCGCTGAGCGGCGGCCTGCTGCTCGGCTGGGCTGTAATCCTGTTCCGCTCCCGGACGCTGCAACAGATAAAGCTCGAAGGCCGCGAAAGCGTCGGCGTCGAAGCGCAGCGCTTTTGCGCCATCCGGCAGCGTCCAGGCGAGGTCGGTTCGGGTCCAGTCCAGCACCGGCATGAAGTTGTAGCAGACGGTATCAATGCCGCAGGCGGCCAGATTGCGTATCGACTGCTGATAATTGGCGATATAGCGAAGGTAGTCACCACGCTGGGTTTTAATCGCCTCATGGACCGGGATGCTCTCCACCACCGACCAGACCAGACCTTTTTCCGCCAGCAGTGCCTGACGCGCTTTAATCTCCTCAACCGGCCACACCTCGCCGTTAGGGATATGGTGCAGCGCCGTCACAATGCCGGTCGCGCCCGCCTGACGCGCATCATCCAGTGAGACCGGGTCGTTGGGGCCGTACCATCGCCATGTATGTTCCATTTTTACTCCTCAACTGTGATGTGGCCCAGTGGTCAGGCCGCTGGACCAAGAGTATGATAGTGGACAAAACAGGGCCGTGATCCGGATCGCAGCATGACAAACTGCATCGGTGAAGAGATCGCTTTTACGTGCAATCAGAGGAGAGGGTGATGACGCTGCCAGTAATAAAAACCGAGCGCCTGTACCGTCAGATCGCCAACGTCATCATGGCCGGTATCACGCGCGGTGACTTTGTGGCAGGTGGTTTACTGCCACCGGAGCGTGAGCTGGCAAAACAGCTGGGTGTCAGTCGTTCATCAGTGCGTGAAGCATTGATTGCGCTGGAGATGACCGGCTGGGTCGATATCCGCACTGGCAACGGCGTTTACGTCGCCCAGCCGCTGCCGCAGGCCGCGGTTCCGCAGGAGAGCGAAACCTGCAGTCTGCAGGATCTGTTGCAGGCGCGTGAAGCCTTTGAAGGGATGCTGGCAGGATTTGCCGCACGTAACGGCACCACCGTTCAGCGTGCAGCACTGCTGGCGCTGACCGCTGAACTGCAGCAGTACAATGAAAACGACGCGGCCTTTCTGGAGCAGGACAAGCGCTTCCATCTGCTTATCAGTGAGATGAGCGGCAATGATGTATTACGCGACCTGCTGGAGCAGTTATGGAACCGGCGCCACAGCCCGCATGTGCAGCGACTGGAGCGCCATTATGCCGATAACAGCTTCGCGCAGGAGATGAACGCTGACCATCAGCAGATCGCCAATGCGATTGTGGCGGGCGATGAAGCAGCAGCCCGTCAGGCGATGGAGAGCCATCTCCAGCACGTGCAGCAGCGGCTACTTGGTTAATGCCCGTGCCCGCTTAGGTCGTCCGGTGCCCAGCATAATCGCCAGACGGCTGCCGCCTGGCGTGGTTTCCATCAGAATTTTAGTAATGCTGGTGAGCGGCACCGAGAGCAGCATGCCGACCGGACCGAGCAGCCAGCCCCAGAATACCAGCGACAGAAACACCACCAGTGTCGATAAGCCAAGACCGCGCCCCATCAGGCGCGGTTCCAGCATATTGCCAAACACCATATGAATCGCGGTAAACAGCGCCGCCACCATCGCGGCATCAAACAGGCTGTTCAGTAACAACGCCTGCAGGAAGGGCGGGATACCGGCGATAATCGGGCCGATATTGGGAATAAAGTTGAGGATAAACGCTACGACACCCCATAACAGCGCAAACTTCACATCCAGCAGATAGAGACTCAGCCAGACCGCGATGCCGGTTATCAGACTCACCAGGGTTTTCAGCGCCAGATAGTGCGTGACGCCTTTCAGCGCTTTATGCAGTCCGGCGATGCGAATTTTCGGATTCACCAGCGCGTTGCGCATTTTATAGGGCAGGTGATGGACCTCAAACAGCATAAAGACCACGGTCAGCACCAGGAGCACGGTATTGGTCATCGCGCCGGAAAAGCCGCTCAGCGCCACGGTAGCCAGGTTCATCATGGTATTAGGATCGAAACGCTGTACCAGCGCATCGGTTGAAATATTAAGATGAAAGCCCGCCGCCAGATGTTGCAGCACCGTCATTTTCTGCTCCATGGTGGCGCGCAGTTGCGGATAGAGATCGGAAAACTCGCTCATTGAGCTGGCAATAATGGCACCCAGCAGCACGAGAGCGCAGAAGATCACCGTGATCACCAGCCCAATCGCCAGTCCACGGCGGAAGCCACGACGCATCAGCATCGTCACCAGCGGATTCAGCACAATGGCAAAGAACGCCGCCAGCAGAAGCGGGACCAGAATGTCTGACGCTGCCCGAACCCCGGCGAGGATAATGACCAGCATCGCCAGTTTTATCAGAATATTTTGTCCGATCTTTTCCCGTTGCAGCTCGCTCATTCTCTCTCTCATAACGTAATTTGGCTGTTGAAAGTGTAGCTGAAACAAAATTAACAATCTGATTTATCAGAGAAACGGTAAAGCGTGGTGGCAGGTGGATGATGTAATCAGCGCCACAGCACTCAGCTATCGCGCCAGAGCAGCAACTCCCCATTGTGCCGGTTTTTACCCGGCTTTCTGCTGCACGTGCGGGCAGGGGCAGCCGCCCGATAACCGTGTCATTAAGAGGCACCAGTGGTGAAAGCGGGTATAGTTAAAGGATAAACCTTATCATTCAGCCAAATACGAGCGCGAGGACTCATGCCTGAACAGCCTGCAGCGGAACCGAACACCCCATCCGGAAACCTGAACATCTCTCTGCTGATCCTCTCTATCGTGGCCTACAACTTTGCCAGCTATCTCACTATCGGTCTGCCGCTGGCGGTATTGCCAGGATGGGTGCATGACCAGCTGGGCTTCAGCGCATTCTGGGCGGGCCTGGTGATCAGCCTGCAATATGTGGCGACGCTGCTGAGCCGCCCACACGCCGGACGCTATGCCGATCTCTGGGGGCCAAAGAAAGTGGTGGTGACCGGCCTGGTGGGCTGTCTGATCAGCGGGTTGTGTATTTTGCTGGCGGCGCTCATCGAATCACCGCTGTTAAGCCTGACGCTACTCTGCGTGGGCCGCTTGATTCTGGGCGTGGGCCAGAGTTTTACCGGCACCGGCACCTCGTTGTGGGGTGTGGCGCGGGTGGGTTCGCTGCACATTGGCCGGGTTATCTCCTGGAACGGCATTGTCACTTATGGCGCGATGGCGATTGGTGCGCCGCTCGGCGTGGTGATATTCCGGGCGGGTGGCCTGCTGTGGCTGTCGCTGGTCATTGTTGCTATCTGCGTGGTAGGCATCGTCTGCGCGGTGCCGCGTCCGGCCGTAAAAGCCAGCCGGGCCAGACCCCTGCCGTTTCGTGCTGTGCTGGGGAAAATCGCCGGTTTTGGTGCGATTCTGGCGATGGGTTCGGCGGGTTTCGGTGTCATTGCCACCTTTATTACCCTGTTCTATCAGGATAAAGGCTGGGAAGGGGCCGCCTTTGCGCTCTCCCTGTTCAGCGGCGCTTTCGTCGGCGCGCGCCTGCTGTTCCCGAATGCGATTAACCGCCACGGCGGTCTGCGGGTGGCCAGCATCTGCCTGGCGGTTGAAGCCGCCGGACTGTTTCTGGTGGCCGCAGCGGGTGATCCCTGGATGGCAAAAGCGGGCGCATTTCTGACCGGTGCCGGGTTCTCGCTGGTATTCCCGGCGCTGGGCGTGGTGGCGGTAAAAGTGGTGCCGCAGCAGAATCAGGGCAGCGCGCTGGCGACCTACACCGCCTTTATGGATCTGTCGCTGGGGATAACCGGGCCACTTGCCGGATTCATCATGACTTATGCGGGGGTCTCACGCGTCTACCTGCTCACGGCGCTGCTGGTCTGCGTCGCTTTTTTCTGCACGCTGCGCATGCAGCGGCGTCAGGCGGTGTTGCCGGCAGCAGACGATTCTTCAGGATAAAAAAAATGGCCCAGCAGCGGGCCAGAACGTCTTTTCAGACACAGATAAACCGATTAATGGTGCGCGCAAAGCGCAGAACAGGATTCAGGCTTGCAGCAGTTCAATACTGTTGCGGATCTGGCGTTCAACCTCCGCAGGGGTCCAGTTGCTGAGCTGACTGGAGAAAGGCTCAAAGGCATAAATGCCCTTATAGCCAAGCATCTCCAGCCGCTTCACCTGCACCACGCTCTTCAGTACATCGTTATCACTCAGCATGATGCGTTCTTCATCGGTCAGTTCTGCGGTCGGACGGCGATCTTCCACGCCCGAAAGGTGCACCAGACCGATCTGGTTAACATCAATGCCTGCTGGAAACTCCTGCTCAGCCTGCTCATAGAGATGATGGTGAAAGGTATCCAGCAATAACTTAAAGGGCACGTCCGCCGCGGCGATCAATTGCTGCGCTTGTACCGCCGAACGCAGCGAGCTGACCGGAAAACCCAGTGGCTCCACCAGACCCTGAATGCCATAGTGGGCAAAGCGCGGGGCCAGCTGCTGCATCGCCGCCTGGGTTTGCTGAGGTGACACGGCTATCCCCTCATTCAGCGGACACATGACCAGCGCCTTTGCACCAATCTGTTGTGCTGTCTGTAACAGTGCTTCGGCCCGGGCCAGTAGCGCGTCATCAATGCGGTTAAACGGATAGAGCGCATTAATGGTGATGATATCAATATGATACCTGTCGGTCAGAGCGCGCAGCTGATCGGTGCTGAGATCGTCAGTGACGCTGCCGCCCGGCATGTCATTACGCAGTTCAACCTTGCTCAGCCCCAGACGCTGGACCAGCTGAAAAAATGCCTCCAGCGAGAGCCGGGGCGCAATTTTGCGGTTGATACAGAAACGGGTTGGATCGATGGCCATGCGCTGACTCCGGGACAGGAGGATGATGCGACCAAAGAGAACATTTATTTCATTAATAGTGAATAATGAAACGCAAATTATTAGATCAGCCTCGCATTAATTTCATATTCCGTTTCAGCCCGATGCATAAAGGCTGGATCGACTTCGCAGTAAAACGCCCAAACCACTCCCCGGCTATTACCCTGCTGCGCTAAGGCTGGCCGCTATTAGTGGCCTCCCGTCATCGTGATGCCGCGAGAGACTAAGTGGCAGGAAAAATGCGATCTGTGCCGCTAAAATCAAATTTTCCAAAAAGAACCATTTGAAAAATTTGTTCCACTGTAATAGCTTCATAGCACGCTTTCAGGTTTGCCTGGTCAGGCAGTGTGGCAGGTCGCATGGTCCGTCTGCAGGGAACTTAACCATCTAAAGAGGCAACATCATGACAATCATAGGTAACTTTATTGGCGGTAAAACCACTTTCAGCGCCAGCAACGAAACCATTCCTGTTTACGATCCGGCAACCGGCAAAGTGGTACGTGAACTGACGCAAAGTACCGCTGATGAAGTGGCCCAGGCGATTGGTGTCGCGCATGACGCTTTTGCCGCCTGGTCGAAAACCTCGCCGCTGCGTCGCGCCCGCGTTCTGTTCAACTTCAAAGCCCTGATGGAGAAGCACCGTGACGAGCTGGCGGCGCTGATTGTCTCTGAGCACGGCAAAGTCTGGTCTGATGCGCTGGGTGAACTGACGCGTGGCATCGAAGTGATTGAGTTTGCCTGCGGGATCCCCCATCTGCTCAAAGGCGAATATTCCCCGAACGTCGGCAGCGGCGTTGACAGCTACTCGCTGATGCAACCGGTCGGCGTCGTGGCGGGCATTACGCCGTTTAACTTCCCGGCGATGGTACCGCTGTGGATGTTCCCGATAGCCCTGGCCTGCGGTAACACCTTTGTGCTGAAGCCACCGGCGCTGGATCCTTCCGCGGCAGTGCGTATGGCTGAACTGCTGACCGAAGCGGGCCTGCCCGATGGCGTATTCAACGTCGTACACAGTTCCAATGAAGATGCTGAGCAACTCTATAAAGATCCGCGTATTGCCGCGGTGAGCTTCGTCGGTTCTTCTGGCGTGGCTGAGCATATCTATAAAACCGCCAGCGCCCACGGCAAGCGGGTACAGGCGTTTGGCGCGGCGAAAAACCACGCTATCGTTATGCCGGATGCCGATCTGGATGCCACCGTCAACGCCATCATGGGCGGTGCGTTTGGCTCTGCTGGTGAACGCTGCATGGCGCTGCCGGTTGTGGTCGCCGTGGGCGATGATACCGCCGACAAGCTGATCGCCCGTCTGACTCCGCTGGTGAACGCGCTGCGCATCGGCCCTGGCATTAATCAGGGCGCTGATGAAAATGAGATGGGACCGGTCGTTTCGGCGGCGCACCAGAAGAAAGTGCTGGGCTACATCGACAAAGGCGAGCAGGAAGGCGCGAAGCTGGTGGTCGATGGTCGTAACGTGCAGGTTGCGGGTCACGCCGAAGGTTACTACGTCGGCGGCACGCTGTTTGATCATGTCACCTCTGAGATGGTGATCTGGCGTGAAGAGATTTTTGGGCCGGTGCTGAGCATCATGCGCGCGCCGGACTACGACAGTGCGCTGCAACTGGTTAACAGCCATGAATTCGGCAACGGCAGCGCGATTTTCACCAGCAACGGTCACACCGCACGTGAGTTTGTGCAGAACGTTGAAGCGGGTATGGTCGGTGTCAACGTGCCGGTTCCGGTGCCGATGGCGTTCCACAGCTTCGGCGGCTGGAAGCGTTCAGTGTTTGGCGCGCTCAATGTTCATGGACCGGATGGCGTGCGTTTCTATACCCGCATGAAAACGGCCACCGTACGCTGGCCATCCGGTCAGCAGACTGTGTCTGAATTCAGTATGCCAACCTTAGGCTGATTCATTTCAACGCTGATCCCGGTGCGCGACCGGCAGGATAATCTGCCGGTCGCTTTGTTCGCTGGCACCGCGCCCGCGAGCCCACCGCAGCGTCAATCATGACAGAGAGGAGTATCAGGATGTCTTTACTGTCGAAAGCACAAGCCCCTGACGCGCAGGGTCGTATTCAGCATGTGACGCCTGAGCGCGCCGGCTGGCGTTATGTGGGATTTGATGCCTATTTGCTGAAGAAAGGGGAAACCCTGCGCCTCAGTAGTGGTGACAAAGAGCTGTGTCTGGTGCTGGTGGCCGGGCTGGCCTCGGTAAAAACCCGCCATGCTGATTTTCCCGGTATCGGTCAGCGCATGTCGCCTTTTGAGCGCGTACCGCCTTATTCCGTTTATGTGCCGCATGATGATGAAGTAGAGGTTTACGCTGACAGCGATCTTGAGCTGGCGGTCTGTAATGCGCCCGGTCAGGGGAATCTGCCTGCGCGCCTGATTGCGCCAGCCGATGTCGGCGTTGAGCATCGCGGAAAAGGGCGCAACCAGCGCCTGGTTCACAATATCCTGCCTGACAATGAACCGGCTGATAGCCTGCTGGTGGTGGAAGTCTATACCAACGAGGGCGATACCAGCTCTTATCCCAGCCACAAGCACGACCAGGAGGAGAGTGAAAACGAAACCTACCTGGAAGAGACCTACTATCACCGTTTCGATCCGGAACCTGGCTTTGCCATGCAGCGCGTCTACACCGACGACCGTTCCCTTGATGTCTGTATGGCACCCTATAATCGCGACGTGGTGATGGTACCGCGCGGCTATCATCCGGTAGCGACGCTGGCGGGATACAATAACTACTATCTGAACGTGATGGCGGGGCCGGTGCGGCTGTGGAAATTTACCTGGGAGAAAGATCACGCCTGGGTGAACAGCGACAGCTATCCGCGGAAAGCGTAAGTCTTCGCTGAAAAATAAACAGCAATCACGGTTTATAAGCCGCGTTCATATCAGTAAAAAGGGCAGCCTGTCGCGCTGCCCTTTTTTGTGTGTGGAACTCAGCTGGTCTTTGCGTTGTTCAGTGCCAGCGAAACCGCCAGTGTCTGTGCCAGGCAGAGTGAAGCGACCTGCGAACGGAAGCCATCGACCTGCGCTTCACGTACCACAAAGCAGACATCGCTGAAGGCGGCCAGCGGACTGACCTGACTGTCGGTAATGGCAATCTGATGCGCACCGCGTTTGGCACCCATTTCAACCACCTCGACCGCTTCACGTGCATAAGGCGAGTAGCTAATCGCAATCACTACATCTTTCGGGTTTACCAGGCTGAGCTGCTCGGTAAACATCCCGCCCAGGCCATCAATCAGGAAAGCGCGGCGCTCAAGATGACGCAGCGCGTAGACCAGGTAGGAGGCGACGCTGAAAGAGCGGCGCAGGCCGATAACATAGATATTCTCAGCCTCATTCAGCAGTTTCACCGCTTTGTTCAGCTGCTCAGGATTAACCTGCATCGCCAGCTGCTGCAGCGCCTGGCTGTTAACCATGGTAAAGACGTTGAGGATTTCCGCCGGACTTTCAGGCGCACTGGCGCTGTCGTCCGTGGAGGTCTGGCGAAACAGGCGAGCGCGCTCGGTATAGTTGACCGTCTCCTCCATCAGATGCTGACGAAAAACCTGTTTCATTTCGTTGAAGCCGCTGAAGCCAAAAGCATTCGCAAAGCGGATCAGCGTCGACGGTGGCACATCGGCCTGTTGAGCAATCGAGGCGACGGTATCGAAAGCAATACTGTTACTGTTATCAAGGATGTAGCGCGCAACCTGTTTAAGACGCTTGCTCAGCGTTTCGTAGCGGCGACGAATATCGTCCTGCAAGAGAGAAAGTTGGGTGGGATTATTGTTCATCACTTCTGCCCGTATAATTAGAATAATGGCTGCATAATGAGCGCTATAGTATCAGATGGATGGAAAATTTCATTTCTTTGCGTCAACGACGCGGTTTATTTCATGGCTTTATGAAATGGTTCACAGATTAGCTTTAGCGCCCGATGCATGACTTTTCGCGGGCAATGTCAGGATGAAAGCCGGGATGAAATGCCAGCAGGGATGGAAGTATGCAGTCTTTCACCATTCAGATTGGAATGGCTGCAGATTGCTGAAAAATCGGGTCTGGCAGCAACACATTAGCTAAACGAGCAGGGAACACGGTCAGAAGAGGAAAGCGTCCCGCACCAAGGATGGTGCGGGCCGAGCATGCCATGGATGGCAGCTTTCGCGTCTTTCCGATCTGACCGTGTTCCCTGTGACTGCACGGTCTAAAAGCGGCTTTTTGACAGAGCTGCAAATCAGGCGCGGGCAGCGCGCCAGTACTCAATCAGTCGCAGATAGTTGCCTTTAACCGTGTCAATCAACGCCTGATCGTCCAGCTCCCCCTGTAACCACTGGCGGGAAGGCTGACCAAAGATAGTGCGGCCTACCGCAAAACCTTTCACCCAGGGTGCTTTGGCCGCCGCGGCGAAGCCCGCTTTAAGCTTCTCTTCGGGCGCATCCAGACCGAGTAACAGAATGCCGCGACAGTGGGGATCCTGCTGCTCAATCAGACCGCTGATCGCCTGCCAGCTTTCCGCCGACAGCGGTGGCAGTTTCCACCAGTCAGGCTGGATGCCCAGACTGTAGAAATGGCTCAACATATCAAAGTAATACGTTTCATTCTTATCCGGGTTGTTGTCAGGCAGAATCACTTCCAGCAGCAGCTCATGACCGCTTTTGTTACAGCCGTTCCAGACGTCGAGCACCAGCTCATCCTGCTCTTTACGCAGTTCAGCACTGTCATGTGGATGATAGAAGACCAGACATTTCACCACGTGTTCGGCAGGCCAGTCGATCAGCTGCGAGCCGATGTTGCCATGCTCCAGGCGCAGCGGACGCGAGCTCGGCAGCTCAATCGGGCGGCCAATCCACCAGTTCTTACCGGTAATGGCGTTCAGCGCCTTCTGACCGTAGGTCGTATCCGCCAGAATCCCGCTTTTATTCTCTAATCCTGCCTCTCTGGCAGCCTGCTGAGCGGCTTCCAGCAGCAGCAGTTTCAGTTCCGGAATGCGGCTCTCGTCCACGCCCGCTTCCTGCGCCATATCCGCCAGCTGTTTGCGGTGGTCAAAGGCGAAGACATTCAGCTCCGGCCACTGCTGCTTGCGGGTAGTCACGCGGTGCAGATGGTTCAGACGGCTGTCGAGATCGGGACGCTTCACCTCTTTGTCGCGACTCAGGAAATCATCCAGCTCCGCTTTGGTTGGCATGGCGGGTGCGCAACCGTGGCGTGATACCACCAGCGCTCCGCAGGCGTTGGCGTAACGGCACGCCTGAGTCCAGCCCTCATCATTCAGCCAGCCGCGCAGCAGGCCAGACATAAAGGCATCGCCCGCGCCCAGCACGTTGAGAACCTCGACGCGTACGCCCGTGTGCAGCTCAGTCTGTTCCCAGCTATCCGGGATCTCGCCTTCAAACACCACGCAACCCAGCGGTCCACGTTTGCAGACCAGCGTCGCCTGACTCGCCTGACGCACGTTTTTCAGCGCCGTCAGGGTGTCGGTACTGCCACCGGCAATATGAAACTCCTCTTCGGTGCCGACGATCAAATCGAAATAGTGCACCACTTCCTGTAACTGCTGCGTGACCTGTGACGACTCAATGAAACGCGTTTCACCGTCGCCCAGAGAGGTCAGTCCCCACAACACCGGACGATAATCGATATCCAGCGCCGTGCGCAGGCCGTTGCGGCGGGCGATATCCAGCGCTTTCAGCACCGCTTCGCGGGTCTGAGGATGGGATAAGTGGGTGCCAGTAACCGCCACGGCGCGCGCAGAGGTAATAAAGGCTTCGTCGATATCGTCCGGAACCAGGCCCATATCGGCGCAGTTATCGCGGTAGAAAATCAGCGGAAAAGTCTCTTCATCTTTGATGCCGAGGATCACCAGTCCGGTCAGACGCTGCGGATCGGTGATTAGCGCATCGGTGTTACAGCCTACGCGCTGCAACTCTTCACGCAGAAAGCGACCATTATGCTCATCTCCCACCCGCGCCAGCATCGCCGATTTCAGCCCCTGAATCGCGGTGCCATAGGCGACATTGCCCGACGAGCCGCCCAGATATTTAGCAAAGGAGGTGACATCTTCCAGTCGCGCCCCTATTTGCTGGCCATAAAAATCAACGGCGATGCGCCCGATACAAATCACATCAAGCGGTTTCTGTTGTGTACTCATACCTGTGGTTTCCTTCTGTGATTAGCAGCGCTGGCGGGCGTAAAGACCGACACCAGTTTCGCTCTGCTTCCGGGTCTGTAGGTGTCTGACTGGCTATGAGGGGAGTATGAGGAATAAAAATTCCATATTCAATACGAAATGAAATATCCATCGCAATTTTGTGAACCAGGTAAAACTCCTGATTGCCGCCCGCCTGAGCGAACTCTGCCATCGTGATGTGCGGTATGTCAGGGTTGTGAAGGGGATCGCAGGAATCCGCACGCCAGTCAGGCAAGCTGCTGCATTGAAATGAATTTTTTCATCAGGCACCACTCTCTGTTAAACGTTCCAGATTTCCCCACTGTAATCGCCCGCCAGACCTGTTGCCGTCATTAAATTTGATCTCACTCGCAAAATGAAATGTTTCTTCTGTAATCGTGTTTTATGAAAAATATATTTGTTTATAATCGCCTCACGTTTCAGTTATTCAGGTCGCCTTTTCCGCCGATGACAACGCCTGGCGTGCTGTCGCGGAAGTCGGGGTCCACCAGCATGTAAGGAAGAATATGGGCACTATCAGACTGACCACGGCACAGGCGCTGGTTAAATTTCTTGATAATCAATTCATTGATGTTGATGGCGTTGAGACGAAGTTCGTAAAAGGCATCTTCGCCATTTTCGGACATGGCAACGTGCTGGGGCTGGGCCAGGCGCTGGAACAGGATAGCGGCGATCTGGTGGTCTACCAGGGCCGTAATGAGCAGGGCATGGCTCATGCAGCCACCGGCTTTGCGCGCCAGTCGCTGCGCCGCCAGATTATCGCCTGCAGTTCGTCTGTGGGGCCTGGTGCGGCCAATATGATCACCGCCGCGGCGACCGCTACCGCCAACCGGATTCCTCTGCTGCTGCTGCCAGGCGACGTCTTTGCCACCCGCCAGCCCGATCCGGTACTGCAACAGATTGAGCAGAGCTACGATCTCAGCATCAGCACCAACGATGCCTTCCGCGCCGTCAGCAAATACTGGGATCGCGTCAGCCGCCCGGAACAGCTGATGTCCGCCTGTATCAACGCCATGCGCGTACTGACCGATCCGGCAGAAACCGGCGCGGTCACGCTGTCGCTGCCGCAGGATGTGCAGGGCGAAGCCTGGGATTACCCGGACTACTTCTTCCAGAAACGGGTGCACCGTCTGGATCGCCGCCTGCCGGTGGCGGCGCAGCTGGCAGATGCCCTGACGCTGATTAACCGTAAGCGCAAGCCGATGATTATCTGCGGCGGCGGAGTGAAATACTCCGAAGCGGGCGAGGCGCTGCGCCAGTTTGCCGAGCGCTATCAGATTCCCTTTGCGGAGACGCAGGCGGGCAAAGGCACGCTGGTCTCTGACCATCCGCTGAATGTCGGCGGCGTGGGCGAAACCGGCTGTCTGGCGGCTAACCTGCTGGCGAAAGAGGCCGATTTAGTGATCGGCATCGGCACCCGCTACACCGACTTCACTACCGCGTCGAAATGGATTTTCCAGCATCCCGATGTCAGCTTCCTGAACATCAACGTCAGCAACTTTGACAGCTACAAGCTCGATGGCGTGCAGCTGCTGGCCGATGCCCGCGAAGGGCTGACCGCGCTCACCGCCGGTCTGGCCTCGCAGCACTACAGCAACGACTGGGGCAACCAGATTGAGCAGGCACAGAGCCAACTGCTGAAAGAGACGCAGCGTGTCTACCAGGTGGAATATCACGATGGCGACTTTGTGCCGGAGATTGCGGATCATCTCGACCGTAAAGCGGTGTTCGCTGAGTTTAACCGCCTGACCCAGTCGCTGCTGACGCAAAGCAGCGTGCTCGGCACCTTAAATGAGCAACTGCCAAAAGACGCAGTGGTAGTGGCAGCGGCGGGCAGTCTGCCGGGCGACCTGCAGCGCGTCTGGCGCACCAAAGATTACAACGCCTATCACGTTGAATATGGCTACTCCTGCATGGGTTATGAAGTGAATGCCGCGCTGGGTGTGAAGCTGGCGCAGCCGCAGCGCGAGGTCTATGCGCTGGTCGGTGATGGCTCCTTTATGATGCTGCACTCAGAGCTGGTCACCTCGATTCAGGAAGGGGCGAAGATCAACGTAGTGCTGCTGGATAACATGACCAACGGCTGCATCAATAACCTGCAGATGGAACACGGCATGGACAGCTTTACCACTGAGTTCCGGTTCCGTAATGCGGAAGGCGGCAAGCTGGACGGCGGCTTTATCCCGGTCGATTTCGCCGCTATTGCCGCCGGTTATGGCTGCAAAACCTATCGTGTGACCACGCTGGAGCAGCTTAAGGCGGCGCTGGAAGATGCCCGCACCCAGACGGTTTCCACCCTTATCGACATCAAAGTGCTGCCAAAAACCATGATCCACAAATATTTCAGCTGGTGGCACGTCGGCGTGGCGCAGGCCTCGAAGACCGAACGTTCTCAGGCGGTGGCGGACAAGCTCAACAGCCATCTGGATCAGGCGCGAAAATATTAATTTCAGGGCCGTGCCACGGCCCGTTTTGCTCTTCTCCGTACGAACCCTACACAGGTGTAATTATGACTTTGAAACTTGGCGTCATCGGTACAGGTGCAATTGGTCAGGAACATATTCGTCGCTGCAGCCATGTGCTGCAGGGTGCACAGGTGGTTGCCGTCTCTGACATTAATGTCGAAGGCGCGCGTGCCGCACTGCAACGCCTGAATATTGAGGCGGAGGTATTCGAAAATGGACACGACGTGATTCAGTCCCCGAATGTTGATGCGGTGCTGGTCACCTCATGGGATCCGACCCATGAAGAGTTCACCTTAGCGGCGATTGCCGCCGGTAAACCGGTGTTCTGTGAAAAGCCGCTGGCGATGAGCGCCGAGGGCTGCCGCCGGGTCGTGGATGCAGAGATTCAGGCGGGTAAACGCCTGGTGCAGGTCGGCTTTATGCGTCCTTACGATGCGGGCTACCGTGCACTGAAAAAAGTGATCACCGATGGCGATATCGGTGAGCCGCTGATGCTGCACTGTGCGCACCGCAACCCGACCGTGCCGGAGAACTACACCACGCCGATGGCGATCACCAACACCCTGATCCACGAGCTGGATGTGCTGCGCTGGCTGACAAACGATGACTATAAAACGGTGCAGGTAGTCTTCCCGCGCGTCACCTCGAAGTCACACAGTCAGCTGAAAGATCCGCAGATCGTGCTGTTTGAAACCCAGAAAGGGGTTCGCATTGATGTCGAGATCTTCGTTAACTGCGCTTACGGCTATGACATCCAGTGTGAAGTGGTGGGTGAAGAGGGGATTGCGCGCTTGCCAGAGCCCTCTTCGGTGCAGCTGCGCAAAGAGGCCCGCCTGTCGAACACCATTCTGGTGGACTGGAAAGATCGCTTTATCGAAGCGTATGACGTTGAGCTGCAGGCGTTTATCAACGACATCAAAGCGGGCCAGTTGACCGGTCCTTCTGCCTGGGATGGCTTTGCCGCCTCAGTCGCCGCCGATGCCTGCATTAAAGCGCAGAACAGTGGTGCGATTGAGCCGGTAGAGATGCCGCCGCGTCCTGCTTTCTATAACTGATTTAGCTGTCTATGCGGCATGGCCGCTCTCCGCCTGGGAATAAGATAATGAACAAAGAGAATGTAAAACTGGCGATCGCCCCGATCGGCTGGACCAACGATGACATGCCGGATCTCGGCAGTGAGAATACCTTCCAGCAGACCGTCAGTGAGATGGCGCTGGCTGGCTTTACCGGCAGTGAAGTGGGCAGCAAATATCCCCGCGATCCGGCGATCCTGAAACCGATGCTCGACATTCGCGGCATCGAGATCTGCAACGCCTGGTTCAGCACCTTTTTCGCCAACGGCGACAAACAGAAAACTATCGAACAGTTCATCGAGCATATGAACTTCCTGCATGCGATGGGCGCGCGGGTGATTGGCTGTTCTGAACAGAGTAAAAGTATTCAGGGCACCGGGCTTGCGGTGTTTGAAGAGAAAGCCATTTTCAGCGATGAAGAGTGGCAGTTAACCGCGGAAGGCTACAACGAACTGGCCCGCATCGCGGCGGAGAAGGGGATGCGCGTGACGCTGCATCACCATATGGGCACCGGCATTCAGACCACTGAAGAGATTGACCGGTTTATGGAGATGACCGACGAGCAGGTCGGTTTGCTCTATGACACCGGCCACGTCTACTACTCCGAAGGCTCCCAGCAGAAAATGCTGGCGGTACTGGAGAAATATCTGCCGCGCATCTTCCACGTTCATCTTAAGGATGTGCGTGATGAGGTGGTCGCCGAGGTGCGTGAGAACCATCTTTCGTTCCTGGAAGGAGTGAAAAAGGGCACCTTTACCGTACCGGGCGATGGCGTGATCGACTTCAGACCGGTGTTCAAAATCCTGGATGATTACGGCTATAAAGGCTGGATGGTGGTTGAAGCGGAGCAGGATCCGGCACTGGCCAATCCGTTTGAATATGCGGTGAAAGCGCGGAAATATATTCGCGAGAATGCAGGTTTATAAAAAGCCCTTCTGAACGAAGGCTGGCTTCCCCGTGCAGGGAAGCCAGCCTTTTGTTTTACTTCAGCGTAATGCTTTTCACGATGTTGTCAGCATCGCTCTGCGCCTGCTGCTGATTATCACCTGGCAGCGTAATCTGCAGCGTCACCAGTTTGCCATCTACTTTCGCCAGAACCACTGAAGACCATGAGGTCTGGTTGTTGGCAGAAATCACCGTATCCAGCTGCTGTGCGGGCTGATCTTTCAGCGTCACAGATTTGTTCGACACCACCTGCAACTGCGGATCGCGGTTACGCTGCTGCTGTTCCATACGCTGCGACAGCACATCCAGACCATCATTGGTCGGGTCGCCGGCAATCACAATAATGGCGCGGGCACCGGTTTCATCCGCATAAACGTGCATGTTAGTGGTCTGCGAACCCAGTTTACCGCTTTTATCGGACATGCCTGGTGGCAGCGAGAAGCTCAGTTTGCCATCCATCAGCGTGACGGTTTGCGCCGACTGACTGGCGCTGACGCCGTTGTCATTCGCCGCTTCATCTTTCTTCTGGTCACAAGCTGCTAAGCCGAGTACCAGTAAACCCATTCCTACATATTTCACCAGGTTGCGCATCAGAATCCCTTTTTAAGTTTCCAGTCAGGCATTAATACAACAGGAATCAGGTTGCAAACGCAACCTGATGATTGTCAGAAGATCTTAGCGGATAGTAGTGGAAACCGTATGGGCGCTTAGCCGAAATTGACCTGGCGGGCGGTCTGGCGTTCAGCCAGACGTTTCAGCGCCGCATTGAGCAGCACGCCGTAGGCGGGCAGGAAGAAGACCATGCAGATCAGCACTTTGAAGCTGTAATCCACCAGGGCAATCTCAACCCAGTGCTGCGCCATAAACGCATCGGGGCTTTTATAGAAGGCGATAAAGAAGAAGGCCAGCGTATCGCTGATATTCCCGAGAAACATGGCGCAGCCCGGCGCAATCCACCACTGTGGCAGGCGACGCAGACGGTTGAACACGTGAACGTCGAGGATCTGACCCAGCGCGTAAGCCATAAAGCTGGCGCAGGCGATACGGGCAACAAACAGATTCATCACTTCCAGTGCCTGCCAGCCCTGCCATTCACCCTGATAGAACAGCGCCGAGACACTGTAAGAGATAAACAGCGCCGGGATCATCACGGCCAGAATAATGCGTCGGGCCAGCGGTGCGCCAAAAATACGCACGGTGAGATCGGTCGCCAGGAAGATAAACGGGAAGCTGAATGCACCCCAGGTGGTGTGGAAGCCAAACACTGAAATAGGCAACTGAACCAGATAGTTACTGGAAGTGATCACCAGCAGGTGAAACAGCGATAACCAGAAAAGCGCATGCATGCGCTGACGCGAAGAAAATGCGAGCATATTCAACCTTTTTAATGTTGGGGTGAGGGAACCCATTGCGGGACGCCGTTCGGGCAGCGCCTGGCAGTTTTATGAGCAAAAAGCGGCGGCATCTTACCGCGTTGTGCTTTTTATGCAATGGTTAATTTTAGCGCAATCGTTATCGCCTTGCTTCACCGCCAGCACGCGCTAGAATGAGCGCCCCTTACCTGAACCGAGTTGATTATGAGCGATGCTTTTTCCTCTGCCGACCATCAGCTGGATGCCCGTGGCCTGCGTTGCCCGGAGCCGGTGATGATGGTGCGCAAAACCGTACGCAGCCTGCAGGATGGCGAGACGTTGCTGATCATCGCCGATGATCCGGCCACCACGCGCGATATTCCCGGCTTCTGCCGCTTTATGGAACATGGCTTGCTGGCGCAGCAAACCGACACGCTGCCCTATCAGTTTCTGATCCGCAAAGGCATGGCGGGTTAACGACAGCCGTACAGGCCGCCGTTAACCTCACTCTTCAGATCAGAAGTCGCCTGCTCAGGCGCGGCGACGCAGTAACCGCAGCGCGTTGGCGGTGACCAGCGCGGTCGCACCCGAATCCGCCAGCACCGCCAGCCAGAGTCCGGTCAGACCCAGCAGGGTTGTAACCAGGAAAATCGCCTTCAGCCCCAGCGCAATACCGATATTCTGGCGGATGATACGCCGTGTCCGGCGTGCCAGCGCAATCATCGGAGCCAGATTGCTGAGCTGATTACGCGTCAGGGCAGCATCGGCCGCTTCCAGTGCCACATCGGTGCCGCTGCCCATCGCAATGCCCAGCGTTGCCGCTTTCATTGCCGGCGCGTCGTTAATGCCATCCCCGACCATCGCCAGCGGCTGTTGCTGACTCAGTTCGCGGATCGCCGCGACTTTATCGGCGGGCAGCAGACTGGCGCGATAATCAATATCCAGCTGGCGGGCAATGGTCGCCGCAGCGCGCGGATTGTCGCCGGTCAGCATCAGGCTCTCAATACCCAGCTTTTTCAGCGCCTTTAACGCCTCAACGGCGTCGTCGCGCAGCTGATCGCGCAGAGCCAGCGCACCCAGCGCTTCGCCATCGCGCATCAGCACCACCAGGGTTTCACCTTCAGCTTCCTGTTGCGCTATCTGCGCATTTTGCTGCGGCGTCAGATCGGGTGCATGGCCGGGCGTCAGCAGCTGAATCTGCTGGCCAGCGACTTTCGCGCTGACGCCGCGTCCCGCCTGCACCAGCTGATCCTGCGCGTCAGGAATCACCAGATCACGCGCCTGCGCGGCCGCCACGATAGCGCTGGCCAGCGGATGGGTGGCACCCTGTTCCGCAGCGGCGCTCAGCGCCAGCATCTCTGACTCGCTGGCCGTGCCAAAGCGCAGGATCTGCGTCAGCTGCGGCTTGCCCAGCGTCAGGGTACCGGTTTTATCAAACGCCATTCTGCGCACCGAACTCAGCCGCTCCAGCGCCGCACCGCCTTTAATCAGTGCGCCCTGTCGCGCCGCCGCGGCCAGCCCGGAGGTAATGGCGGCAGGCGTGGAGATCACCAGTGCACAGGGGCAGCCAATCAACAACAGTGTCAGCCCTTTGTAGATCCACGGCTGCCAGTCGCCTGCGCCGAGCAGTGGCGGCACCACCATCACCAGCAGCGAGAGCAGCATGACCAGCGGCGTGTAAATACGGCTGAACTGGTCGATAAAGCGTTCGACCGGCGCACGATGCGTTTCCGCTTCTTCAATCAGCTGCAGGATACGGTCGATCGCGCTTTCACCCGGCTTCGACACCACTTCCAGCATCACCAGCCGATCAACGCTGGTGGCTCCGGCGAGGATTTTTTCGCCGCTGGCCCGCGTTACCGGCAGCGATTCACCGGTCAGCGCGCTCTCATCGAAACTGGCAAGCGGACTGATTAAGCTGCCATCGACCGGCAAGCGACTGCCCGCCGCGACTTCAATCACATCGCCGGGTTGCAGCGCTGCGAGTGGTACCTCAGTACGTTTGCCCTGTTCAAGGCGAATCGCCGATTCAGGCCGCAACGCCATCAGGCTGGTTACGCCGCTGCGCGCCCTGGAAGCGGCATAGCTTTCCAGCTGTTCGCCCAGCTGAAACAGCACCAGCACCATCGCGGCTTCAGCGTGTGCGCCAATAATCAGCGCGCCAGCTGACGCCAGCGTCATTAATGTCTCAATAGTAAAAGGCGATCCGCTGCGCAGACGCTGCCACGCGCCGCGCGCCACCGGGACCAGGCCGACCAGCGTGGTCAGCACAAACAGCCGATCGCCCCAGGCGGGCGCGAACTGGCTGAGAATGCTACTGGCAAGCACCAGCAGCGCCAGCAAAATCAGCATTCGGTTATGCTGCCAGCCCGGCGTAGCGGGGGGTGTGGCCGACGTGGCTGATGGGGTTGCGAGCTGGAACCCGGCTTTTTTCACCGCCTGTTCAACGGCGTTTTGTACATCCTGGTCAGCATTGACTACCAGTTTCTCGCTGCTGAACAAGACACGGGCGTCGGTCACGCCACTTACCTGACGGACAGCGGTTTCAATGGTGCGGGCACACGACGGGCAATCCATCCCGCTGACCTGCCAGCTAAAGGGATAACTGTCGGCGCCTCGCCGGTCGCTTTCCTCAGCGGTGTCGGCGTCGTTGCCAGGGCTGCAGTGACTGTCACAGCAACAGCCTGCCGTCTCGGCAGGGACAGGCGTCGCGGCGTGAATAGAAAGGGAGAGGGGGCGGGCCTGGCGAACCTGGCACAGCGGTTTTGCTGCGGCGTGACTGGCACGGGGTTTGCCGCAGCCACAGGCGTGATGTTGATGCATATGACCTCCAGAGTGTAAGGATAGTGGGATGAGCAACGCAGCCCATCCCTTATCCTACACTCTGGAGTGAACTCCAGAGTCAAGGCTATTTTTTCAGACGACCCACAACGAGCGCACGATCATAAAGTGACCGGCGAAGTAGCAGGCGGCGACAATCGCGCTGTCGGCGGTAAAGCGGCGACGATAGTGTGAGATAAACCAGACGGCGTTTGCCAGCAGCAGCAGACCGGCACCAACCATAATCGAGAAGCTGTAATCGGTCGGGCGGAAGAAGTACTGCTCGGTCGCTATCCAGGTCATCACCAGCGTCATGCCGATAAAGGTGCAGACAGGCCAGCGCAGATCTTCCAGTCGGCTCCAGATGATGCCAATCAGGGCGGCACCGATGATGAGCAGCGTCAGCGGAATCGGCCAGAAGAAGGTCATGGTCATGCTGGCGGCGAAGCAGAGGGTATAAAGCAGGTGCGACAGGAAGAAAGCCCCGATGGCATAGAGCATCTGCTGACGCGGCAGCAGCGTTAACGCATCACCGACCAGCGTCGCGACCAGACCGGCCAGAATCAGGTAGTCCGTAGTCTGCAGCACCGGTGCCTGCCAGGCCAGCCCGACAAGCAGCAGCAGCGTGACCGGCTTAAATAACCAGCGTTGCCATTGCGGGCCGCGATAGGTGGCGTCGACATAGAGCCAGCCGGAGAAAAGTACAGCGAGGAAAGACCAGAGCATTGTTTCTCCCTTTTTTGTTCAAAATGGTGAAAGATCCCAAAATATCCCTTCCAGTTTAGGTTAAGCCTCTGAGATGTGACAATCAGGCAACTCTGGTTGTATGCTTTGCCGCCTGATTAATCATCCTGCAGGCACAAGAACGCTATGAGCAAACCGCCGCTAATCTTTATCATCGTTCTGGCGATTATCGCCGTGCTGGCGACCCGTCAGTTCATTAAGCAACGCCGGGAAGTGGCGGTGAATGACGCTTCACCCGAGCGTTCTCTGCAGGCTGAGGTCAAAACCAAACGTGAATTTCCTGCACCCAATCGCCGTTCGCGGCAGCGGGAAGTGATCGCCGGGGAAGAGATGCGCTACGAGGTGCTGTTTCACCCGCTGAACGGTGCCAGCGACATCAAAGTGCAGCTTAAAGAGGCGGAATATCATCAGCTGGACAAGGGCGCCAGAGGTGAACTGAAGATGCAGGGCACGCGCTTTATCAGCTTCACACCCCGGCAGTAACCGGCGGGCATTGCGCCCGCCCGGAATTATTTCTTGCGTGGGAAGTTTTTCTTCTGCCAGGCGACCAGTTCGAACACTCCGAACAGAAACACTTTGGCCTGGGTGACGCGGTCAATCGGCGGCGCATCTTTGGTCTGCGTGGTGCGCAGTAACACCAGCTGCAGGCCATGCATCAGGATCATGAAAATCAGCGCAACGGTGATAAAATAAGTCAGCGGTTTCGGGTAGGGATGAACCAGGTTAGCCAGCAGAAATCCCCACACGCATAGCATCAACAGACGCCCCAAATTAAGTAACATCCTGCGTCTCCTGTTGACGTTGATACAAACGATAAGCCACTTGTCCGGCTATTTTCTCGCGATAAAGATCCCACTCTGGCGGCACCGGCGGTGCGCCATTTTCCACTTCACTTTCGACGTAAATCAGCGCCTGATCGGCCAGCCAGTGATTCTGCTCCAGCAGCTGTAACGTCTGTTCCAGCAATCCCTGACGAAACGGCGGATCGATAAACACCACATCAAAGGGTTCACCTGGCTGTGCCAGCCAGTTTAACGCATTGGTCTGAATCACGGTGCCATTACTGGCGCGCAACGTCTGCAGATTTTTTGTCAGCTGCTGCGCCACCGGCCGTTCCAGCTCGAGCAGCGTCGCCGATCCCGCGTAACGCGACAGGGCTTCCAGTCCTAATGCGCCGCTACCGGCAAAGCAGTCGAGGCAGCGCGCCTCTGGCAGCACCGGGGCCAGCCAGTTAAACAGCGTCTCACGTACCCGATCGGTGGTCGGGCGCAGTCCGGCGCTGTCCGGCACCGGCAGTTTGCGTCCGCGCCACTGGCCGCCAATGATGCGAATCTGCCCGGCACCGCCTGTACTGCGGGGGTTTTTATTCATCTTGCTCACAACTCGTCATAATTTGTTGCGTAGTTTAACGGGCGAATCGGTGAGAAGAAACGTTAAAAAAGGGTGCTGTGGTGAGCTGGCTGGAAAGTGTTAGACTACTGAGTTGCTGAAGTCATGCATTATTCTGCGGTTTACGCCGGTCTGGCGCTGACCAACTTTCATTGATTTACCCCTGGAAACCACGCGCGACCGGGACAAAGCCATCGAGGAGTGTCGTCACACAATGGCAAAAGAGAAAAAACGTGGCTTTTTTTCCTGGCTGGGATTTGGCAAAGAGGAAGAGAAACAACCTGTAGCGGAGGAGCAGACACAAGAGGTCGCAGAACCCGCACAGCAGCAGGCAGAGCAGGACGCCCCGGCATTAAGCCAGGCTGAAGCGCAAGCGGAAGAGACTGTCGTTATCACCGAAACGGTGGCCGGGCAGCAGCGTGAGGCGGAAGTCACCGCGGCAGCGCCGCACGAGTCAGCACCCATGGTGCTGGATGAAGCTGCGCCGATTGAGGCCGATCCTGAAGCGCTACTGGAAATCACCGCACCTGAACATGACGCGACGCCGGTTATTGACGCCGACGACGTGGTAAAACCAGCCGTTGATGCGGAACCCGCCGATGCGCCGTTAAGCGAAGAAGAGCTGACCGCGCTGGCACTGGGCGACGCCCCGATCGTTGAAACCCCGGACAGCGAAGCGGACGCGCCGTTAAGCGAAGAAGAGCTGACCGCGCTGGCGCTGGATGACGCCGGGATCGTTGAAACCCTGCACAGCGAAACCGAAGCGCCGTTAAGCGATGAAGCGCTGACGCCGGACGAGGCTGCGATCGTTGAAATATCGGACAGCGAAACGGAAGCACCGCTCACCGAGGAAGAGCTGACCGCACTGGCACTGGGCGAAGCCGAAGTCACCGACGCGGAACCGGCAGAGACATTATCCGATACCGTCAGCGATCTCCCGCTGGCCGCCGCGCCACTCATCGTGCAGGAGCAGGAGCGTCCCAGCAAAGAGGGCTTCTTTGCCCGCCTGAAGCGCAGCCTGGTGAAAACCCGTCAGAACCTCGGTTCCGGTTTTATCAGCCTGTTCCGTGGCAAAAAGATTGATGATGAGCTGTTTGACGAGCTGGAAGAGCAGCTGCTGATTGCGGATGTGGGGGTGGATACCACTCGCCGCATCATCACGCATCTGACCCAGCAGGCAAACCGCAAGCAGCTGCGTGACGCGGAAGCGCTCTTTGGCCTGCTGAAAGCGGAGATGGCCTCGATTCTGGCGAAAGTGGATGCGCCACTGGACGTCTCAGGCAAAACGCCGTTTGTGATCCTGATGGTTGGCGTCAATGGTGTAGGTAAAACCACCACCATCGGTAAACTGGCGCGCCAGTATCAGGCTGAAGGCAAATCCGTGATGTTAGCGGCTGGTGATACCTTCCGCGCCGCGGCTGTTGAGCAGCTGCAGGTGTGGGGCCAGCGCAATAACATTCCGGTGATTGCTCAGCACACCGGTGCAGATTCCGCTTCGGTGATCTTCGATGCTATTCAGGCCGCGAAATCGCGTGGCGTTGACGTGCTGATTGCCGATACCGCGGGTCGTCTGCAGAACAAATCGCATCTGATGGAAGAGCTGAAAAAAATCACCCGCGTGATGAAGAAACTGGATGATTCAGCGCCACACGAAGTGATGCTGACGCTGGATGCCAGCACCGGACAGAATGCGGTCAGCCAGGCCCGACTGTTTAATGAAGCCGTTGGCGTGACCGGGATTGCGCTCACCAAGCTGGATGGCACCGCCAAAGGCGGCGTGATCTTCTCGGTGGCCGATCAGTTCGGTATTCCGATTCGCTACATTGGCGTCGGTGAAGGCATTGAAGATTTACGGCCGTTTAAGGCGGAAGATTTTATTGAGGCACTGTTTGCCCGAGAGGACTAATTAGGATGATTCGCTTTGAAGAGGTCAGTAAGGCATATCTCGGCGGACGTCAGGCGCTGCAGGGGGTAGATTTCCGTCTGCGTCCCGGCGAAATGGCGTTTCTGACCGGCCACTCCGGTGCCGGTAAAAGTACCTTGCTGAAGCTGATTTGTGGCATTGAGCGCCCGAGTGCCGGAAAAATCTGGTTCAGCGGCCATGACATTTCCCGCCTGCGTAACAGCGAGGTGCCTTTCCTGCGTCGTCAGATCGGCATGATTTTCCAGGATCACCACCTGCTGATGGATCGTTCGGTTTATGAAAATGTGGCGATCCCGCTGATTATCTCCGGTGCCAGCGGCGAAGATATTCGTCGTCGCGTTTCGGCGGCACTGGATAAAGTGGGTCTGCTCGACAAAGCGAAAAGTTATCCGATTCAGCTTTCTGGCGGTGAACAGCAGCGTGTGGGCATCGCCCGTGCGGTGGTGAATAAGCCTGCCGTGCTGCTGGCCGATGAACCGACCGGTAACCTTGACGACGCGCTGTCAGAAGATATTCTGCGCCTGTTCGAAGAGTTTAACCGCGTCGGCGTCACCGTCCTGATGGCGACGCATGACAGCGGTCTTATCGCCCGACGCAACTACCGGATGATGACGCTGAATCAGGGACGTCTGCACGGAGGCCACGATGGTCAATAAACGCATTAAACGTCCGGCTGCGCCGAAAGCGAAGCAGCAGTCGAAGAGCAAAGCGCTGAAAGGCGGCTGGCAGGAGCAGTGGCGCTATGCGCTGCGCGGCACGCTTTCTGATATGTGGCGTCAGCCGCTGGCAACCCTGCTGACGGTGATGGTCATCGCCATTTCACTGACGCTGCCCAGCGTCTGCTACATGGTATGGAAAAACGTGAGCCAGGCGGCAACGCAGTGGTATCCGGCGCCGCAGTTAACCGTTTATCTCTCCAAAACGCTGGATGACACGGCGGCAGAAAACGTGGTGGCGCAGCTCAAGCAGGTCGAAGGCGTGGATAACGTCAACTACCTGACGCGTGAAGAGGCGCTGAACGAGTTCCGCAACTGGTCAGGCTTTGGCGGCGCAATGGATATGCTGGAGCAGAATCCGCTGCCTGCGGTGGCCATCATCACGCCTAAGCTCAATTTCCAGAACTCAGACACCATGCAAAGCCTGCGCGATCGGGTAACTAAAGTGCAGGGCGTGGATGAAGTGCGGATGGATGATAGCTGGTTTGCGCGGCTGGCGGCGCTGACCGGGCTGGTGGGGCAGATCGCCTCAATGATTGGCGTGCTGATGATCGTGGCGGTGTTCCTGGTGATCGGTAACAGCGTCCGGCTCAGCATCTTTGCCCGACGCGACACCATTAACGTGCAGAAGCTGATTGGCGCCACTGACGGCTTTATCCTGCGTCCATTCCTCTATGGCGGGGCGCTGCTGGGCTTCAGCGGGGCGGTGCTGTCGCTGCTGCTGTCGGAAGTGCTGGTGCTGCGTCTGCAGTCCGTTGTTGCCAGTGTAGCGACGGTATTTGGTACCACCTTCTCGCTGGAAGGCTTCTCCTGGGATGAGGCGCTGCTGCTGTTACTGATTGCGGCGATCATCGGCTGGGTGGCTGCGTGGCTGGCAACGGTACAACATTTACGTCGATTTACGCCGCAGTAAACGCCTGCAACATTTTTTTGTTATAATGGTCCTCTGCTACCGATGGTGGGTGCAGAGGATATTTCCCCTCTTCCCTTCCTGTCATCTGTGTGTAAAATATTCACCGCTATAATTGAACTTGTGGATAACTTTACCACTCTAAGTAGCACAGATTGCTTTCGGATTTCGCGCGACGTTAACGTAATGTATCGTCTGCGCAGGGAAATGTGCGGCAATTCCACTGAATTTGTGAGGGTTTGAATGACCAAAGAAATGCAAACTTTAGCTATTGCTCCTCTTGGCAACCTGGAGTCTTACGTCCGGGCTGCGAATACCTGGCCGATGCTCTCGGCAGAAGAGGAAAAAGCGTTGGCTGAACGGCTGCATTACCAGGGCGATCTGGATGCGGCAAAGACGCTGATCCTGTCTCACCTACGCTTTGTAGTTCATATCGCTCGTAATTACTCCGGCTACGGTCTGCCACAGGCTGACCTGGTCCAGGAAGGCAATATCGGCCTGATGAAAGCGGTACGTCGCTTCAACCCAGAAGTGGGCGTGCGTCTGGTTTCGTTTGCCGTGCACTGGATTAAAGCGGAGATTCACGAATACGTGCTGCGTAACTGGCGTATCGTGAAAGTCGCGACCACCAAAGCACAGCGTAAGCTGTTCTTTAACCTGCGTAAAACCAAGCAGCGTCTGGGCTGGTTCAATCAGGACGAAGTCGAGATGGTTGCGCGTGAGCTGGGCGTAAGCAGCAAAGATGTGCGTGAAATGGAATCGCGTATGGCCGCGCAGGATATGACCTTTGATATGTCTGCCGACGACGAGAGCAGCGAAGGCCGATCTATGGCACCCGTGCTTTATCTTCAGGATAAAACCTCTGACTTTGCTGACGGCATTGAAGAGGATAACTGGGATGCGCACGCGGCTGACAAGCTGAGCTATGCGATGGAAGGTCTGGATGAGCGTAGTCAGCACATCATTCGCGCCCGCTGGCTGGACGAAGACAATAAAACCACGCTGCAGGAGCTGGCCGATCAGTACGGCGTGTCAGCCGAACGTGTCCGGCAGCTGGAAAAGAACGCCATGAAGAAACTGCGTATGGCGATCGAAGCGTAACGCACTTCGACATCTTAAGGGGCGACTTTATGTCGCCCTTTTTGTTTTTCTGCGCCTGACTATTCTACCGCCATTATCCAGCCATCACTCTGCGCCCTGAAGCCACACGCCTGCATAAAGGCTGCCCGCACCTGCTGATCGTCACTGCCATCATCGGCAATCCACCAGTCCGCTATCGACCCATTCTGCCTGATCGTCTCTTCCAGTAAATATTGTCCCACCCCGCGTCGGCGCGTGACATCGCGCACCGACAGCCGGTGAACTTTGCCGTGGATTCCGGCGATTTCCAGCTGCAAACCCGCCAGTAGCCGGTCGTTAAAACGGGCAGCATAGAGACGATGGCGCTCATCCAGCTGCTGCTCCAGTTGTTCAATCTCCAGATCCGGCCAGACTTTGCCAAGATCGATGCGGTCCTGCGCGGTCAGCGTGGTTAAACGCTGGATAGTGAGCTTCATAACAAAAACCTCTGTAACAGGGGAAAGTGCAGCGAAAATGTACAACCAGAGTGCTACCACATTTTCATCAATAAAACAGGTCAAAAGATGGTCGGGATGCCAGGATGATAGTTGTAAACAGGGAGAGCGTGCGATCAATCCAGCATAACGCGCTGGCAAAGCGGTGAAAAACCGGCCGTTGCCTCCAGTGTATTATGCTGTTTCACTCAGTCAATTCTGAATATGTCAGTTGATTTACAGAAGAAACTTCCTGTTTAATAACCTGAAAAATAAAGCCTTATTAATAAAAAATGTCAGAAAAGTACGCTAACTCATTCATGCTTAATCAGTTTTCGACTTTATCTGACAGCACAAACACTCACAACATACACGACAAAACAAATGGGGTAGTCAGGATGAAAATGAAAGGTCGCGCATTACTGGCGGGATGTGTAGCACTGGCGATGAGCCATGCGGCGCTGGCTGAAGATATCAAAGTGGCGATTGTCGGCGCAATGTCTGGCCCGGTGGCGCAGTACGGCGACATGCAGTTCGCCGGTGCGACTCAGGCGATTGAAGATATCAACGCTAAAGGCGGTGTTAACGGCAACAAACTGGTTGCGGTGAAATATGACGACGCCTGTGACCCGAAACAGGCGGTTGCGGTAGCGAACAAGGTGATTAACGACGGCATCCGCTACGTGATCGGCCATCTCTGCTCTTCATCCACCCAGCCCGCTTCTGACATCTATGAAGATGAAGGCGTGCTGATGATTACCCCGGCGGCGACCGCCCCTGACCTGACTTCCCGCGGCTATAAACTGATTATGCGCACCACCGGTCTCGACTCCGATCAGGGGCCGACCGCCGCGAAATATGTGATGAGCGAGCTTAAACCGCAGCGCATCGCCGTAGTGCATGACAAACAGCAGTATGGCGAAGGCCTGGCGCGCTCCGTACAGGAGAGCCTGAAAAAGCAGGGCGCTAATATCGTGATGTTTGAAGGTATCACCGCTGGCGATAAAGATTTCTCTACGCTGGTCGCGCGCTTCAAGAAAGAGAACGTCGATTTCGTCTATTTCGGCGGTTACTACCCGGAAATGGGCCAGATCGTGCGTCAGGCACGTGCTGCGGGCCTGAAAACCCAGTTTATGGGACCGGAAGGCGTGGGTAACGCCTCGCTGTCGAACATCGCCGGTGCCGCTTCTGAAGGCATGCTGGTGACCCTGCCAAAACGCTATGACCAGGTTGAAACCAACAAACCGATCGTGGAAGCGCTGAAAGCGAAGAAACTGGATCCGACCGGACCGTTCGTCTGGACCACCTATGCCGCACTGCAGTCGCTGGCAACCGGCATGGAGCGCAGCAAGAGCGCTGAGCCGGACGCTATCGTGAAAAACCTCAAGGAAGGTGCCGCGGTGCCAACCGTGATGGGCAACCTTAACTGGGATGAGAAGGGTGACCTTAAGGGCTTTGAATTCGGCGTCTTTAAATGGCATGCCGATGGCACCTCGACTGCTGTGAAGTAAACCAGGCTGTTTTGTGGTGAGCGGGAGACCGGTTAACCGGTTTCCCCTGACCAGCGACACGAACGCCTGGTGCTGGTCTGCCAGGCGTTTTTTGTACCCCGATCGCCCATGATCGGTTAAGTAAGGGTCAAGGTATGTCCGAGCAGTTTCTCTATTTTATTCAGCAGATGTTTAACGGTGTGACCCTGGGCAGCACCTACGCGCTGATCGCCATCGGTTACACCATGGTTTACGGCATTATCGGCATGATCAACTTCGCCCACGGCGAGGTCTACATGATCGGTAGCTATGTCTCCTTTATCGTGATTGCCGCCCTGATGATGATGGGCATCGACACCACCTGGCTGATGATTGCGGCCGGCTTTGTGATGGCGGTAATTATCTCCAGCGCCTACGGCTGGAGCATTGAGCGCGTCGCCTACCGGCCTGTGCGCTCGTCCAAGCGCCTGATTGCGCTGATCTCCGCCATCGGGATGTCGATATTCCTGCAAAACTACGTCAGCCTGACGCAGGGTTCACGTGACCTGGCGCTGCCGAGTCTGATTACCGGACAGTGGACGGTAGGCGAGAGCAACGGCTTTGCCGCTACCATCTCCACCATGCAGATAGTGATCTGGGTGGTGACGTTCCTGGCGATGCTGGCGCTGACCACCTTTATCCGCTATTCACGCATGGGCCGCGCCTGCCGCGCCTGCGCAGAAGACCTGAAAATGGCCAGCCTGCTGGGGATAAACACGGACCGCGTGATCTCGCTGACCTTTGTTATCGGTGCCGCGATGGCCGCGGTGGCGGGCGTATTGCTGGGACAGTTCTACGGTTCAATCAACCCCTTCATCGGCTTTATGGCAGGCATGAAGGCGTTCACCGCCGCCGTGCTGGGCGGGATTGGCAGTATTCCGGGCGCGATGATTGGCGGCCTGGTGCTGGGCATCGCCGAGGCGCTGACCTCGGCCTATCTCAGTACGGAATATAAAGATGTGGTCTCGTTTGCCCTGCTGATTGTGGTGCTGCTGGTAATGCCGACCGGGATTCTGGGCCGCCCGGAGGTCGAAAAAGTATGAAGACTTCCTTTATCAATGCCCTGATCTCCTCGGTGATGCTGCTGGTACTCGCCACCTTCTTTATGGGGCTGCGCCTGAATCTGGACGGCACTAATCTGGTGGTGCAGAACGCCGGTAGCGTGCGCTGGAACTGGATCGCCACAGGCTGTGCGGTGGTGTTTCTGTTTCAGCTGCTGCGTCCGGTATGGCAAAGCGGCCTGAAGAAAATTTCCGGTCCGGCGCTGGTGTTACCGGGTCTGGATGGCTCGACGCCGAAGCAGAAACTGGTGATGGCGGTGCTGATTATCGCCGCCGTTGCCTGGCCATTCCTGGTGTCACGCGGCACCGTCGATATCGCCACCATGACGCTGATCTACGTGATGCTCGGTCTGGGCTTAAACGTGGTGGTCGGCCTCTCTGGCCTGCTGGTGCTGGGTTATGGCGGCTTTTACGCCATCGGTGCCTACACCTTTGCGCTGCTGAACCACTATTACGGTCTCGGCTTCTGGCAGTGCCTGCCGCTCTCCGGCATAGTTGCCGCGCTGTTTGGTCTGTTGCTGGGCTTCCCGGTGCTGCGACTGCGCGGCGACTATCTGGCGATAGTGACGCTGGGCTTCGGTGAGATCGTGCGTATTCTGCTGCTGAACAATACCGCCCTGACCGGCGGGCCGAACGGCATCAGCCAGATCCCGAAACCGACGCTGTTTGGTCTGGAGTTTGGCCGTACGCCGCGGGAAGGCGGCTGGGATACCTTCCATAACTTCTTTGGTCTGAAGTACGATCCCAGCGACCGCATTATCTTCCTCTACCTGGTGGCGCTGCTGCTGGTGGTGCTGACGCTGTTTGTGATCAACCGGCTGCTGCGGATGCCGCTGGGCCGAGCCTGGGAAGCCCTGCGTGAGGATGAGATTGCCTGTCGTTCACTGGGCCTCAGCCCGACCCGCATCAAGCTGACCGCCTTTACCATCAGTGCCGCGTTTGCCGGTTTTGCCGGCAGCCTGTTCGCGGCACGTCAGGGCTTTGTCAGCCCGGAATCCTTTACCTTTGTCGAATCCGCCTTTGTGCTGGCGATTGTGGTGCTGGGCGGGATGGGTTCGCAGTTTGCGGTGATTCTGGCCGCCATTCTGCTGGTGGTGTCACGCGAGCTGATGCGCGATCTCAATGAGTACAGCATGCTGGTGCTGGGTGGCCTGATGGTGCTGATGATGATCTGGCGTCCGCAGGGCCTGTTGCCGATGAAGCGTCCGCATCTGAAGCTCAGAACCGGTAAACAAGGAGAGCAGGCATGATTCAGCCTTTATTAGCCGTTGAAGGCCTGATGATGCGCTTCGGCGGTCTGTTAGCCGTGAACAATGTGGCGCTGGAGCTGCGTCCGCAGGAGATCGTTTCGCTGATTGGCCCCAATGGTGCCGGTAAAACCACCGTGTTCAACTGCCTGACCGGCTTTTACAAGCCAACCGGCGGGACGATCACATTGCGTGAGCAGCATCTGGAAGGGTTGCCGGGCCAGAAGATTGCGCGGATGGGCATCGTGCGGACGTTCCAGCACGTGCGTCTGTTCCGTGAGATGACGGTCATTGAGAACCTGCTGGTGGCGCAGCATCAGCATCTGAAAAGCGGCGTATTTTCCGGTCTGCTGAAAACCCCGGCGTTTCGCCGCAGTGAGAACGAGGCGCTGGATCGTGCGGCGACCTGGCTGGAGCGGGTGGGGCTGCTGGATCTGGCTAACCGTCAGGCAGGCAATCTGGCCTATGGTCAGCAGCGTCGACTGGAGATTGCGCGCTGTATGGTGACGCGCCCGGAAATTCTGATGCTGGATGAACCGGCGGCGGGCCTTAATCCCAAAGAGACGCACGAGCTGGACGCGCTGATTGCGGAGCTGCGTGGCGAACACAAGGTGTCGGTGCTGCTGATTGAACATGATATGAAGCTGGTGATGGGGATTTCTGACCGTATTTATGTGGTCAATCAGGGAACGCCGCTGGCTAACGGAACGCCGGAAGAGATTCGTAATAACCCGGATGTCATTCGTGCCTATTTAGGAGAGGCCTGAGATGGCAAATGCGATGTTAACCATTGAGAGCGTCAGCGCTCATTACGGCAAAATTCAGGCGCTGCACAACGTCAGCCTCTATATCAATCAGGGCGAAATCGTCACCCTGATTGGCGCTAACGGTGCCGGGAAAACCACGCTGCTGGGTACGCTGTGCGGCGAGCCGCGCGCGACGCAGGGCACCATTACCTTTGATGGCAAAACCATCACCGACTGGCAAACCTCGCGCATTATGCGTGAAGCGATCGCCATCGTGCCGGAAGGCCGACGGGTTTTTTCGCGCATGACGGTGGAAGAGAACCTGGCGATGGGAGGCTTTTTTGCCAGCCGTCCGGACTACCTGACGCGGATCAAGCGCGTTTATGAACTCTTCCCGCGTCTGGAGGAGCGTAAAATCCAGCGCGCCGGGACGATGTCGGGCGGCGAACAGCAGATGCTGGCGATTGGCCGTGCGCTGATGAGCCAGCCGCGCCTGCTGTTGCTGGATGAGCCGTCGCTGGGACTGGCACCGATCATTATTCAGCAGATCTTCGACACCATTGAGCAGCTGCGCAGCGAGGGAATGACGATTTTCCTGGTGGAGCAGAATGCGAATCAGGCGCTGAAGCTGGCGGATAGGGGCTATGTGCTGGAGAACGGGCATGTGGTGCTCGAAGACACAGGTGCAGCACTTCTTTCCAACGAAGCCGTCCGCAGCGCGTACCTCGGAGCTTAACATTCAGAGGCCTGGCTTACTGGTCAGGTTGCGGTTGGGCAGTGCTCGCCATCCTCACGTACTACGTGTACGCTCCGGTGGCTGCGCGCTGTCCGCCCGCAACCTGCCTGCGCCGCCGACGGCCTTCAAAATGGGTGTGTGATGCGGCGCAGACGGCCTTGAGTGTCGGTGTTAGAGGGGCCGCCATCGCCTTTTGCATTTGGTGAGGTAGAATCCGCTGCGGGCTTTTTTACTGCCCAACCGCTCTGCAAATTATGTAACCAAAACCTGGCAGCAGTGACGCGTTACCGCTGCGCTGCCAGCCTCCTCTTTTGCGCATACCGGTCTGTCACCCGGCTGTCATCTTTCTGTTATTAATCCTTCATTCCCCCGTGTCATGTTACTTCGCGAAACAGAAATCCGTGATTTCACGCGTATTTACCTGCACAGGAAAATTCTATGTCCGTCGTTACCTTTCGTCGTAGCCTGATGAGCGTGCTGCTCGGTCTGACGCTCAGCAGCCATGCCATGGCCGCCACTGAGATCCCTTTCTGGCACTCTATGGAAGGCGAGCTAGGCAAAGAAGTGGATTCGCTGGCACAGCGTTTTAACCAGACGCATCCCGATTACAAAATTGTTCCGACCTACAAAGGTAACTACGAGCAGAGCCTGGCAGCAGGAATTGCGGCAGTGCGCAGCGGCAAAGCCCCTGCGGTGCTGCAGGTTTATGAAGTCGGTACGGCGACCATGATGGCCTCGCAGGCGATTGTGCCGGTGCATCAGGTCTTCAAAGACGCCGGTATCCCCTTTGATGAAAAGCAGTTCGTGCCAACGGTGGCGGGCTACTACAGCGACAGCAAAGGTCAGCTGATCTCTCAGCCGTTCAACAGCTCGACGCCAGTGCTCTACTACAACAAAGACGCCTTTAAAAAAGCGGGTCTGAACCCGGATCAGCCACCGAAAACCTGGCAGGAGCTGGCGACGGATGCCGCCGCACTGCGCAAATCGGGCATGAGCTGTGGCTACGCCAGCGGCTGGCAGGGCTGGATCCAGATTGAAAACTTCAGTGCCTGGCACGCTCTGCCGGTAGCGACCAAAAACAACGGGTTTGACGGACTTGATGCGGTGCTGGAGTTCAACAAGCCGGTACTGGTTCGTCATATCGAGCTGCTGGAAGCGATGAACAAGAAAGGGGACTTCACCTACTTTGGCCGCAAAGATGAGTCCACCGCCAAGTTCTACAACGGCGACTGCGGTATCACTACCGCCTCATCCGGTTCGCTGGCTGATATCCGTCATTACGCCAAATTCAACTTCGGCGTTGGCATGATGCCGTATGACGAGACCGTGCCGAATGCGCCGCAGAACGCCCTGATCGGCGGTGCCAGCCTGTGGGTGATGAAAGGCAAAGATGCGACAACCTACAAAGGCGTGGCCGAGTTTATGCAGTTCCTCGCTAAACCAGAAATCGCAGCGGAATGGCACCAGAAAACGGGTTATCTGCCGATTACCACCGCCGCCTACGAGCTGACTAAACAGCAGGGCTTCTACGATAAGAATCCGGGTGCGGATATCGCCACCCGTCAGATGATGAACAAGCCGCCACTGCCGTTCACCAAAGGCATGCGTCTGGGCAATATGCCGCAGATTCGTACCGTGATCGACGAAGAGCTGGAAAGCGTCTGGACCGGCAAGCAGTCGCCGCAGAACGCGATGGATAACGCAGTGAAACGCGGTAACGAGTTGCTGCGCCGCTTCCAGCAGCAGGTGAAGTAATCTCTCCTTGCGGGCCAGCTCAGGCTGGCCCCTCTCTCTGACGCCAGGTACACCATGTCTTCATCTCGTCCGGTCTTTCGCACCAGTCTGTTGCCCTATCTTCTGGTGCTGCCGCAACTGCTGATTACCGCCATCTTCTTTCTCTGGCCTGCCGGTGAAGCGCTGTGGTACTCGCTGCAAAGCCTCGATCCCTTTGGCATCTCCAGCAGCTTTGTCGGGCTGGAAAACTTCAGACGCCTGTTTGCCGATCCTTACTATCTGGATTCGTTCTGGACCACCATAAAATTCAGCGGCATGGTCACGGTGTTCGGCATGGTCTTTTCGCTGCTGCTGGCGGCGCTGGTGGATTATGTGGTGCGGCTGCGCCGTCTCTATCAGACGCTGTTGCTGCTGCCCTACGCCGTTGCGCCTGTCGTGGCCGCGGTACTGTGGATGTTCCTGTTTAATCCGGGCCTGGGCCTGTTCAGCTATCTGCTGAACCACATCGGCTACAACTGGAACTATGCGCAAAACAGCGGTCAGGCGATGTTCCTGATTGTGCTGGCATCGATCTGGCAGCAGATGAGCTACAACTTCCTGTTCTTCTTCGCTGCGCTGCAATCGATCCCCAAATCGCTGGTGGAAGCCGCCGCCATTGACGGTGCCGGACCGGTGCGTCGCTTCTTCAACCTCTCGCTGCCGCTGATTACGCCGGTCAGCTTCTTCCTGCTGGTGGTGAATCTGATCTACGCCTTCTTCGATACCTTCCCGGTGATCGATGCCGCCACCGGCGGCGGGCCGGTACAGGCGACCACCACGCTGATCTACAAAATCTATCGCGAAGGCTTTACCGGTCTGGATCTCTCCTCGTCCGCTGCGCAGTCGGTGGTGCTGATGCTGCTGGTCATCGGGCTGACGGTGCTCCAGTTCCGCTTTGTTGAACGTAAGGTGCAATACCAATGATTGAGAATCGACGCGGGCTGGATCTCTTCAGCCACATCGTGCTGGTGCTGGGCGTGCTCACCATCCTGTTTCCGCTCTACGTCGCCTTTGTGGCGGCGACGCTGGATAACGAAGCGGTCTATCAGGTGCCGATGACGCTGGTGCCCGGCACGCACCTGTGGGAGAACATCTCGCGCATCTGGACGCATGGCGTCAACGGCAACGGGCCGGCGTTTGGCCTGATGCTGCTCAACAGCATGATCATGGCGCTGGGCATCACCTTCGGCAAAATCACGGTGTCGATGCTGTCGGCGTTTGCGCTGGTCTGGTTCCGTTTTCCGCTGCGTACGCTCTTTTTCTGGCTGATCTTCATCACCCTGATGCTGCCGGTTGAAGTGCGTATCTTCCCGACGGTACAGGTGATCGCCGATCTCAACCTGCTCGACAGCTACAGCGGATTAACCCTGCCGCTGATGGCCTCAGCAACCGCCACCTTCCTGTTCCGCCAGTTCTTTATGTCGCTGCCGGATGAGCTGGTGGAGGCGGCACGCATCGATGGTGCCAGCGCGATGCGCTTCTTTATCGACATTGTTCTGCCGCTGTCGAAAACCAATCTGGCGGCGCTGTTTGTGATCACCTTTATCTACGGCTGGAACCAGTATCTCTGGCCGCTACTGATCATCAACGACGCCAGCCTCGGCACGGCGGTGGCGGGGATTAAAAGCATGATCTCCTCCAGCGGATCGCCGACCCAGTGGAATGAAGTGATGGCGGCAATGTTATTAACCCTGATCCCACCATTGGTGGTGGTGTTAGTCATGCAGCGTGCCTTTGTGCGCGGTCTGGTTGAGAGTGAGAAATAAGATGGCAGGCGTAACCCTTCAGGCAGTAACCAAATCCTACGATGGCAAAAATCAGATCATTCAGCCGCTGAATGTCACCATCAATGACGGCGAATTTATGGTGATGGTCGGGCCATCCGGCTGCGGTAAATCGACCCTGCTGCGCATGGTGGCCGGACTGGAGCGCGTCAGCTCCGGCGATATCTATATCGACGACCGGCGCGTTACTCAGGAAGAGCCAAAAGATCGCGGGATTGCAATGGTGTTCCAGAACTACGCGCTCTATCCCCATATGTCGGTGGAGGAGAACATGGCCTATGGCCTGAAAATCCGTGGTATGGGCAAAGAGCAGGTCCGCCAGCGGGTGCTCGACGCGGCGCGCAGTCTGGAACTGGATCATCTGCTGATGCGTCGGCCTCGCGAACTCTCCGGCGGACAGCGCCAGCGCGTGGCGATGGGCCGCGCGATCGTGCGTGAACCGGCAGTTTTTCTGTTTGATGAGCCGCTCTCCAACCTTGATGCCCGTCTGCGGGTGCAGATGCGGTTGGAACTGCAGCAGCTGCATCGCCGCTTACAGACTACCAGCCTCTATGTCACCCACGATCAGGTGGAGGCGATGACGCTGGCGCAGCGGGTGATGGTGATGAACAAAGGGGTGGTCGAGCAGCTCGGCACGCCGGTCGAGGTGTATGAGCGTCCCGCCAGCCAGTTCGTTGCCTCGTTTATTGGCGCGCCCGCCATGAATCTGCTGAAAGGGCAGTTCAGCAGCGATGGATCACGCTTTGACCTCGACGCCTCGCACGCTCTGCCGCTCAGCGACAGTAAAGCGAAATGGGCTAACCGGCCGGTGGTGCTGGGTATCCGGCCAGAGCACATCCGGCTCAGTAGCCGCGAGCAGGGCGGCGTGCCGCTGCGGGTCGATACGCTGGAGATGCTGGGGGCTGATAATCTGGCACATGGCCGCATCGGTGACACGCCACTGGTGGTACGCTTAGCCCACAGTGAACGTCCGCAGCCAGGCAGTACGCTGTGGCTGCATCTGCCGTCAGATGCGTTACACTTCTTCGATTCAACCCATGGAAAGCGTCTGGAATGAGCACACAACACTGGCCCTATCCCCGCATCGTCGCCCATCGCGGCGGCGGTAAACTGGCACCGGAAAATACGCTGGCGGCGATCGACACCGGCGCGAAATATGGTCATCAGATGATTGAATTTGATGCCAAATTATCGGCCGATGCGCAGATCTTCCTGCTGCATGACGACACGCTCGATCGCACCAGCAACGGCTGGGGCGTGGCGGGTCAGCTGCCGTGGGAGAAGCTGTCGCAGCTTGATGCGGGCAGCTGGTTTGGCAACGCGTTTACCGGTGAAAAGCTGGCGCGGCTGGATCAGGTGGCGGCACGCTGCCGTCAGCATCAGATGATGGCGAACATCGAAATCAAACCGACCACCGGCAGCGATGCTGAAACCGGACGCGCCGTGGCACAGGCTGCCGCGATACTGTGGCAGGATCAGGTCGCACCGTTGCTCTCTTCGTTCTCTTTTGAGGCGCTGGAAGCCGCGATGAAGGCAGAGCCGCAGTTGCCGCGTGGCCTGCTGTCGCACAGCTGGGATCCGCAGTGGCAGGAGAAAACGGCTGCGCTGGCGTGCGTCTCAATTCATCTTAATCATAAGGTGCTGACCGCAGAGCGGGTCGCCGAACTGAAAGCCGCAGGCCTGAAGATTCTGGTTTATACCGTGAACAGCCCGGATCGGGCGCGGGAATTGCTGAAATGGGGCGTCGATGCCATCTGTACTGATGCCATCGACATCATCGGCCCCGATTTTCATTAGTTCTGGTTTAGATTCTGATTCTGCTGGCCCGGCTGCGTGGTAATCACCCGCTGCTGGGCGCTGTTCCGCTGTTCCTGCATTTTACGCTGCGTGTCCTGCGTCTGACGCTGCTGATCCTGGCGCAGCTTCAGCTGTTGCTGCTGCTGCTGGGTCTGCATCTGCGACTGCATCCGCTGCTGGCTGGGGTTATAGCCAGGTTTATTCGGATCGTTAGTGCTGTTCAGCGTGTTCGCCTGACTGGCGAAAGGCAGCAGAGCGGCCAGAATAATCATCCACTTTTTCATCACTCCTCCTTCCTTAAAGCGACAGGGTTTTGGGTGCACAACGGCGTACACCGATATCAGGGTCGTAGCCATAAGTTTACCCGATATCACAGACCTTACTTTCCGATCTATTCCTGATTTGACTTAACCCCGGTTATTTTGCTGTATTTGTAGGCACTTGCAGAAATGATAAAAAAATGTAAATAACAATATGGGATGGTGGCAGGATGAAAATGCAGCAAACAGTGCGTCAGCTTAGCTGGTCGCTGGTGATGAGTTTCACCGTCGTGGCAGGCGCTAACGCCGCGCCAACGCAGGCTCCTCCGGTCTCCTACGGTGTGGACAGTGACACTTTTCACCCGGTAAAAGCGCAGCACGGCATGGTAGCGTCAGTGGATGCGATGGCGACGCAGGTTGGCGTCGAGATCCTGCGTCAGGGCGGCAATGCGGTGGATGCCGCGGTGGCGGTAGGCTTTGCGCTGGCCGTGACCCATCCGCAGGCGGGCAACCTCGGCGGCGGCGGTTTTATGCTGCTGCGCACTGCCTCTGGCCGCGCCACGGCTGTCGATTTCCGTGAGATGGCCCCGGGACACGCGTCGCGTGACATGTTCCTGGATAAGCAGGGCAACGCCGACAGCAAGCTGTCGCTGACATCACATCTCGCCTCCGGCACGCCGGGCACCGTGGCCGGACTGGCGCTGGCTGCGCAGAAATATGGCACTCTGCCGCTGAGCACGCTGCTGGCCCCGGCGATCAAACTGGCGCGTGACGGTATTCCGGTCAACGACGCGCTGGCGGACGATCTGAAAACTTACGGCAAAGAAGTGCTGATCACCCATCCCAACAGCAAAGCGATCTTCTACAAACCGGACGGTACGCCGTGGCAGAAGGGCGATAGGCTGGTGCAGAAAAACCTCGCTCATAGCCTGCAACTGATTGCCCGTCAGGGGCCGGATGCTTTTTATAAAGGTGAAATCGCGGATGAGATCGCCGGAGAGATGGCGCAGCATGGCGGCCTGATCAACAAAGCTGACCTGGCGGCCTATCGTGCGGTCGAGCGTAAGCCAATTAGTGGGACATACCGTGGCTATGAAGTCTTCTCAATGCCGCCGCCGTCATCCGGTGGCATCCACATCGTGCAGATTCTGAATATCCTGGAGAACTTCGATCTGGCGAAGATGGGCTTTGGCAGTGCTGATGCCATGCAGGTGACGGCGGAAGCGGAGAAATATGCCTACGCGGACCGCTCGGAATATCTCGGCGATCCCGATTTCGTGAAAGTGCCGTGGCAGGCGCTGACCAGTAAAGCCTATGCCAAGACCCTGGCGCAGCAGATCGATGTGGCGAAGGCGCGGCCCTCCAGCGAGATCAAACCGGGCAAGCTCGAACCTTATGAAAGCAATCAGACTACCCATTTCTCGGTGGTGGATAAGCAGGGGAATGCGGTCGCGGTGACTTACACGCTTAACACCTATTTCGGCAGCGGAATTGTGGCGGGCAACAGCGGCATCCTGATGAATAACGAGATGGATGACTTCTCAGCCAAGCCCGGCACGCCCAATGTCTATGGACTGGTCGGCGGGGAAGCGAATGCGGTGCAACCGGCGAAACGTCCGTTGTCATCGATGTCGCCGACCATCGTCGCCAAAGAGGGCAAAACATGGCTGGTGACCGGCAGTCCTGGCGGCAGCCGCATTATCACCACGGTGTTGCAGATGGTGGTTAACAGCATCGATTTCGGGATGAACGTGGCGGAAGCCACCAATGCGCCGCGCTTCCATCATCAGTGGCTGCCGGATCAGCTGCGGGTGGAGAAGGGCTTCAGTCCCGATACGCTGCGTCTGCTGGAAACCAAAGGTCAGCATGTGAAGGTACTGCCGTCGATGGGCAGTACGCAGAGCATCATGATCGGGCCGGATGGCATGCTCTATGGCGCTTCCGATCCGCGCAGCATCGATGATTTGAGTGCGGGTTATTGAGATTTAAAACTGCTGACAAACTCAAACCCGGGTGAATCTGACAGCAATAAATAAGCTTAACGCGCAGGGAACTGGGTCAGAATAGGAAAGCGTCCCGCGCCAGGACGGCGCGGGCCGAGCATGTCATGGATGACGGCTTTTGCGTCTTTCCGATCTGACCCTGTTTCCTGCGCAGGCGCTAGCTGACAGCGAACCTTGTCAGTGTTTATCAGCAGAAAGGGCGCCTTCGGTGCTCTTTCTGCTTCCACACGTCAGGCTTTAACCCGCGCCATATAATGCGCGTCGATCAGTTCACCGTGCCGCATTGCGAAGCCTTTAGCCGTTCCCTCAATCTCAAAACCGAAACGCTGATAAAGGGCGATAGCCGGGCCATTATCGACGAATACTGTCAGTTCCATTCGGCTCACCTGTAGCCAGTTGTCGCACAACGCGACCATTTCACGCATGAGTGCGGTTCCGACGCCACGCTGACGATAGCGTTCATCCACGCCCATACCCAGTGAGGCGACATGACGGCGTCTGGCGCGCTCTTCCACATGCAGCGCACACTGACCGACGACGACATCATCGATACAGGCCACCAGCAGATGCGCATGGGGCTGAGGCGTCGCGAGACGGGTATGCCACATCTGGAGTGATGAGTGGGGCAAATGGAGTGTGCTGGCCTGGGTATCTGGCTGACCGTAGATCCTGTGCAGCGCAGCAGCATCTTCAGGCGTGACGTGGCGGACAACTATTTCACTCATGGTTTCTCCTTTAGCCCATTAAAACCCTTTAAACATCAAGGTATTCACCGCGTTAATCAGGGTAAAAAATGTGAAAATGACTTTACAGACGCGAATGATAATGATTATTATTGTCATGCGTTCTCGGGAGGTCGCCCGACAGCCTGAGAAAGCACGACATTGCTCACATTGCTTCCAGTATTATTTAGCCAGCTTATCCGCTGGCTTTTTTTTTGCCTGCCCTTCTTCAGTGCTTTTCAGCCACTGCTCAATGCTCATTCAACTATTTTGAACAGAGACGTGAAGTTTTTCAGCTATCAATCAGACCGCCTCAGGGACAGACTATAAAAAACATTGAGGAGATTTGAACATGATTTATGTACGCAAAGCTGAAGAACGCGGTCACGCAAACCATGGCTGGCTGGATAGCTGGCACACTTTCTCTTTCGCCAGCTATCACGATGCGAACTTTATGGGTTTCTCCGCGCTGCGGGTCATCAACGAAGATGTGATTGATGGCGGTCAGGGATTTGGTACCCATCCTCACAAAGATATGGAAATCCTGACCTACGTGCTCTCCGGTACGGTTGAGCATCAGGACAGCATGGGCAACAAAGAGCAGATCCCGGCAGGGGAGTTCCAGATTATGAGCGCCGGAACCGGCGTACGTCACTCTGAGTACAACGCCAGCGAAAGCGAGCCGCTGCACCTTTATCAGATCTGGATCATTCCTGAGCGTACCGGTATCGAGCCACGTTACGATCAGCGCCGCTTCCCGGATGTGCAGGGGCGTCAGCTGGTGTTAAGCCCGGATGCCCGTGAAGGATCGCTGAAAGTCTTTCAGGACATGACCTTATCGCGCTGGGTAATGGCTGCCGGCGAACAGGACAATGTCGCGATTGATGCGGGACGTCGTATCTGGATTCAGGTGGTGAAAGGTGATGTTACCGTTAACGGCAACGCGATCACCACCAGCGACGCCCTGGCGATCTGGGACGAAAGCGCGCTGACCATTGAAGCCAGCTCGGCTGCAGAAGTCCTGCTGTTTGATCTGCCACCGGTCTAAGCAGATAACGGGCGCGCATCGTCGCGCCCGGTTGGCAATTTTATGATAGAAAAGTGATAGACTCATCGTACTTTAGCTTTAAGGGCGATCCCAGGCGCTACGATGAAGAAGAAAAGACCGGTATTACAGGACGTTGCCGATCGCGTCGGCATTACTAAAATGACCGTCAGCCGTTACCTGCGTAATCCAGAGCAGGTCTCCGTTGCCCTGCGGGATAAGATTGCGGTGGCACTGGATGAGCTGGGTTATATCCCCAATCGCGCCCCCGATATGCTTTCTAACGCCACCAGCCGCGCCATTGGCGTACTGCTGCCGTCACTCACAAACCAGGTTTTTGCTGACGTATTGCGCGGCATCGAAGCCGTCACTGACGAAGCCAACTATCAGACGCTGGTCGCCCACTTTGGTTACAACCCGCAAAAAGAGGAGCTGCAACTGCGCTCGCTGCTGGGCTGGAACATTGATGGGGTTATCCTCACCGAACGCACCCATACACCAGGCACGCTGCGCATGCTGGAAGTGGCCGGTATCCCGGTGATTGAGGTGATGGACAGCGTCACGCCCTGCCTGGATATGGCGGTAGGCTTTGATAACGTTGAAGCGGCCCGGCAGATGACGCAGGCGATCCTCAGCAAAGGTCATCGTCATACCGTCTACCTCGGCGCACGCCTGGATGAACGTACGCTGCAGAAGCAGCGCGGTTACGAAATCGCGATGCGCGAAGCGGGGCTGACGCCACGCAGTGTGATGATGGAAGATGCCTCTTCATTCAGCGCTGGTTGTGATCTGCTGCGTGAGGCGCAGCGCCTTTACCCCGAAACAGATAGCCTGTTCTGTACCAATGACGATCTGGCGGTCGGCGCGATGTTTGAGTGCCAGCGCCAGGGATTGCAGGTGCCCTCTCAGATGGCGATAGCCGGTTTCCACGGCCATGACATTAGTCAGGTTGTCACGCCACAACTGGCGACAGTGCTGACGCCACGCGACCGCATGGGTCGTGAAGCTGCGGCGCTGCTGCTGGCGCGCATTGCCGGAGAAACCAGCACCTGCCAGCCGCTGGATGTCGGTTTTGAGATCAGTGAAGGTGGCAGCATCTGATTGTGGCGTTTTTATGAGTCAGCTCACACTTTCATGCATTTCCTGGTAAAAAGGTTGCCAGGCTGTTAAGCGGCCAGGAGAATGAGAAACGACATTGTTATCGGTAACATTGGCAAATTCTCACCTGCCGGAGCAGAAAAATGACAACGCAATCCCCGTCGCATCACGTTTTTATCCTGATGGGCGTTTCAGGCAGCGGAAAGTCTGCCGTCGCCAATCAGGTCTCTCACCAGCTGAATACAGCCTTTCTTGACGGTGATTTTCTCCACCCCCGCGCCAACATCCTGAAGATGGCCGATGGTCATCCGCTGGATGACAACGATCGCCAGCCGTGGTTACAGGCACTGAACGACGCCGCGTTTGCTATGCAGCGCACCCAGGCGATTTCCGTGATTGTCTGTTCAGCCCTGAAGAAAAGTTATCGCGACATCCTGCGTCAGGGAAATGACAACCTCCGTTTCGTCTACCTGAAGGGCGACTTCGACACCATCGAAGCCCGCCTGAAAGCGCGTAAAGGCCACTTCTTCAAGCCGCAGATGCTGGTGACGCAGTTTGCGACGCTGGAAGAGCCAGGGCGGGACGAGTCGGATGTACTGGTGGTGGATATCGCGCATTCACTGGACGATGTGGTGGCGGCTACGGTTGCGACTATCCAGGACGCTATCAGCCAGGGTTAGAGATGAATACCGCAACACTCGTTTTGACCGCAGCGGGCTCCGTCCTGCTGCTGCTTTTCCTGGTGATGAAGGCCCGTATGCACGCCTTCGTCGCATTGATGTTAGTGTCCATCGGTGCCGGGCTGTTCTCCGGCATGCCACTGAATCAAATCGCTGAAACCATGCAGAAGGGGATGGGCGGCACGCTCGGCTTCCTCGCGATTGTGGTCGCGCTGGGCGCGATGTTCGGCAAAATCCTGCATGAAACCGGCGCAGTTGATCAGATCGCCATCCGGATGCTGAAAACCTTTGGTCAGAGCCGTGCCCATTACGCGATGGGCATTGCCGGTCTGATCTGCGCGCTGCCGCTCTTTTTTGAGGTGGCAGTCGTGCTGTTGATCAGCATCGCTTTTGCGGTGGCACGGCGTACCGGCGGCAATCTGGTGAAGCTGGTGATCCCGCTGTTTGCTGGTGTGGCCGCAGCGGCGGCGTTTCTGCTGCCCGGACCGGCCCCGATGCTGCTGGCCTCGCAGATGCACGCAGACTTTGGCTGGATGATCCTGCTGGGTCTCTGTGCGGCGATCCCGGGCATGCTGATTGCCGGGCCACTGTTTGGCAACTTCATTGGCAACCACGTCTCGTTCAGCGCGCCGCCGGAAGATCATCAACCGGATGTCGATGAGAGCAAGCTGCCGTCGTTTGGCTTCAGCCTCTCACTGATTCTGTTTCCGCTGGTGCTGGTTGGCCTGAAAACCATCGGCGCACGCTTCACGACCGAAGGCACCACCCTGTATGAGTGGCTGGAATTTATCGGCCATCCTTTCACCGCAATCCTGCTGGCGCTGCTGGTGGCGATTTATGGCCTGGCTTACCGTCAGGGTATGGATAAAGAGCGGGTAATGCAGGTGTGTGGCAGCGCGCTGCAACCGGCCGGGATTATCCTGCTGGTGATTGGCGCGGGCGGCGTGTTTAAGCAGGTGCTGGTGGACTCCGGCGTGGGACCGGTGCTGGGCAATGCGCTGACCGGCGCAGGACTGCCGATTGCGCTGGCCTGCTTTATCCTGTCAGGTGCGGTGCGGGTGATTCAGGGATCGGCAACGGTCGCCTGTCTGACCACGGTGGGCTTAATCATGCCGGTGATTGAACCGCTGCACTACAGCGGCGCTCAGCTGGCGGCGCTGTCGATCTGCATCGGCGGTGGCTCAATCATTATCAGCCATGTGAACGATGCCGGGTTCTGGCTGTTTGGTCGCTTCACCGGGGCCAGCGAAGCGGAAACGCTAAAGACCTGGACGCTGATGGAAACCATTCTCGGCACTACCGGGGCTATCGTAGGTATGATTGCTTTCGAACTGCTTTCCTGACTAACCCGACGGGCTATCGGTCCGTCAGGTTTTTTTCCCGAGAGCGGGGGAAGAGTAAAAAAGGGAACAGCAGATAAGGCGCCACTACCAAAAGGACAATGACGCCGCGTGAATAGCCAGAGTCATTTATTCTCCTCACCCCACAGGAAAAAACAGGCAAAATAAACAGCAGCAGCGCGATTAAGCCTATTTCATGTTGTGGCCCGGTAAACCATTGCAGATAACTGCAGAACCAGACCAGCTGAAACAGCAGGAAAATAAAATAGCTCGTCCTTCCTTCGCGCCCCTCATAGTTAAACGTACGCAGCAGACAGCTTTTGATAATCTGCAGCAGCCTGTTCATGCCCATTTTCTTCTTATCACTGCAAAAACAACCAGCGTAATGGCGGCGGCAAGTAAGTAAACCCAGGCAAAATCAGTGACGTCAACATGGATCAGCTGCACGTCATTCAACGCCGCTTTCCGGCCCGAGACGGATAATACGGTCAGGCCAGCCAAGCAGAGTATATTTGCCAGAAAGAATAGTGCCTGAAAGGCTGTTTCTTTAGCCGCAGACAGGAAGGCAATTTTTCTGAAACCCCACCAGGCTACCAGATAAACCAGCAGCCAGAGCAACGCGCAGAGTAGCGGGGCAACCAGATAACTGCGCATATCGGTGATCACTCCTGAATGGCCGCCGTTGGCATACTGCAGCACTTCCTGAAGGGAGACGTAACCTGTTATCAGATAGAGCACGCCAAAAAATAGGGGCAATAATACCCTCATTGCATTTCCCTCCGGGTTTTCAGACGCTGCATCAGCTGCGGCAGCTCTTTTCCGGGGTCCACCATCACCAGCTGTTTACTTTTTGCATCGTATTTCGCGGCGGCGGTCGGGTCACCTTTACCACCCTCCGCCATCACAAAGCGGGCATCTGAACGGCCATAAAGGCTGACATGCGGAAAGGGATCGCTGCCAAAGGCCAGCACGTTGCGGCCAGGCAGGGTATATTCTCTGGTCAAAAAATCCGGGATTTTTTTTGAATCAACGCCTGAAAAAGGCGTAGTGACAAAGCGGGAACCTGCATAGTCGAGAGAAAAGCAGGTACTGTTATCGGCTGCATTTTTCTGCACCAAATCCGCGCCAAACAGGATTTTTAAACGCTGCCAAACCGTCGCGCTGTCGGGTTCGATCTTCTTGCCTTCCAGATAAACATCTTGCTTATGATAAAGTTGGTAAACCATTTTGTGAATCTGCACCATGGAGGCGCCAACACCGTGCCAGTTCGGCGCATCCCTGCTGTAAAGCCGCTCAACGAAAATAAAGACGCCTGTCCCGGCATAATTTTCGATACTGCCCGCCATAGATCTCTCCTTTTTTACAGCATTATATAAATAATATTGTTCATTTCAATGCCGTAACATTGTGATAAACAGGCTGGATTAATGCGGCTGCCTGCCAGCCTGTCAGGGCAAAAGGACAAAGGTGCGCTTATAACTTCAGATAAGCCCGAATGCCGTCCAGGAACATCTGAGTTGCCAGCATAATCAGTATTAATCCCATCAGCCGCTCCAGCGCATTCACGCCTTTATCGCCCAGCAGCCGCAGGAACAGACCTGACATCAGCAGAATACCCACCGTCACGCCCCAGGCGATCAGCAGCGCGCCGACCAGGTGCGACATCTGATGCGGATATTGATGCGACAGCAGCATCAGCGTCGCCAGCAGCGATGGCCCGGCTACCAGTGGGATCGCCAGTGGCACCAGGAAGGGCTCTTCACCCGCCGGTAAACCAGAACTGCTGCTTTCCGCCGACGGGAAAATCATCTTAATGGCGATAAGAAACAGGATGATCCCGCCGGAAATCGACACCGTTTCAGTGCGCAGATTCAAAAACGCCAGGATGCGTTCACCGGTAAACAGGAACAGCAGCATGATGATCAGGGCAATCAACATTTCACGGATCAGCACCACTCGCCGCCGTTTCGGCTCCAGATGCTTTAAAACCGACATAAAAATCGGCAGATTGCCCAGCGGATCCATAATTAACAACAATAATATTGTCGCTGAAATCATTTCAGTCATCGGTTTTACGCCATGTTGTTCACGAAAAAGCGGAGTTATTAGTTACGCTGCTGAAAAAGTTAGCGTAATCGAATTAATTCACTTGCTACCCGGCCTGCATTTTGTAGAGTGAAGGGACACAGGTAAATCTTATTATTACGCAGAGCGGCGTGAAAATAGCACGCCGCTCTCTCCTCTGAAATGAAAAGCAGGTGTAACTGCCTTAGACGGACACGACATGAAGAATGTAGGTTTTGTTGGTTGGCGCGGTATGGTCGGCTCCGTGCTGATGTCCCGCATGAGTGAAGAGCGTGATTTTGATGCAATCAATCCGGTCTTCTTCTCGACGTCGCAGCATGGTCAGGCGGCACCCGCATTTGCGGGCAAACAGCAGGGCACACTGCAGGATGCGTTTGATATTGAGGCGCTGCGGGCGCTGGATATCATTATTACCTGCCAGGGTGGCGACTACACCAGTGACGTCTATCCAAAGCTGCGCGCCAGCGGCTGGCAGGGATACTGGATTGATGCGGCCTCCACGTTGCGCATGAAAGATGATGCCATCATCATCCTCGATCCGGTCAACCATGCGGTGATTCGCCAGGGTATCGACAGTGGGATCAAAACCTTTGTCGGCGGTAACTGTACCGTCAGCCTTATGCTGATGTCGCTGGGCGGCCTGTTTGCTCAGGACTTGGTGGAGTGGGCTTCGGTTGCCACCTATCAGGCGGCCTCTGGCGGCGGCGCGCGCCACATGCGTGAACTGCTGACCCAGATGGGCATGCTGCACGATCACGTTGCGCCTGCGCTGCAGAACCCGGCCTCCGCCATCCTCGACATCGAGCGTAGCGTGACCGACTTCACCCGTTCCGGCACTCTGCCGACCGATAACTTCGGTGTGCCGCTGGCGGGCAGCCTGATCCCGTGGATCGACAAACAGCTGGAAAATGGTCAGAGCCGCGAAGAGTGGAAAGGCCAGGCTGAGACCAACAAGATCCTCGCCACCCGTAACGTCATTCCGGTGGATGGATTGTGCGTGCGCGTCGGGGCACTGCGCTGCCACAGCCAGGCCTTTACGCTGAAGCTGAAACGCGACCTGCCGCTGGCTGAAATTGAGCAGCTGCTGGCCTCTCACAATGAGTGGGTCAAAGTGGTGCCGAATGACCGCGAACTGACGATGCGTGAACTGACGCCTGCCGCTGTCACCGGTACGCTGACCACGCCGGTTGGCCGGTTGCGTAAACTGAATATGGGGCCGGAATATCTCTCCGCCTTCACGGTGGGCGACCAGCTGTTATGGGGCGCAGCCGAACCGCTACGTCGCATGCTGCGGTTGTTAACCAGCTAAACAGAAAACATCGCCAAAGGCCGGATTTATGATCAATGCCGATCAGATTAGGCAAAGATGATCGATTAACTGTCTGATAGCTATATGAAAGCCCGTAATCATTGTTGATGGTTACGGGCTTTTTGTTGTTAGTCCAGTCTATGGATAATTTTGACTTCAGCCAAAAAATTCTTTGCGTTTTATGGTGTGTTTTTTGAGCTTGATGGATGGCTTTGGGCAGAGACTTGCATCACAGCAATATGCACATTCTGTCGCTGCTCAATGGAGTACATAGTGTCTTAGAAATTGTGTTCGTCAGACTGAATCTGCAAACACTTTTCATTAAGGTCCTAACCGCCCAAAAATCATCATTTATCAGGCATGCGCAATGCAGGCTTTTTTAGACGCTAATGCATTTTAAATGACGGGATGGGAATGATGGTACGGTGGTCAATAAGGATGTAATACGGTGGTAAAAAAGAAAAAGCCCCGAGGGGCTTTTTCTATTCAGTATCACTTTTCTTTGAAGTGATGATTGTTTTTGCTTGGCGGAAATGGATCATCTTTTTTCACATGGCGATCATATGCAGTTCCTGCGTATGAATTGTCAGTATCTTGATACTGGCCATAAGTTCCAGTCTTAGGGCATGGTTGCCCTGACCAATGTTTTGCCATTGTTAATTTCCTTATTCACATAGACATCTTAATTGATGTCTTTTTTTTAATACGACTAACTTGTCTGGTTTTCAATCATGTTTTGCTAACTTTTACCGCTTCATTTTCGAAATGTGACAATGTTCAAAATTGAATGACTTATTCATTCTTTAGTATGTTAACCCTCTGTGCTTGCAGAGTTAATGACGTAAAAAAATAGTTGCGCCATTACATTCGGAAATGTTTAGAATGAAAGTAATGTATGCGAATCTCGTTCTGGAAGAAAATACCTGTACGATGATGCTGGTACGCCATTTTAGAGTTGTAGTAGTCAGTATAAATTCAGGCTATTATATTTTTATTCGTTTATTTACACATTCATGCCCTTCAGTGAAGCATTTCTATCCGATGTTCTATGCTCGTATATTCCAGTCATCGGTATACTGGACATTTCCATCAACATAACGCCATGTGATTTTGTCATACATCATGGATATTGATTCCATATGGTTGATTTGCGCATTACCGGACATTTTAGCGTTTGGCATGCCAGGATTCACGCCAGTGATCTTTACCCCCTCAATAGTCATGACAAAGTAACACTCTTCCTGCCCGGCATGATTGATTTTATACCAGCGGATTTCCGCACTTTGCAGCGTCTGGCCCGTAGCAACCGCCTTATAAAGATATGGACTGGAGCTATCAAACTCCTTTTCAATCATCATCGGTGAGTGTGAACGCTTGCCGGTTATCTTGCCGTTAGCACTATCTACAGGAATGTTCAGTCCATGACTGAAACCAACAATCTCAATGCTGCCATCACGATCCCATACATCAACAGAACCTTTAATATGAGCACCGCCATCATCTTTGAGCCACATGTAAGCAGGAATTGGCATCCTATTATCACCTTACTTTTCTGATCAACTTCATTGTTATGAAAAAAATTGCCGCAGTGATAACTATATTAGTGAGGAAACTCATATAGAAATACGTATCATCTATTGCCTCTGCGCCAATTTCACCGGAGCCATATAAAATATGGCCTAGCTTTAAAGCGAAATCATAATTAATCCAGTTATAAGGCTCACCCATAGCCCGACCAACGATAAGTAAAAGAAGAAGGAAGAAGGCTAATTTTCCTAATCTACGGGCAAGTGTCGCCATAAGTGATTACCTCAATGGTGCCATAGGCTTTTAAGTCTGTGCCAGGAACCGAGATTTTAGATGTTCTTAATAGAGCATTTCTCAGCATGTTGAAGTCTGATTGCCAGGCCAGCGTAATACAGCCCTCTGAAACCTGACCGGGATGAAGCCTGAAGCCTCCTCGCGTTACTCCTCGAAAAAAGGTGCTATCGTCGATCATCCCATCCACGCGGAAAAGGGCAAACCATTCTGAATGATCAACATGATATTTGAATGCACTTTTTATTTCGTCAATTGCCCATGCTCTGACGCTATTGACCCAACTACCAGAAGGTCTGTCGACTATGTAGTAGTGTCCGGCAGGTAATGGCCCTTTGTTTATTATCATCCCGCAGCCACCCTTATTACGGTAAATATCATTACCAGAAAACGCTAAAAAAGTGCCTAAGCCCGGAAAAATCAGAGGAGAGTAATCAGCATTGTTTATGACAAACTTTCCTTGTAAAGACATAGCAGTCCTTTACTTCTAAAATTTTTGAATTTACATGCTAATTCAAAGTAAAAAACAGATGTACGGCTATTTTGGGCAAAATTTAGGATCGTGAAGCAGATTCAATTCTCAACTTTTTTATGACTCAATCCATTTCATGTCAGAAACATACTGCTAACCATCGCTTTACAACACATTATCAGGTAGCTTTTCTCAATCGTCCTCTGCACCCAGCGATCCTGAACTCTGAGATTTGGCGGTGGCAGAGGCTCTGTTTCATTCCGGTGAAAAATGCAGCTTCATCAGTCGGGGCGCTCCAGGCAACATAAATGACCATAATCATCAGTTTATCCGGCCTTTTTTGTTTTTGTCGTACACGAAACAATCTACCGTTTCGCTTACTCAGTGATCAACTTCCCTTTTTTGCCGGTCGGTAAAGATTATTTTGCTTTAGTCCATGGCAAGTGCCGTGACCAAGCTATGATTTAACCATGATGTGCCACAGGTAACTCTTGTGCTTTCCGGATTAAATGGTTGTGGTACACGGCAAAAACACTTTTCCCACGGAATGGCCTGACTTCTTTGTCGTTGTACGTATGGCTCAATGAAGAGCAGCGCAGGTGAACCGCGACAGGCTGTGTCGCGTTCATTTCGGCTGCCAATTATCACAGGAAGAAAGTCATGTCAGAGCTTCCCGATCGCGATGCGATCAATGCCCTGTTTGCGGGTAATTATGCCGACCCTTTTTCGTTACTAGGGATGCACCGAACTCAGCAAGGCCTTGAAGTCAGGGCATTGCTCCCCGAAGCGCTTGAAGTGTGGGTCATTGAAACCTCCACCGGGCGCAAACTGGCTCAGCTGGTGTGTGAAGATGCACGTGGCTTCTTCAGTGGCGTTATTCCGCGCCGCAAAAACCCGTTCCGCTATCAGCTGGCGGTGAACTGGCACGGCCAGCAAAACCTGGTAGACGATGCCTATCGCTTTGGTCCGCTGCTGCAGGAGATGGATCTGTGGCTGCTGGCAGAAGGGACGCACCTGCGCCCTTATGAGACGCTGGGCGCGCACGGTGACGTCATCGATGGCGTCTTCGGCACCCGCTTCTGCGTCTGGGCACCCAACGCCCGTCGCGTGTCAGTGGTTGGCGATTTCAACTTCTGGGATGGCCGCCGTCATCCGATGCGTCTGCGTCAGGAACTGGGCATCTGGGAGCTGTTTGTACCGGGCGCGGTCAACGGCCAGCTCTACAAGTATGAAATCATCGACGCCAATGGCGAACTGCGCATCAAAGCGGACCCGTACGCCTTTGAGGCGCAGATGCGTCCGCAAACTGCGTCGATGATCTGTGGTCTGCCAGAGCCGGTTGAGATGAAAGCAGAGCGCAAGGCGGCCAACGCCTTTGACGCGCCGATCTCCATCTATGAAGTGCATCTGGGCTCCTGGCGTCGTCACACCGACAACAACTTCTGGCTGAGCTACAAAGAGCTGGCTGAACAGCTGGTGCCCTACGTCAAAGAGATGGGCTTTACCCATATCGAACTGCTGCCGATCAACGAACATCCGTTTGATGGCAGCTGGGGCTATCAGCCGCTGGGCATGTATGCGCCGACCCGACGTTTTGGTACCCGTGACGAGTTCCGCGCCTTCATTGACGCCGCCCATGAAGCGGGCCTCAACGTGCTGCTCGACTGGGTGCCGGGCCACTTCCCCAGCGACGATTTCGGTCTGGCAAGATACGACGGCACCGAGCTCTATGAGCACAGCGACCCACGTGAAGGCTTTCACCAGGACTGGAATACCCTGATCTACAACTTTGGTCGCCGGGAAGTGAGCAACTACCTGTCGGGCAACGCGCTCTACTGGACGGAGCGCTTTGGCATTGATGGCCTGCGTGTGGATGCGGTGGCGTCGATGATCTACCGCGACTACAGCCGCAGCGAAGGGGAATGGGTGCCGAATCAGTATGGCGGCCGTGAGAACCTGGAAGCGATTGAGTTTCTGCGTCACACCAACCGTACGCTCGGCACCGTGGCATCCGGTTCGGTGACCATGGCCGAAGAGTCGACAGACTATCCTGGCGTGACGCGTCCCACCGAAGACGGCGGGCTGGGTTTCTGGTTCAAATGGAATCTGGGCTGGATGCACGACACCCTCGACTACATGAAGGTCGATCCCATCTACCGTAAGCACCATCACGATCTGATGAGCTTCGGCATGATGTACAACTACACCGAAAACTTTGTGCTGCCGCTGTCGCATGACGAAGTGGTGCACGGTAAGCGCTCGATTCTCGATCGTATGCCGGGCGATGCATGGCAGAAGTTCGCCAACCTGCGTGCTTACTACGGCTGGATGTGGGGCTTCCCCGGCAAGAAACTGCTGTTTATGGGCAACGAATTTGCCCAGGGTCGCGAGTGGAACCACGATGTCAGCCTCGACTGGCATCTGCTGGAAGGGGACGACAACTGGCACCACGGCGTTCACCGTCTGGTGCGCGATCTCAACCACACCTATCAGTACTACACGCCGCTGCATCAGCTCGACTTCGATCCGGCAGGCTTTGAGTGGCTGGTGGTAAATGATGCGGAACACTCCGTCTTCGCCTTTGTCCGTCGTGACCGTGAAGGCAACGAAGTGATCGTGGTCAGTAACTTTACGCCGGTGCCGCGTCCGGGCTATCGCTTTGGCGTTAACCAGCCTGGCTACTGGCGTGAAGTGCTGAATACCGATCAGCATGAGTATCACGGCAGCGACGTGCGCAACCATCGTGTGCATACCGATGAGCAGGAGAGCCACGGGCGACCGCAGTCGCTGAGCCTCAATCTGCCGCCGCTGGCAACGGTATGGCTGGTGCGGGAGGCTGAATGACCATCACTGCCGGAGATCCCGAACCGCTGGGTGCCAGTTACGATGGCAAAGGCGTTAACTTCACCCTGTTCTCACAGCATGCCGGGCGCGTAGAGCTCTGCCTGTTTGATGAGCAGGGTGCAGAACAGCGTCTTGACCTGCCTGGCCGCAGCGGGGATATCTGGCATGGTTATGTTCCGGCGTTGAAGCCAGGACAGCGCTACGGCTACCGGGTGCATGGTCCCTGGGCACCGCAGCAGGGACACCGTTTTAATCCGGCGAAGCTGCTGGTTGACCCCTGCGCCCGCGCGGTTGAGGGCGATGTACCGGATGACCCGCTGTTTCATGGCGGCGAGGCGCAGCCCGATCCGCATGACAACGCGGCGATTGCGCCGAAGTCACGGGTCGTCGCGGAGGATTTTGACTGGCAGGACGACGTCGCACCGGGTATTCCCTGGGGTAACACGGTGATTTACGAAGCCCACGTGCGCGGCCTGACGCAGCAGCATCCGGAAATTCCGGAAACGCTGCGCGGGACTTACGCGGCGCTCGGTCATCCTGTTATGGTGAATTACCTGCGCAGTCTGGGGATTACTACCCTTGAGCTGCTGCCGGTGGCGCACTTCGCCAGCGAGCCGCGACTGCTGCAGCTCGGTCTCAGCAACTACTGGGGCTATAACCCCTTTGCGCTCTGGGCGGTGGATCCCCGTTACGCCTCCGGTCAGCCGGACGTGACGCCGTTGCAGGAGTTTCAGCAGGCGGTCAAAAACCTGCACGCCGCAGGTATCGAAGTGCTGCTGGATGTGGTGTTCAACCACACCGCTGAACTGGATGAGATTGGCCCGACAATCTCCATGCGCGGCATCGACAACGCCAGCTACTACTGGCTCGATGAGCAGGGCGATTATCAGAACTGGACCGGCTGCGGCAACACGCTGAATATCCATCATCCGCAGGTGATGACGTGGGCTTTAGAGGCGCTGCGCTACTGGGTGCGGGTCTGCCACGTCGACGGCTTCCGCTTTGACCTCGCGCCGGTGCTGGGCCGCACACCGGATTACCAGCGTGATGCGCCATTTTTTGCGGCGATACGCGCCTGTCCGCTGCTCTCTCAGGTCAAGCTGATTGCTGAACCCTGGGATATCGGCCCTGACGGCTATCAGGTTGGTCGTTTTCCGCCGCCGTTTGCCGAATGGAACGATCAGTTTCGCGACACCGCGCGACGTTACTGGCTGCACGGCGACATAAGCAACGGCGAGTTCGTCCGTCGCTTTGCCGCCTCCAGCGATCTCTACCAGCATGATGACCGGTCGCCACACGCCACGGTTAACCTGATCACCGCCCACGACGGCTTTACGCTGTGGGATGTGGTGAGCTTCGAACGTAAACACAACGAAGCGAACGGGGAAGATAACCGTGATGGTCACGGCGATAACTACAGCCACAACCACGGCAAAGAGGGGCTGAACGTCAGCTTCGACGTGATTGAACGTCGCCGTCGCAGCGTGCGGGCACTGCTGACGACGCTGCTGCTGTCACAGGGCACGCCGATGCTGCTGGCAGGCGATGAGCGCGGCCACACCCAGCGCGGCAATAACAACGCCTACTGTCAGGACAACGCCCTGAGCTGGCTTGACTGGCAGGCGGATGAGAAGGGATTAGTCGGATTCACCGCTGCACTGATCGAGCTGCGCCAGCGCATTCCGGCGCTGACCGCAGATCGCTGGTGGCATGACGGTGACGGCAATGTGCAGTGGCTCAATGCCGGTGGCCAGCCACTGCAACACGATGAATGGGCACAGGGGATGCACAGATTGCAGATCCTGCTGTCCGGCCGCTGGTTAATAACAATAAACGCCACGGATACGGTGAATGACATCGTGTTACCAGACGGAGAATGGCGCGCCCTTCCTCCTTTCGCCGGGGACGACAACCCCATCCTGCTAACTGTCTGGCATGGTCCCGCACACGGTGTGTGCGTGTTCCAAAAGCAATCATAAGGAGTCAGACATGGTTAAGTTAGATAGAACAGATCACCTGATGCTGGCCCGCCAGCTCCCTACACAGACGGTTGCTCTGATCCTCGCCGGCGGACGCGGCACGCGCCTGGTCGATTTAACGGCCAAACGTGCCAAACCGGCGGTGCATTTCGGCGGCAAGTTCCGCATTATCGACTTTGCCCTCTCCAACTGCGTCAACTCCGGTATCCGACGGATTGGCGTGATTACTCAGTATCAGTCTCATACCCTGACTCAGCACATCCAGCGTGGCTGGTCGATCTTCAATGAAGAGATGAATGAGTTTGTCGATTTGCTGCCAGCGCAGCAGCGATTTTCGACCGAACAGTGGTATCGCGGGACGGCCGATGCCGTGACGCAAAACCTTGATGTGATTCGCCGCTATCAGGCGCAGTACATCGTGATCCTTGCCGGGGACCACATTTATAAGATGGATTATTCACGCATGCTGCTGGATCACGTGGTCAACGAGGCGAAATGTACCATCGCCTGTTTACCGGTGCCGGTGCATGAAGCCACGGCGTTTGGCGTGATGGCGGTGGACGAAGAGAATATGGTGATCGACTTCGTGGAGAAACCCGCGAAACCGCCCACCATGCCGGGTGATGACACCCAGGCGCTCGCCAGCATGGGGATCTACGTTTTCAACGCAGACTATCTCTATGAACTGCTGGAAGAGGATCTGCAGACGCCAGGCTCTAACCACGACTTCGGCAAAGATATCCTGCCGAAAGTCGTGGCAAGCGGCGAAGGCTATGCGCACTCCTTTGCGCTCTCCTGCGTACAGAACGATGACAATGCGCCGCCTTACTGGCGCGATGTCGGGACGCTGGAAGCCTACTGGCGCGCCAATCTCGACCTGGCATCGGTGATGCCTGAACTCGATATGTATGACGTCACCTGGCCGATTCGTACCCACATGGAGCCGCTGCCGCCGGCCAAATTTGTTCAGGACCGTTCCGGCAGTCACGGGATGACTATGAACTCGCTGGTCTCGGGGGGCTGCATCATCTCCGGTTCAGTGGTGGTCAATTCGGTGCTGTTCCCGCGGGTACGCGTTAACTCTTTTTGCAATATAGATTCAACTGTACTGCTGCCTGATGTGGTAGTGGGCCGATCGTGTCGTCTGCGTCGCTGCGTCATTGATCGTGCCTGCGAGTTACCGGAAGGCATGGTCATTGGCGAAAACCCGGATGAAGACAGTCGCCGGTTTCACCGTTCGGATGAAGGCATCGTACTGGTAACCCGCGCCATGCTGGCCAGGCTGGCCAAAGCGGGGCTGTAAGCGATAAGCGAAACTTACGCAATCGGCACGCGGAGCGTGTCGGATAACTTAATGAGGTCGAGGATGCAGGTTTTACATGTCTGTTCGGAACTTTTCCCGCTGCTAAAAACGGGCGGACTGGCTGATGTAGTCGGGGCATTACCTCAGGCACAAATTGCGGGCGGCACGGATACGCGGGTACTACTGCCCGCTTTTCCCGCATTGCGCAAAGGCATACCTGATCTCCAGGTCGTGACAGAGCGAGAAACATTTGCCGGTCATGTACGTCTGCTATTTGGTGAATTTAACGGTGTGGGCATCTACTTGATTGATGCTCCCGGCCTCTACGATCGTCCGGGTAGTCCTTACCATGACGAATCGCAGTTTGCGTATGTCGACAACTATCTGCGCTTTGCGCTGCTGGGCTGGGTTGGCTGTGAACTGGCGTGCGGCATGGACGCGATGTGGCGTCCCGATATTGTGCATGCCCATGACTGGCACGCAGGCCTGACCTGCGCCTATCTGGAAGCGCGTGGTCGTCCGGCTAAATCGGTCTTCACCGTGCACAACCTGGCGTATCAGGGGCTGTTCATGGCGCACCACATGGAAGAGATTGGCCTGCCATGGTCGTTCTTTAACATGCACGGGCTGGAGTTCTTCGGTCAGATCTCCTTCCTGAAAGCGGGACTTTTTTACGCCGACCATATCACGGCGGTCAGCCCGACTTACGCCCATGAAATTACTTCTGCCGAATATGCTTACGGCATGGAAACCCTGCTGGCACAGCGGATGCGTGAAGGCCGTCTCAGCGGCATTCTCAACGGCGTTGATCCCTCTATCTGGGATCCGGCGCACGATCTGCTGCTCAGCGCGCGTTATAACCGCGACACGCTGGAAGCGAAAGCGGAGAACAAACGTCAGCTGCAGGTGGCGATGGGACTAAAGGTGGATGATAAAGCGCCGGTGTTCTGCGTGATCAGCCGTCTGACCAAACAGAAAGGGCTGGACCTGGTGCTGGAGGCGCTGCCCGGCTTGCTGGCGCAGGGCGGTCAACTGGTGCTGCTGGGCCAGGGCGATGCTGAACTGCAGCAGGGCTTCCTGGCGGCGGCGGCAGAGCATCCGGGCAGCGTCGGCGTGCAGATCGGCTATCACGAAGCGTTCTCACACCGCATTGTCGGCGGCGCGGACGTGATTGTGGTGCCGAGTCGCTTTGAGCCCTGCGGTCTGACACAACTTTATGGCCTCAAGTATGGTACGTTGCCGTTAGTACGCCGCACCGGCGGGCTGGCCGATACCGTGAATGACAGCTCACTGGAGAACCTGGCCGACGGCATCGCCAGTGGATTCAGTTTTGAAGATGCCAACGCCTGGTCACTGCTTCGGGCTATCCGGCGCGCGTTTGTGTTGTGGTCCCGTCCTTCGCTCTGGCGCTATGTTCAGCGCCAGGCAATGGCGATGGACTTTAGCTGGCAGGTGGCAGCACAAGCCTACCGCGATCTCTACCAACGTTTGATGTAACGGATTGGGAAAACTGGATATGAATGCACCTTTCACTTACGCCTCACCAACGTTGACGGTTGATGCCTTAAAGCATTCGATTGCCTATAAATTGATGTTTACCATCGGCAAAGATCCCTCTATCGCCAATAAGCATGAGTGGCTTAACGCCTCGCTGCTGGCGGTGCGCGACCGGATGGTGGAGCGCTGGCTGCGTTCCAGCCGTGCTCAGCTTTCTCAGGATGTCCGGCAGGTCTATTACCTGTCGATGGAGTTCCTGATGGGCCGCACGCTGGGCAATGCGCTGCTGGCGATGGGGATTTATGACGATCTCAACCAGGCGCTGGATGAGATGGGTCTGGATCTGGCCGAGCTGATGGAAGAGGAGAACGATCCGGGGCTGGGCAACGGTGGTCTGGGTCGCTTGGCAGCCTGTTTCCTCGACTCGCTGGCGACGCTGGGCATGCCGGGCCGTGGCTATGGCATCCGGTATGATTACGGCATGTTCAAACAGAACATTGTGGAAGGTGAGCAGAAAGAGTCGCCGGATTACTGGCTTGAATATGGTAATCCGTGGGAATTCCAGCGTTTCAATACCCGTTACAAAGTGCGCTTTGGTGGCCGCGTCCAGCACGAAGGCGCGAAAGTGCGCTGGCTGGAGACCGAAGAGATCCTGGCGATGGCCTATGACCAGATCATTCCGGGCTTTGACACCGACGCTACCAACACCTTACGGCTGTGGGGCGCGCAGGCCAGCAACGAAATCAACCTCGGCAAGTTCAACCAGGGCGACTACTTTGCGGCGGTGGAAGATAAAAACCACTCCGAGAACGTGTCGCGCGTGCTCTATCCGGATGATTCGACCTACTCAGGCCGCGAGCTGCGCCTGCGTCAGGAATATTTCCTGGTCTCCGCGACGGTGCAGGACATTCTGAATCGTCACTGGCGGATGCATCAGACCTGGGACAACCTGGCGGATAAAATCGCTATTCACCTGAATGATACCCATCCGGTGCTGGCGATCCCCGAACTGATGCGTCTGCTGATCGACGATCATAAATTCAGCTGGGACAACGCTTTTGACGTCTGCTGTCAGGTCTTCTCCTACACCAACCATACGCTGATGACCGAAGCGCTGGAAACCTGGCCGGTTGATATGATCGGCAAGATCCTGCCGCGTCACCTCAGCATTATTTTTGAAATTAACGACTTCTTCCTTAAGACCATTCAGGATCACTATCCCGATGACCTGGATCTGCTGTCGCGCATTTCGATCATCGACGAAAACGATGGCCGCCGGATACGCATGGGCTGGCTGGCGGTGGTGGTCAGCCACAAAGTAAACGGCGTTTCGGAGCTGCACTCCAACCTGATGGTACAGTCGCTGTTTGCCGATTTCTCCCGTCTGTTCCCTGGTCGCTTCTGTAACAAAACCAATGGCGTCACTCCGCGTCGCTGGCTGGCGCTGGCGAACCCGGCGCTGTCAGAGGTGCTGGATGAGGAGATTGGCCGCAACTGGCGCACCGATCTCAGCCAGCTGGGCGAGCTGAAGGCGCAGATCGACTATCCGGCGTTTATTGAAAAAGTGGCGGTCGCCAAGTATCAGAACAAGCGTCGGCTGGCCGACTGGGTGGCGAAGAATCTGGACGTGGTGCTCGACCCGAACGCGCTGTTTGATGTGCAGATCAAGCGTATTCACGAGTACAAACGCCAGTTGCTCAACGTGCTGCATGTGATCACCCGATACAACCGTATCAAGGCCGATCCGCAGGCGGATTGGGTGCCACGCGTCAATATCTTTGCCGGTAAAGCGGCGTCGGCCTATTACGTTGCCAAGCACATCATTCATCTGATCAACGATGTCGCCAATGTGATCAACAACGATCCGCAGGTGAAGAACAAACTGAAGGTGGTCTTCATCCCGAACTACAGCGTGAGCCTGGCACAGATCATTATTCCGGCGGCCGATCTCTCTGAGCAGATCTCTACCGCAGGGACAGAGGCGTCCGGCACCAGTAATATGAAGTTTGCGCTGAATGGCGCGCTGACCATCGGTACGCTGGATGGGGCCAACGTTGAAATGCTGGATCACGTCGGTGAAGAGAACATCTTCATTTTCGGTAATACCACGCCGCAGGTCGAAGCCCTGCGTAAAGGGGGCTATAACCCGCGTGACTATTATGAAAAGGATGAAGAGCTGCATCAGGTGCTGACTCAGATTGCTTCCGGTCTGTTCAGTCCGCAGGATCCGGGCCGCTACCGCAATCTGTTCGATTCACTGGTCAACTTCGGCGATCACTACCAGTTGCTGGCGGATTATCGCAGCTATGTGGATACCCAGGATAAAGTGGATGCGCTCTACCGTAAACCGGATGAGTGGCAACGCCGCGCGGCTAAAAACATCGCCGGAATGGGCTACTTCTCGTCGGACCGTACGATTCAGGAGTACGCTGATGAGATCTGGAATATCTCGCCAGTAAGGTTGTAAGGCGCGTGCAGTCAGGTTTCTGACTTTCTTTGCGGCCGAGGGATCGGCCGCACTCTCCGTTGCTCTTTTTGCTCACCGTCTATCCCGCTCCTCTTTCAGAAGGTTCAGCCTCTTATCGCCTCTGCCTCCGTAAGTGCCTCTTGTGCGAGCCAGATCATTACACCCTGGCTGAGAATCGCTACTATGCGGGAAAGCAAAATGACCCTACAGGCAACAGCAGCAATGAGTGACAACATCAACCAGGAAATTACCTTCCGTAAACTCAGCGTCTTCATGATGTTTATGAGCAAGGGCAATATCGCCCGTACGGCGGAAGCGCTGGCGCTGAGCAGCGTCAGCGTGCATCGCGCACTGCATACGCTGGAAGAGGGCATCGACTGCCCGCTGTTTATCCACAAGGGCCGCAACCTGGTGCCGCTACCTGCCGCCTGGACGCTGCTGGACTACTGTCGCGATGTGACCACCCTGATGGGCAAAGGCATTGAAGAGGCGCGCAAAGTCGCAGGCATCGGCGGAGGGCGTCTGCGACTTGGCACGCTCTACTCCCTGACGCTGGAGACCATTCCCCGGCTGATCATGGGCATGAAGCTACGTCGGCCCACGCTGGAGCTCGATCTGACCATGGGTTCCAATCAAATGTTGCTGAATATGCTTGAAGATGATGCGCTGGATGCGATTCTGATCGCCACCGATGACGGCGAACTCAGCGACGCGCATTTTGATGTGATTCCGCTGTTTGAGGACAGGATCTTTCTGGCCACACCGGCCGGGGAGATGCGGGACGGAGCCGGTCCGGTGGATCTGCGTGATTATGCCGACCGTGATTTTGTCTCGCTGGCTGAAGGGTTTGCCACCTATGCCGGTTCGCAGGAGGCGTTCCAGATAGCCGGATTTGAACCGCGCATGGTCACCCAGGTGAATGACATCTTCTCGATGATAAGCCTGGTGCAGGCGGGCGTCGGCCTGGCGCTGATTCCGGGACGGATGAAGAAGGTGTATGAAAACAACATTCAGCTGCTGACGCTCGCTGAGCCTTACCAGATGCGTCAGCAGATCTCGATTGTCTACTCACATCGCCGCGAACGGGATAATGACCTGCTGGCACTGGCGGCAGAAGGGCGGATGTACGCCCGCAGCCTTACTGACTCAGCCGTTTAACCAGATGGAGTGCAACCTCAACGCTGTTGCGCTCCAGACAAATCGCGTCGCCCTGCCAGCCCGCCTGAAGCGTCAGGCCGGTCAGCACATTGCCAGGCGGCATCTCAATCGCCAGTCGGGCATCGCGCTGATTGGCTGAAACCATCGCATCATTCCACTGCACCGTACGCGCCATATTAAAGGCAAGATCGTCGGCAATCTTCTCCGGCTCCCAAATCACGCGTCCGGTTGAACCGCTGAGGTAAGCGCAATGGGGACGGGAAAGGCTGACGGACCCGAATGCGCGCGCCAGTTCTGCGGCGGGCTTATCCAGCAGCGCGCAGTGCGACGGCACGCTCACCGCGAGTTTAATCGCTTTGCTGGCACCGGCATCCAGCGCTTTCTGCGCGACTACCGCCATATCCTCGTCGCGGCCAGCAATCACAATCTGCGTTTCCGCATTCAGGTTGGCGATATAGGTGTTGCTGCCGGGCAGCAGTTTTTCCAGACGACTCAGCGTCAGGCCGGTGATGGCGGTCAGGCCATATCCCTCCGGATAAGCCTGCTCCATCAGATCGCCGCGCAGTGCCACCAGCCGCAAAGCATCACTGAAATCCAGCGCGCCGGAAATCACCGCAGCAGGAAACGCGCCAATCGACAGACCGCTGACGATATCGGGTTTCACCCCACGGCGAATCAGCTCGCGCGCCCAGGCGACACCGCAGATCAGCAGACTGAGCTGCACGGCGCGCGTGTGGCGCAGTGCATCGGCACTGTCGAGCTGGTCAGTCTCGTCGCCCAGCACTGCACGCACGCTGTTTAACAGGGCGTCGCCGTCGGGAAGGTGCTGTAACATCCCGGCACGCTGAGTGCCCTGGCCGGGAAAGGTAAAGAGTATTTTCATTGTAGCTCCCTGCTCCAGGGTGAAGCGGTCAGTATCGGCCCGGTAACGGTTTTAACCAGCGCGCGGCCTTCACGCAGCCACTCGCTGAGGGCAAACGCGCCGGACGGCGTTTCTATCTGCGTATCGACCCGACAGGCCAGCGTGTCGGTTTGCGCCTGCCAGCGTTGCAGCGCATCGCGCGCCAGCGGCTCTGGCGCGCGAATAACTAAATCAAGATCGCTGGCGGCATGCAGCGTGGGTTGCTGAGTTGCCAGTGCGTAACCGGTACTGCCGGTAATGCCCCAGCGCCACGGCCAGTCGTGCTCACTGAGGGCAATCGCCGCGCCGACCGGCGCATAAGCGGTGAACGGCGAGGCAAGCAACTGCGCACGCGCCGCCAGCATCTCCGGTGTGACAACGCGAACGATGTCCGCTGCATTGACCCATCCGGCGGCGCGCTGTTCGCGACGCTTGCCGCGCACACCCACCGGTATCAGCCCGGTTTCGCTTCTGTCGCGCCGCACCACGACCGGAAGGCCGGGATGCCAGAACTGACTGACCCAGCTCTCACTGATGGCGGCTAAGGCGTTGCCGTCTCGCAGCCAGAGAAGATCGTGGGGGCGCGGTACAGAGCTCATATTACATTCCTGATGTCAGCGTAATGAACAGCGGTAATGACAAAATACAGAGAATAGAGCTGAGCAGCAGCACAGCCTCTGCATCCGGCGACTGCACGCCAAAGCGGTTGCCAAACACCACTCCGAAGAAACCGGCGGAGAGCGCAATCATCAGAATGGCGGTAATTGCCACCGGACCGCTGAGACCCAATGCCAGCACCAGACCCCAGGCGATAAAGGGCTGAATCAGCAGTTTAGTCACCGTGCCGACGCCCACCACCGCGTTGAGTTTCAGTTTGCGTGCCGACAGGATGACACCGGTCAGGAAGAGTGCAGCGGCCGTGGCAGCCAGACCCAGCGGTTTGATGGCGGCCAGCACCAGATCAGGCATTTTAACGCCCAGCGCTGATAACACCACGCCAATCAACGGTCCCAGTACGATCGGTTTTTTCACTGAACGCCACATCAGAATCGGCAGCATGGTCAGGGTTGAACCGTGTTCGGTGCCGTCGGCAAACGCTTTTTCACGTTCCAGAATCAGCAGGCAAAGCGGTGTAAGCAGCACTGAACCACAGGCGATGGAGACCGCTACCGAGAGCGAGGTGGCGCCATTTTCACCCAGTACGCTGGCCAGAATGGGCAGGCCCAGCGCGGCGTAATTTGGCAGCGCCACAGTCAGTGTCAGCACAGCCGCATCCTGCGGTGACTTTTTGAAAACTTTTGTAGCCGCGAAATAGACAGCCCCATAGGTAATCCACATTGCGCCGGTAATAACCACAATCAGCGGCCATTGCGCCACGATGCCCGGCCAGGGCGTTTGTACCGTGGCACTGAACAGCGCGGCGGGCAGTGCAAAATCCATGACAAAAATATTCAGCAGAGAGACGTCTTTGTTGTTGACCATTCCGGCCTTACCGGCCCAGAAACCCAGAAGCATGATGACAAAAATCGGAGCAAGGGCATGAACAATTATATAAATCATAAATCACCTGTATTTAAGAAAGAATTTTCTGTTAACAGCGATGTTTATAATTCTGAACACGGCCACTGCCCCGGGGCGCACTTAGCAATGCGCCCCGTCAGACCGGTTTCGGCAGGTTTATTTTTTTATTTAATTACCAGGTTGCGCGCATCCGCTCGCGAACCAGGGAGGAGCTGTGGCGATTGGATGCGCCCAGCCGGTTTTTCAGGCTCGGATCCTGACGCGCATCGCTAATGGCTTTCTGCAACGCGATCTCGACCATCGCCACATCGGCGTCAGAAGGCGCATCGGGATTGGCCACGTTCAGCAGATCGGAGAGCAGACCCAGCGTGGCGAAGTTATTCACGTCATAGGCCATCGGCGGAATGGTCGCCGCCAGTTTCTCCAGCGCCTCCACCGAACGCAGCGTGATACGCGCGGCGGACTCTTTACCCATCGCGTGCACCAGTACACCCTGATCGTTGAGCGCAATCAGGCGGTTGGCCTGATAACCGTGCGCCAGGAAGGCACCAGACATTGCTTTGCCAACAATCAGCCCAATCACCGGATGACCCGCAAGGCGTGCTTTGGCATAAGCGCCTGCAGCCCCGGCCAGCGCCTGATGAATACCGAACGCCTCTTCGCGACGGCCATAGGCCTGACTTGGCACGTCGATCACCGCCACAATCGGGCGTTTCACGTCGCTGTTCTTGTCCTCTTCCAGCGTTTCATTCACCACTTTCGCCAGCGTCCAGCCTTCCAGCAGACCGACTTCGCCCCTCGCGGCACGTGGATAGTGGTTTTGTGCATCGGGCACCACGGCGATAAAGCGCACGCTTTCGCCATTAAGTTCACCGTCCGCCACCTGGACAGAGGCGCACAGGCCGCTGAGGCGCTGCGCATCAGGTGCAAGTTTTTCCAGCCAGATTGCACCGCGGCTGTTTGTCTGGGTCATTATTTATCCTCCCGGGCGAAAAGCTGTTTAATCTGCGCCGTGTCCGCCTGCTGACGGGTGTCGAACTGCGTCAGACGTGGCAGGAAATCGGCATATTTATCGCTGCGGTGCTGCGCCGGAACGCCTTTGGCGATGAAGTCATTCATCGCACTCTTAACCGCATTGACGCCATCACCGACCAGCGCATCGACCAGGCCGCTGGCGTAGCGGATTTCACCGCCGGTCATGCTCCAGATAAACGGACGATCGCGCGAGTCATACTCTTCAATGCCCGCTTCCTGCTCAATCACCTGTGGACCGTTCAGCCCCAGGCGCGCTTCACGCGTCACAATCAGGTAGCTGCACAGCGCAGCGGCGATGGACATCCCGCCAAAGCAGCCGACGGTACCGGCAATAATGCCGATAACCGGGGTATAGCGGCGCAGATCGACAATCGCGGCATGAATATCGGCAATCGCCGCCAGCCCCAGATTGGCTTCCTGTAAACGCACGCCGCCGGTTTCCAGGCAGAGCACCGCCTGAGTGGGTATTCCATTGCGGTTGTCTTCGGCTGCCAGTTCCAGCGCCGCCGCCATTTTGGCACCGGAGACTTCGCCCATGCTGCCACCCTGGAAGGTGCCTTCAATGGCGATAACGACCGCAGGCTGACCGTTCAGCGTGCCGCGTGCCACCACCATGCCGTCATCTGACTGCGGCACCACACCCTGCGGGGCCAGCCACGGCGACATGATGCCTTCGAAAGGATCCAGCAGTTCGCGATAGCTGCCGTCGTCCAGCAGTGCACGGGCGCGCTCACGGGCGCGTAATTCAATAAAACTGGCATCGTTACGCATGGCTCACCTCCTCAAAAACCTGTTCAATACGGATACGCGCCACGCCGGGTGTCGCGCCGAAATCGTGAATAATCAGCTTTCCGGCAGGCAGACCGTTGGTTAAATTCAGGCGGTCAAACAGCGCCTTCCAGCGGGCGTCGCTGTTATCCAGTGAGGTGGTGATATCAATGCTAAGCGTTTGTCCTTCAGTTGCGGTGTACAGCACTTCCATATCACCGGAACCAACGACCCCTGCCAGAGCTTTACCGCTGAGTGAGCGGTTAGCAGGTAAAGATAATGTGATGTGTTCCATAATGGCCTCTAGAAATAAGAATGTTCAGGTGAACAGACCCGATCAATGAACAGCGTCGCGGCCAGCAAATCGGCGGCCCCGCCAGGCGAAGCGTTGAGCGACAGCATGCGCTGATCGAGCTGCGCCAGCGCCTTCTGGCCGCCTGCTGTGCGACAGCCGCCAGACAGCAGCACGGCGCGTGCTCCCTGCTGCATCGCTTTCAGTCCGGTCATACCGGCCCGTGACAGCACGCAGGTATCGCTGAGCGAGGTCATGATCGCCATCAGCGCATCAAGGCGGGCTTCATTTTCACTGGCACCCGTTGCACGACTGGTCAGCAGCTGCGGCAGCGCCAGCTTCATCACGTGAGGAAACGCCTGTTGCGCCTCTTCGCGTGCGCCGGGCACCTGATAGCGATGCGTCGCTTTTAACCCTTTGCTGAACAGTTTTGGTGCGGCGCGGTCGGGCAGGCTGGCCAGCGCGGCTGCTGTGCGGGTCAGCTGGTCGGCACTGGCCGCGCCACCGTGCATGGCTGCAGCACTGACCAGCAGTCCCAGCGCCCAGATCGCACCCCGATGGGTGTTGACGCCGCCGGTTGCCGCCATCATCTGCTGTTCACCGTCACGGCCCAGCCGACCCACCGTTTCGCGCAGGGCAATATCAGCAGGGCGCAGCCAGCTGTGACGGGCCAGCGCCAGAAAGGTCGGCACAAGGCTGTGAGCGGAACGCTCCATCAGCGCCAGCGTCAGGTCCTGATGCGCGCCGTTTCCCCGACTGTCTACCAGACCCGGCTTGGGGCTTAGCCGCGCTTCATCGGTCAGACAATCGCGCGCAATCATCGCCAGCTGGCTGGCCTGCGCCTCGGTTTGAGTCTGCGACAGAAGTTTCATTACCAGCTCCGGAATTTTGCCGGTGGGTTATAAAGACCACCCGACCATTCCACCAGGTCAGAGACGCTGCTGGCGGCGAGCAGTGAGCGGGTCGCATCTGAACGACGAATGCCCATATCTTCCGGATAGACCACTTTGCCGCTTTTACGCAGGGCCGCCACGCGCGCCGCATCGACGCCAAGGCCGATATCGGTGATACCGGCTACCGCAGCGACCATCGCACGGCGCTCTTCAAGGCTTTCCGCGCGATAGAGATAGGCAATACCCTCTTCGGTCAGCACATGGGTGACGTCATCGCCATAAATCATCACCGGTGCCAGCGGCATACCGGTCGATTTCGCCACTTCAACGGCATCTAGCGTTTCAACAAAGGTCGGTTTGGCACCGGCCTGGAAGGTTTCCACCATCTGAACCACCAGTTTTTTACCGCGCTGCATCGGATCCGGTTCGGTGATCATATTGAGCCATGCAGGCGTGGCATGGCGTCGGCCGTGTGGATCGTGGCCCATGTTAGGCGCACCGCCGAACCCAGAAAGGCGACCGCGGGTCACGGTTGAGGAGTTTGCCAGGCCATCGACCTGCAGGGTGGCACCGATAAACATATCCACCGCATACTGACCTGCCAGCTGACAGAAGGCGCGGTTAGAGCGCATAGAGCCGTCGCTGCCGGTGAAGAAGATATCGGGACGGGCGCGAATGTACTCTTCCATGCCCAGTTCGCCACCGAAGCAGTGCACGCTTTCAACCCAGCCGCTCTCAATCGCCGGGATCAGCGTCGGATGCGGGTTAAGGGTCCAGTGCTTACAGATTTTGCCTTTCAGGCCGAGTTGTTCGCCGTAGGTAGGCAGCAGCAGTTCGATCGCGGCGGTGTTAAAACCGATACCGTGGTTAAGTGACTGCACCTGATGTTCGGCGTAAATGCCTTTAATCGCCATCATCGCCATCAGGATATGTTCCTGTTTAATCAGGCGCGGATCGCGGGTAAACAGCGGTTCGATAAAGAAAGGTTTATCGGCTACGACGATGTAATCGATCCAGGAGCCGGGAATATCGACGCGGGGCAGGTCGGTCTCGTCATCGACCAGCTCATTTACCTGGGCAATCACGATACCGTCACGGAACGCGGCGGCTTCCACCAGGGCAGGCGTATCTTCAGTACTCGGGCCGGTGTAAAGGTTGCCTTTGCGGTCAGCTTTATAACCGGCAATCAGCGCGACGTTTGGACTCAGATCGACATAAAGGCGGGAATAGAGTTCGATATAGGTGTGGATTGCGCCTATTTCCAGCTGACCATCTTCTAACAACTGAGAAATACGCAGACTTTGCGGACCGGAAAAAGAGAAGTCGAGTTTACGCGCAATGCCTTTTTCGAAAATATCCAGATGCTCACTGCGACCCACGCTCGGCATAATCATATGCAGGTCGTGTACTATCGCCGGATTAACCTCAGCCAGGGTACGTGATAAAAAATCGGCCTGCTTCTGGTTATTCCCTTCCAGTACCACCCGGTCGCCCGGTGCAATCAGTTTTTCAAATGCTTCTACAGCTCTTTCAGTAGGAATGACTTTGCCATCAACAGGGAAGGATGCCAGACGACGCGCTTTTTCACTGCGGCGTGTGTTCCATTCCCGGGCAGGCGTTTGGCCTGTGTTCATTTCAACCTCCTGATTAAAATAACGGTTGTTTCGTTTTTACTGAGGAAAGTTTGTGCTTTCTGATGACGTCGTTCAATTAAGCAAAAAGCCTGAACGTTATATTTACAGTAACAATAGGATGTGAACGTTTTGATATGCGAAGCAGAAAGAGTTGAGTTTAGGCGCTGACCAAAAATGTGATCGCATAAACGGATTTCTGTATAAAAAATGGTTTGAGCCTGGCATTTTTAATAAAAAGTACGTTGTACAAAAATAAACTCTGCTACACGCTGAAAAGCGCAACCTGTTGGATCAGCACCCGGATTCACCGACCCGCTATCGCAGACATAAAAAAAGCAGGCCGAAGCCTGCTTTCTGATTCTTTAGTTAGTTACTGTCCGTTTATGATGCCAGCGACAGGGCGGGTTTAGCTTTCGCTGCCAGCCACTCGGTGACTCGCGCCTGCTGCTCTTTGGTCAGCCACATGCCCTGTTTGGTACGACGCCAGATAGCATCATCCAGCTCACGAACCCACTCATGCTGCACCAGGTAGCGTAATTCTGCTTCGTAAAACTCGTGACCGAAGTTCTCGCCCAGATCGTCCAGGCTTTTCGCGCCAGCCAGCAGGGTTTCAGTGCTGCTGCCGTAGGTGCGCGAGAAGTGGCGCGCCATATTTTCACTGATAAACGGATAGCGACGACGCAGGCTGGCCGCATAATCTTCACGGGTGCCGGAGATATTTCCGCCTGGCAACACGCAGTTCTTCGTCCATGCCGGGCCCGCGTTCGGGTAGTACTTCGCCAGTTTCTCCAGCGCATGTTCTGCCAGCTTACGGTAGGTGGTCAGCTTGCCGCCAAACACCGACAGCAGCGGAGCCTGACCATTATCGTCGCGCACATCCAGGGTGTAATCACGAGTTATCGCCTGTGGCGAATCGGATTCGTCATCACACAGCGGACGGACACCGGAATAGGACCAGACGATATCGTCAGCGGTCAGCTGCTTTTTAAAGTGTCCGTTGAACACTTTCAGCAGATAGTCGGTCTCGCTGTCATCAATATTGACGTTTTTCGGATCGCCTTTGTACTCGACGTCGGTGGTACCGATGATAGAGAACTCATCCATCCACGGGATGACAAACACGATGCGGTTATCTTCGTTCTGCAGAATGTAAGCCTGCTTTTCGGTATGGACGCGTGGCACCACGATGTGGCTGCCCTTGATCAGGCGAATACCGTAAGGTGATTTCAGCTTCAGGCTGTCGTCGAACAGCTGTTTGACCCACGGGCCGGCAGCATTGACCAGGCCTTTCGCCTGCCAGGTAAAGGTTTTACCGCTGTCGACATCTTCCGCTTCGACCTTCCACAGGCCGCCTTCACGCCAGGCACGGGTCACGCGGGTGCGGGTACGGACTTCGCCGCCACGCTTCACGACTTCCTGTGCGTTCAGTACCACCATGCGGGCATCATCGACCCAGCAGTCAGAATATTCGAATCCGCGCGTAATTTCCGGCTTCAGGGCCGAATCCGTGCCAAATCGCAAACTTTTACTGCCTGGCAGACTGGTACGCTTGCCAAGATGGTCATACATAAACAGGCCGGTGCGAATCATCCACGCCGGACGCAGATGCGGACGATGCGGCAGACGGAAGCGCATCGGGAACGCCAGATGCGGAGCCATTTTCAGCAGCACTTCACGCTCGGCCAGTGCTTCACTGACCAGACGGAATTCGTAATGTTCAAGGTAGCGCAAGCCGCCGTGAATCAGTTTTGAACTGGCAGAGGAGGTCGCGCAAGCCAGATCCCGCGCCTCCAGCATTAACACCGACAGTCCGCGTCCTGCAGCATCTGCTGCAATGCCGGCACCGTTGATGCCGCCGCCGATCACGATCAGGTCTTTGGTTTCCACGTCATCTCCTCCGATGTTCGGAATAGTTCACTAATGTTCGTTTTCGAGCATAATCATAATCGCAAACCAACATTGACGCCAGCTTTTAACCAGGTAAAAACATTTTTGCGTGATATAGCTAACATTCTGCCCACCAAAAAAACCGATAGCCGTAACGATTGTCAGGTTATCGGCGTGGATTCTCGGGTTACACTACGCGCTATTGTGACGCTGTTATGAGAGATCCCATGGAAACGTTCGAATGTATTGATGTGCAGCAGGCGCAGGCGCGTCTGGCGCAGGGTGCGCTGCTGGTAGATATCCGCGATCCGCAAAGTTATGCCCTGGGTCATGCGGCGGGTGCGTTGCATCTGACCAACACCAACCTCAGCGATTTTGTCAGCGGCGCCGATCACAGCCTGCCGGTGCTGGTGATGTGCTATCACGGCAACAGCAGCAAAAGCGCGGCACAATATCTGCTGGGACAGGGCTTCAGCGCGGCGTACAGCATTGATGGCGGCTTTGATGCCTGGCGTGCTGCCTTTCCTCAGCAGGTTGCCCTCGGCAGCGAATAGATTGCCGCTCGTCACATGGAGAGTTACTGATGCGCATTACTCAATTTAATCAGCCCCGCATGGCGCAGGCCTTTGTTGACTACATGGCGACGCGGGGCATCACGCTGCGTATTGAGCATGAAAATCACTACGTCATCATGCTGGATGATGAGAGCAAGATTTCACTGGTCGAAAACGAACTTCAGCAGTTTTTGCACGACCCTAACCATCCGCGTTATCAGGCCGCCAGCTGGCATAGCGGAAAAACTGACAGTGGCCTGCGCTATGAGCGCAGCAATATCTGGGCGAATATCCGTGAGCGTGCCGGTCCGCTGACCATGACGCTGATGGTGCTCTGTATCGCGATATTTATTCTGATGCAGGTCATGGGCGATCGCACCGTGATGGCCTGGCTCTCCTGGCCGGATGCCGATCAGCATCTTCAGGTCTGGCGCTGGTTCAGCCATGCGCTGCTGCACTTTTCACTGCTGCACATTCTGTTTAATCTGATGTGGTGGTGGTATCTGGGCGGCGCGGTTGAGAAGCGACTTGGCAGCGGCAAACTCTTTGTCATCCTGCTGATTTCGGCTCTGCTCAGCGGCTGGCTGCAGGCGAAGTTCAGCGGCATCTGGTTTGGTGGCCTGTCGGGCGTGGTCTATGCCCTGATGGGTTACTGCTGGCTGCGCGGGGAGCGCGATCCCGACAGCGGCGTCTATCTTGAACGGGGATTGATCGGTTTTGCGCTGGTCTGGCTGGTGATTGGCTGGTTTGGCGTCTTTGGTCTGGCTATTGCCAACGCGGCGCACGTCGCCGGTCTGGTGGTCGGACTGGCGATGGCGCTGGTGGATACGCGTAAAGTCACGCGTCGTTAGACAGGATTATGCGGGTTAACAGGAGAGGAACGTGAAGCAGACGCAACGTCATGACGCGATTATCGATTTAGTCCGTCGTCAGGGATATGTCAGTACTGAGGAGCTGGTGGATCATTTTGAGGTCAGCCCGCAAACCATTCGTCGCGATCTCAACGATCTGGCCGATCAGAACAAAATTCAGCGTCACCACGGCGGCGCGGCGCTTCCCTCCAGCTCTGAGAATACCGCCTGGCACGACCGTAAAATGATGTGGTCAGCGGAAAAAGCGCGGATTGCCCAGCGCGTGGCCAGCCAGATCCCGGATGGTGCCACGCTGTTTATCGATATCGGCACCACGCCGGAAGCGGTGGCGCATGCGCTGCTCAACCACAGCGATTTGCGCGTGGTCACCAATAACCTTAACGTCGCCATGCTGCTAATGGATAAACCCGATTTCCGGGTCATTATCGCGGGTGGTGAAGTGCGGACCCGCGATGGCGCGGTAATGGGTGAAGCGACGCTCGACTTTATTTCTCAGTTCCGGCTCGACTACGGCATTCTGGGGATCAGCGGCATCGATATGGATGGTTCGCTGCTCGAGTTTGACTATCACGAAGTCCGCACCAAGCGTGCCATCATTGAAAATTCACGCTGCGTGATGCTGGTGGTGGATCACTCGAAGTTTGGCCGTAACGCCATGGTCAACCTCGGCAACATGAGTCTGCTTGACTACCTCTACACGGACAAAACGCCGCCTGCCAGCGTAATGAAGGTGATTGAGCAGCATGAGGTTCACCTCGAACTCTGCTGATTCCTGCCACGCCAGCCTCCCGGCTGGCGTTTTTCTTTGATTGCTGTCGCTTTTTTCCTCACTCCCGTCTTTACTTAACGGTTGCTGGCACCCGGTTGCCAGCCCGTGCGCTTTCTATTTTTGCTTCACCTCATTGCGTAACAGAAGGGAGTGATATGCCGCAGCAAAAATTTAATAAAGCCCGTTTTAATGCCGCCTTTACCCGCCAGTGGCAACAGTTAAGTCTCCGTTCCGCCCAGCAGATGACCCCGCACCAGGCGTGGCAGGCGGTCAGCGCGGCGCTGGCGGAGCTACTGGACGCACAACCGGCACCGCGTCCGGCTGTGCAGCAGCGTCACGTTAATTACCTCTCGATGGAGTTTCTGATTGGCCGTCTGACCGGCAACAACCTGCTCAATCTCGGCTGGTATAACGACGTCAAAGCGGCGCTGGCTGAGCACGAGTTCGATTTAACGGAACTGCTGGAGCAGGAGGTCGATCCGGCGCTGGGCAACGGCGGGCTGGGACGACTGGCCGCCTGCTACATGGATTCGATGGCAACGGTGGGGCAGTCCGCCACCGGCCACGGACTGAACTACCAGTATGGCCTGTTCCGCCAGTCTTTCGATGATGGTCAGCAGATTGAAGCGCCCGATGACTGGCAGCGTGAGCGCTATCCCTGGTTCCGCCACAACGCGGCGCTGGATGTGGAAGTCGCGATGGGGGGCCGGGTAGAAAAGCAGGAAAACGGCAGTGTACGCTGGCTGCCCGATTTTACGCTGCGCGGCGAGGCCTGGGATTTGCCGGTGACCGGCTACCGCAACGGCGTGACGCTGCCGCTGCGTCTGTGGCAGGCAGTGAGTGCACATCCGTTTAATCTTACGGCGTTCAATGACGGCAATTTTCTGCAGGCGGAGCAGCCGGGCATCGAGGCGGCAAAACTGACCAAAGTGCTCTATCCCAATGACAACCATCAGGCCGGCAAGCGGCTGCGCCTGATGCAGCAATATTTCCAGTGCGCCTGTGCGGTGGCGGATATCCTGCGTCGTCACCATCTGGCGGGACGCAGTATTCACAGCCTGCCTGACTTCGAAGTGATTCAGCTTAACGATACACATCCCACCATCGCCATCCCGGAGATGCTGCGCGTGCTGCTGGATGAGCATCAGCTGAGCTGGGATGAGGCGTGGCAGATCACCAGCCGGTTGTTTGCCTACACCAACCACACGCTGATGCCGGAGGCGCTGGAGCGCTGGGATGAGAAGCTGATGCGCAGTCTGCTGCCGCGCCATATTCTGGTCATCAAAGAGATCAACCAGCGGCTGAAAAAGCAGGTGAAGCAGCGCTGGCCGGATGACAAAGCGATGTGGCACAAGCTGGCGGTGGTCGCTGACGGTCAGGTGCGGATGGCGAATCTCTGCGTCGTCAGCGGCTTTGCGGTCAACGGCGTGGCGGCGCTGCACTCAAGCCTGGTGGTCAGCGATCTTTTCCCGGAATATCACCAGCTCTGGCCGCAGAAATTCCACAATGTCACCAACGGCATCACACCGCGCCGCTGGCTGAAGCAGTGTAATCCGGCGCTGGCCGGGCTGATTGATGAGACGCTGAAAACCGAGTGGGCCAATAACCTTGAGGCGTTAAGCGGTCTGGAGGCCTATGCCGACGATCAGGCGTTTCGTCAGCGCTATCGCAGCATCAAACAGCAGAACAAAGCGCAGCTTACGGAGTATATCGCCCGCCACACGGGGATTATCGTGAACCCGGCCGCGCTGTTCGATGTGCAGATCAAACGGCTGCATGAGTACAAGCGCCAGCACCTCAGCCTGCTGCATATCCTCTACTGCTATCAGAAAATCTGTCATAACCCGGAGGATGTCACCTTTACGCCACGGGTGTTCCTGTTCGGTGCCAAAGCCGCGCCGGGTTATTACCTCGCCAAAAATATCATTTACGCCATTAACAAGGTGGCGGAGGTGGTGAACAACGATCCACGCGTCGGTGACCGACTTAAAGTGGTGTTTATCCCGGACTACCGCATCACCGTGGCCGAACTGATGATCCCGGCGGCCGATCTCTCAGAGCAGATCTCCACCGCCGGATATGAAGCTTCCGGCACCGGCAACATGAAGCTGGCACTGAACGGTGCGCTGACGATTGGCACGCTGGATGGCGCCAATGTCGAGATTGCCGAACAGGTGGGTGAGGAGAATATCTTTATCTTTGGTCACACCGTGGATGAGGTCAAAGCGCTCAAGGCGAAAGGCTATAACCCGAAAAAGGTGCGTAAGCAGAACAAGCCGCTGGACGATCTACTGAAATCGCTGGAGAAGGGCAAATTCAGCAACGGGGATAAACATGCGTTTGACCTGATGCTGGAGAGCCTGACGAAACATGGCGATCCCTGGCTGGTGCTGGCCGATTTCCAGGCCTACATCGAGGCGCAGCAACGGGTGGAAGCCCTGTGGCGCGACCCGGAAGGCTGGACCCGCGCCGCCATCCTCAATACGGCACGAACCGGCATGTTCAGTTCGGACCGGTCAATTCGTGACTATCAGCAACGTATCTGGCAGGCACCGCGCTAAGGAGCAGCAATGAAGCAACATTCACTCGGTCAGGCCGCCCGTGCCGCGGGAATTTCACTTGACTACATCAACGTCAATGGCGAGAAAGAGGCGATCAGCGATGAGACCCTGCAGGCGCTGCTGGCGGTGATGGACGATCCGCAGGACGCAAAAAAATCGCCGCTGCCGCCGGTCGCGGTGTTCAGCGGCAGTGGCAAGCGACAGCTGACGCCACAGGGCAGCGGCGTTTACCGCTGGCAGTTGCAGACTGAAAAGGGCAAACAGCACAGCGGCGAGTTAACCGCCGGTGAGCCTTTTACGCTGCCTGGCCCGCTGGCGCAGGGGTACCACCAGCTCACACTCAGTAAGGGCAAAAAAAGCTGGCAGACGCGGCTTATCGTAGCGCCGCGCCGCTGCTATCTGCCTCCGGCGCTGGAAGCGGGGGAAAAACGCTGGGGTGCGCTGGTGCAGCTCTACACCGTGCGCTCTGAACAGAACTGGGGCATCGGCGACTTCGGCGATCTCGACCAGCTGCTGGTGCAGCTGGCTGAACGCGGTGGCGATTTCGTCGGGCTGAATCCGCTGCATGCGCTCTATCCCGCCAGCGCCGGTTTCGCCAGTCCGTACAGCCCGTCGTCGCGCCGCTGGCTGAACGTAATCTATATCGACGTCAGTCAGGTGGCCGATTTTCAGCAAAGCGCGGCGGCACAGAAGTGGTGGAACAGCGCCAGAACCCGGAAGGCGCTGACCAAAGCGCGTGAGGCGGAGCTGGTTGACTACGAGGCGGTAATGGCGCTTAAGCTCGCTGCGCTGCGGCACGCCTGGGCACACTTTCAGGCGCGAGACAGCCAGAGCGAAGAGCATCAATCCTGGGCGGCCTTTGTGCATGAAGGCGGCGACAGCCTGCGTTATCAGGCCGCCTACGACGGCATACAGCTGGAGCGACGGGCAGATAAGGCGCAGCAGGGCGGCTGGCCTGCGTGGCCGGAAGGGTGGCGCAACAGCCAGTTGCCGGAGGTGCAGCAGTGGTGTGCACAGCATGAAGAGGAGATCGCCTTCTGGCAATGGCTGCAATGGCTGGCGCAGCAGCAGTTCTCTGGCTGCTGGACGCACAGTCAGGCGCTGGGCATGAGCGTCGGACTCTATCGTGACCTGGCAGTGGGCGTGGCGGAAGGCAGCGCGGAAACCTGGCACGACCCGGAGCTTTACCGCCTCAAGGCCTCGGTGGGTGCGCCGCCTGACCGTCTCGGTCCGCTGGGACAAAACTGGGGCTTACCGCCGATGGACCCGCATGTAATGAAGGCGCGCGGCTACCAGCCATTTATCGACATGCTGCGCGCCAATATGCGCGACTGCGGCGCGTTGCGCATCGATCACGTGATGTCGCTGCTGCGTCTGTGGTGGGTGCCTGCCGGGGAGACGGCGGATAAAGGCGCCTATGTGGCCTATCCGGTCAACGATCTGCTGGGCATCCTGGCGCTGGAGAGCCACCGGCTGCGCTGCATGGTGATTGGTGAAGACCTTGGCACTGTGCCCCAGGAGATTGTCAGCCTGCTGCGTAAAAGTGGCGTCTTTTCATGGAAGGTGCTCTGGTTTGAGCAGGAGAAGGATGAGCGCTATCGCGCGCCGCAGGACTATCCGCGCCAGTCTATCGCCAGCGCCAGCACGCACGATCTGCCTACGCTGACCGGCTTCTGGGAGCAGGGCGACCTGGCGCTGGGTGAGAAGATTGGCCTCTATCCGGGCGATGCGGTGAAAGCGTTACATCAGCAGCGCGCCGCGCAGAAGCAGGCGCTGCTGGATGCGCTTCATCAGGCGGGCGCCTTACCGGCACGCAGCCAGAAGAAGGCAGAGAAGCTCACCATGACGCCTGCGCTGAATCGGGCAATACATCGCTTCCTGGCGGATACCGACAGTGCGCTGCTTGGCCTGCAGCCTGAGGACTGGCTTGGCATGACCACGCCGGTCAACGTCCCGGGCACGGTGGATCAGTACCCTAACTGGCGACGCAAGCTGAGCAAAACGCTGGAGGAGATCTTTGCGGACAAGGAAGTGAATGCACTGCTGAAGGTGGTCAGCCAGCAGCGTCAGTCAGGACAGAAAGGGCAATAACAGAAGCGCGGCAGCCAGGCTGCCGCGCTTAATCATCAGTAGAACGAGTGTTCACCGCGCTGATGCTCAGTAATATCCCGCACGCCTTTGAGTTCCGGGAAGGCGGCCAGCAGCTCTTTCTCGATACCATCTTTCAGGGTCACGTCGATCATCGAACAGCCGTTACAGCCGCCGCCAAACTGCAGAATGGCGTAGCCCTCATCGGTGATCTCCATCAGCGACACGCGACCGCCATGGCCGGCCAGCTGTGGGTTGATCTGCGCCTGAAGCAGATACTCAACGCGCTCAACCATTGGCGCATCATCAGAGACTTTACGCATTTTGGCATTCGGCGCTTTCAGCGTCAGCTGCGAACCGAGGTTGTCGGTAACGAAGTCAATTTCAGCATCTTCCAGATACGGCTTGCTCAGTTCATCAACGTAAGCAGAGAGCTTTTCGAACTTCAGTTCGGTGTCAGTAGCTTCAACGGCATCGGGCGGACAGTAAGAGACGCCACACTCGGCTGTTGGCGTACCCGGGTTAATCACGAATACGCGAATCTGGGTGCCATCTTCTTGTTTGGATAGCAGTTTAGAAAAATGTTCCTGGGCAGAGTCAGTAATTCGGATCATGTCGATTGCTCAATAGTTGACTAATTTAGTTGGTTATAATACGCCCATCAAAGACGCTCTACAAGGTACGGCACAGGCACCAGACCTGCACGCTGGCGGCACCCTGGGCCATTAACAGGCGGCTGATTTCATCTACCGTACTGCCGGTGGTAATGACGTCATCCAGCAGAACGATATGGCGTCCCTGCACCACCATTTCAAGGCAGAAAGCACCCCGTAAGTTGGTGCGGCGCTGGCGGGCGCTGAGCTGATGCTGTAATGCGCCACCGCGCTTGCGGGAAAGACCTTCGCGCCATTCACATCCCAGCCAGTGCGCCAGCGGTGCGGCCAGCAGTACCGTCTGATTAAAGCCACGCTGCCAGCGTCGTCGCCGATGCAGCGGAACCGGCAGCAGCAGATCGGGACGCGGCACACTGCCATGCCGGTAAACATTAAGCCAGCTTAGCAAAAGCAGCCGCGCCAGCATCACCCTGAGTGCGGTTATGTGAGAAAATTTAAGCTGGTTAACCCACTGGCTGAACGGCGGACAATAGTCATTGACGCAGACCAGCGCCTGCCAGGCGGGCGGTTTAAGCTGGCAGCGGCCGCAGGCGACCTTTGCTGAACCTGCCGGCAATCCGCAGCGTGGACAGAGCAGCGGTAACGGCGGTAATCCGCGCAGACATAAGCTGCAGATGCCGTGCCGGGCTAACCGCAACGGCATCCGGCATAGCCAACACAGGGCGGGCATTGCTAGCATAGCGACCTCCTTATCATTTTCGGGATAGTAACTGATGACGTCGCTCTACTGGCACACCTGCGGAGAAGGAAAACGCGATCTTGTGCTGCTGCACGGATGGGGACTGAATGCCGAAGTCTGGCAAAGCATCATTCCGCGACTCAGCGCGCACTATCGCCTGCATCTGGTCGATCTGCCCGGCTATGGCCGCAGCCAGCATTTCGGTGCGCTGACGCTGGAGCAGATGGCAGCGCAATTGCTGCCTGCGCTGCCACCGCAGTCGATTGTGGTGGGCTGGTCGCTGGGCGGACTGGTGGCGACGCAGCTGGCGCTGAGTGCGCCAGAAAAACTGGCTGCATTGATCACCGTTGCCTCGTCGCCCTGTTTCACCGCCACAGAGAGCTGGCCCGGCATTAAACCGGAGACGCTGCAGAACTTTCAGCAGATGCTCAGCAACGATTTCCAGCGCACGGTGGAGCGCTTTCTGGCGCTGCAGACGCTGGGTACCGAAACGGCTCGCGCCGATGCGCGGCAGCTGAAAGAGGTGGTGCTGTCGCAGCCGATGCCGGAGGTGGCGGTGCTGGATGGCGGGCTGGAGATTCTGCGCCAGGTCGATCTGCGCGACGCGTTACCGCAAATTACGCTGCCGTTCCTGCGACTCTATGGAGCGTTAGATGGACTGGTGCCGCGCCGGATTGCGGCGGAGATAGATGAAATGTTGCCAGCATCGCCCTCAGTGGTTATCGAAAAAGCCGCACATGCGCCTTTTATTTCCCATCCTGAGCGCTTTTGCCAGCATATTGTTAATTTTATCAGTAATCTGCCGTGATAATGACGCTTTGAACTGGCAAAATCGCAGACAGCAGCAATACTTCTCTCTGTGAGCGAGGCCGTTGCAATTTTATGTGATTAGTCATGGAAATGACTATGCCGTTCCATACTGCCTTACGCGTTTAGCGGCTGCTTACATCTCACAATGGATCATGAATGAGGGTAAACATAATGAAGGTTTTTAAATGGGTTGTGGCTTCAATGATGATGGGCGCGATTTCATTTTCTGCGATGGCAGCGAAAGAAGTCACCCAGGAAGAAGTTAAAACAATGAACCTGCAAAAGATCGGCAACGTTAACACCACGGCGGAAACCACCTCGCCAATGGATGCTAAGAAAGTGTTGTCGAAGCTCGCTGACGAAAAGGGCGGTAAATACTACCGCGTGATCGCAGGCCGCGAACACGGCAAATTCAGCGCAACGGCTGAAGTCTACAAGTAATTAACGTAGCCACATGAACTGCCAGGCATCCAGCTTAACCGGCTGGGTGCCATCAATTTTCTCTCCGCTCACCACATCCTGCAACGTATGCGCCACCGGTAATTGCGTCTCCACTGACCGTCCACTGAGATTAAACACGCACAGCAGCCCGTCGCCGCTTTCTGGCTGATGACGTCTGAGCACCAGCACGGCGTTTTCGCTCTCATAAAGCGTCATCGGATTATCCGGGTGAAACGCAGGCTGGCGACGACGCAGCTGAATCAGTTGTCCGAGCCGGGTATAGACCTGCTGGCGCAGCCAGTTACCGCCCGCCAGATCTCCCTCAATCTGCTGTAAATCATACTTCTGCCGATTAATCGCCCGGTTGTGTCCGGCGGCGCGCACGCCATCGTAATGGTTACGACCACCCAGAATGCTCTGGATATAGATGGCAGGCACGCCGGGAAAGACCAGCAGAATCGCATGGGCCAGCAAAAAACGTTTCAGCCGCGTGGCGTCATCGTCATCTTCACGGTTGAGCGCATCCAGATAGGTGACGTTGATTTCATAGGGGCTGGTGGTGCCGTCAGGGTTGTTTTTATAGGAGACCAGCGCGCCTTCCAGCGCCAGATCGCGCACCAGCGCCACAATCTCCACTTCAGACAAAATGCCGCGCGCCGGATTAAGGCCGATGCCGTCGTGTGACGCCAGAAAGTTGAAAAAGGTGGTGTCGTTGCTGCTGAGATCCAGAGCGCTCGCCCACTGCCGCAGTGCGCGCGCCGAGCCGGTGTGAATCGCATGCAGCACCAGTGGCGGCAACGAAAACTGATAGACCATCTGCGCCTCATCGTGCCCGTTGCCCAGATAGCTGATGTTGTCCTGATGCGGCACGTTGGTCTCGGTGATAATCACCGTGCCAGGCGCAACCTGGTCGGCAATAGCGCGAAACAGCTTCACCAGCTGATGGGTCTTTTCCAGATGAATACAGCGCGTGCCGGGCGTTTTCCACATGTAGCCGACCGCATCGAGACGCACATAGTCAGCGCCGCGTTTCAGGTAGTCGAGCAGCACATTGACCATGCGCAGCAGCACCTCAGGATTGGCAAAGTTGAGGTCGATCTGGTCGGCGCTGAAGGTGGTCCAGATAAAGCGGGTTTCGCCATCCGCCATTTTAAACGGCGTCAGCAGCGGCGAGGTGCGCGGACGCGTCACGGCGCTGAGATCGGTGGCGGGCGGCATACTGATAAAGAAATCGTCCCAGCCGGGATCCTGCGCCAGGAAGTGGCTGAACCAGGCGCTGTGTGCCGACATATGGTTGCAGACAAAATCGAACATCAGCCGGGTTTCCTGATGCAGCCGCGCAATGTCCTGCCAGTCGCCGCACAGCGGATCGACCTGATGGTAATCAATCACCGAAAAGCCGTCATCGGACGACCAGGGGAAAAAGGGCAGCAGGTGAACCAGCGGAAACGTGGATTGCAGGTGCTGCTGATAGAACCGGGAAAAGGTGCTGAGCGTGGGTTTATCGGCTTCGCGAAACTGATCGGCATAGGTGATCAGCACCACATCCTGCTCATCCCAGTGTGCCTTGCGCGGCAGCTTAATTGCCTCGCGGGCGGTGGCGATGTCAGCCAGCAGGCGCGCAAAGGTCGCCTCCGGAAATGTGCCAGCATAAATCTTATCAATCAGATCGGTGATCGTTTCCATCGTGAATTGGGTGCCACAGCAGGTGTTGTTTTTATGACAGGCGTCTTTTTAGCGTAGCGCGATGGCGGGGATTTTCAACCGGGGAGAAGGGTGTGAAGAGGGGGCCAGGCAGTGGCCCCCTGAAAAGCTTAGCGTTTTTTACCGAAAGCCGCAGCCAGCGCATCACCCATCGCACTGTTACCTGCTGACGAGCTGACCGGACGCGGACGACCTTTCGCGTTGTTCTGACGTTTCTCCTCGCGCGGAGCCGCGTTTTTCGCGCCACCACGGGCATTGCCTTCGCCTGGCTGCTCATCAAGACGCATGGTCAGGGCAATACGCTTGCGCTGGAGATCGACCTCCATCACTTTCACTTTGACGATATCGCCCGCTTTCACCACCTGATGCGGATCTTCCACGAAGCGATCGGAGAGCGAAGAGATATGCACCAGGCCATCCTGATGCACGCCGATATCCACAAATGCACCGAAGTTGGTCACGTTAGTGACGGCACCTTCGAGGATCATGCCCGGCGTCAGATCGTTCAGCGTCTCTACGCCTTCAGCGAACTGTGCAGTTTTAAACTCAGGACGCGGATCGCGGCCCGGCTTCTCAAGCTCTTTCATGATGTCGGTAACGGTCGGCAGACCAAAACGTTCATCAATGAAATCGCGGGCGCTGAGATTACGCAGGCTGCCTGCGTTGCCCATCAGATCGCTCAGTGCCTGCTCGGTGGCGGCCAGGATGCGCTCCACCACCGGGTAGGCTTCCGGATGCACAGTCGAGGCATCCAGCGGGTTATCGCCATGGTTGATGCGCAGGAAGCCCGCACACTGCTCAAAGGCTTTTGGCCCAAGACGGCTCACTTTCAGCAACTGCTGACGGTTCTGGAAGCGGCCATGCTCATCACGCCAGCCGACAATATTCTGCGCCATCATGCGCGTCAGGCCCGCCACGCGGGTCAGCAGCGGCACCGAGGCGGTGTTGAGGTCAACGCCGACGGCGTTCACGCAATCTTCCACTACCGCGTCGAGTTTCTTCGCCAGCTGGCTCTGACTGACGTCATGCTGATACTGACCCACACCGATCGATTTCGGGTCGATTTTCACCAGCTCAGCCAGCGGATCCTGCAAACGTCGGGCAATCGACACCGCGCCGCGCAGCGAAACATCGAGATCCGGGAACTCCAGCGCCGCCAGTTCAGAGGCCGAATAGACAGATGCGCCAGCTTCACTGACAATCACTTTTTGCGCCGTGACCTGCGGGAACTGCTGCTGCAGATCCAGGAAGAAGCGCTCAGTTTCACGTGAAGCGGTGCCGTTGCCAATCGCCACCAGCTCAACCTGATGCTTAATGCAGAGTGCCGCTACGGCGGCCGCGGCTTTCGCGGTCTGGCCGGTATGCGGATAGACGGTATCGGTCGCGACGACCTTGCCGGTGGCATCGACCACCGCCACTTTGACACCAGTGCGCAGGCCTGGGTCCAGCCCCATGGTGGCGCGCATACCGGCGGGAGCGGCCATCAGCAGATCGTGCAGGTTGCGGGCAAAGACGTTAATCGCTTCATCTTCTGCGCGTTCGCGCACCGTGCCCATCAGCTCCGTTTCCAGATGCAGCATCACCTTGATGCGCCACGTCCAGCTCACCACCGCTTTACGCCAGCTGTCGGCAGGAGCGTTATTCAGGCGCAGGTTCAGGTGCTCAGCAATCAGCGTTTCACCATGGCTTTCACGCGGTGCTTCATCAAACTGTGGATCGGCATTCAGCGACAGTTGCAGCACGCCTTCGTTGCGGCCACGCAGCATCGCCAGCGCACGGTGCGACGGCACGCCGCTCAGCGCTTCATGGTGATCAAAGTAGTCGCGGAACTTCGCGCCTGCTTCCTCTTTGCCTTCCACCACGCGTGACACCAGATGGGCATTTTTCCACAGGTAATTACGCACCTTCGCCAGCAGCGCGGCATCTTCAGCGAAACGCTCCATCAGAATGTAGCGGGCACCATCCAGCGCGGCACGGACGTCGGCGACGCCTTTGTCGGCATCGACATACTGTTCGGCAAGCTGCTCAGGAATGTGAGACGGCTCCTGCCACAGCGTCTCCGCCAGCGGCTCCAGACCCGCTTCGATAGCGATCTGTCCACGCGTCCGGCGTTTCTGTTTGTAGGGCAGGTAGAGGTCTTCAAGCTCGGTTTTGCTGAGGGTGGTGTTGATCGCGCGGGCGAGGTCGTCAGTGAGTTTCCCCTGATCGTCAATCGACTTCAGAATCGACTGGCGTCGCTCTTCAAGTTCACGCAGATAGCTGAGGCGGGTTTCCAGCTGGCGCAACTGGGTATCATCCAGCCCGCCGGTGACCTCTTTACGATAGCGTGCGATAAACGGCACGGTATTCCCTTCATCCAGCAGGCGAACGGCGGCGTCAACTTGCTCTGGACGCGCCTTGAGCTCACTGGCAATTATCTGGCTCAGAACTTTCATCATCAGGATTGTCTTGCTTTCCGGGTTGAGAAATAGCCGACAGTTATACGGATTGATGGTTAAAATTGCCAGAGACGCGGGCGGCTTTCAGCGATAATCTGAAGGGTTATTGCGGGTAGTCAATCGCGTTGATATACCACAGCGCCGGCCCCACTGGCGTCTCGACGGTGGCGGCATCGCCGACCTCTTTTTTCAGCAGCGCCCGCGCCATGGGCGAGTCGATGGAGATGTAATCTTTGCGGCCAAAAATCTCATCGTAGCCCACAATGCGGAAGCGTTTGAGGTCGCCCTCATCGTTTTCAATTTCCACCCAGGCGCCAAAGAAGACTTTGCCATCCTGCTGGGGTGAATAGTCAACGATACGCAGCTGTTCAAGACTTTTGGTCAGATAGCGAACGCGACGGTCGATTTCACGCAGCCGTTTTTTGTTGTACTGATAATCGGCATTTTCACTGCGATCGCCAAGACTGGCAGCCCAGGTGACTTTTTTTGTCACTTCCGGTCGCTCTTCACGCCAGAGATAGTCGAGTTCTGCTTTCAGCTTATCGAAGCCTTCGCGGGTAATGAGTCGGGTTTTCATGCTATACCGGCCAGAGAGATCCAAAGAGGAACAGTGTAAGACAAAGGGGGCGCGGCAAAAAAGGGCGGGGAAAGGGTTTTTAAAGGCTAAAAACCCACGTTGACTTCCCCGGCGGCGAAAGGGTTGGTGCTGAAAAACAATCTGAAGCCAGTAATCTGAAGCTGTAAAAGAAGTCGTGATACTTATTTACCGGCGTGAGTCGCCGTGGTGGTCGATGTACCGGTGCTGTGACCGTCACCGCCGCCGCCGCCCATGGTGGCCAGCGCAACGCCCAGCAGGGCTGCGACTGCGCCAACACCGATGGCGTTAGAGTTACCTTGTGCTGTGGTGGTTGCCGCTGCGCCAGCTGCTTCACCAGTGGCTGTGGCAGCATAAGCTGGAGTGACGCTGCTTAATGCCAGCGCGCTCAGCAGTAAAATTGTTTTTTTCATTGTGTGTAATCCCCGTTGAGACATCGAATGTTGCCTGAGCAGTCTGGTTGAAAACGGAGAAGGCGAAAAGTTGGCTTTACTGATTGATTTAACGGACTTTAATTTCAACTGGTCTTGCTGGTGGCACCGCTGAAACTAATCCGAGAGGAGAGTGGGGCGTTACGCAGGTTTGCTGGAATATTATGCTGCCTGGCTACTGTTGAGGTAGATTATCTGGAGCTTATCCACAGTGATGGCTGATCATTAAGTCAAATTGTCTGCTAACTTGCTGAATTCGTTCATCGAATAAAAACTGGCCCGCTTCTGACGCCAGCGATTCAGAGAAACAGAGCCGTTTTTTCAGATTTGCCGTAACAGGGGCCGGGCAGCGCCAGACGCGTTAAAACTGACCCGAAATCGCCTTAAATCAAATATAAGCTCCTGTTTAATATGCTTTGTAACAATTTTGGCTAGAATATAAACCATTAATGACTGTCACTATAAGGCATCTTTTTTTAACAATGTTGGCTCAGGCAATAGCGCCTTTGGGAGTTGAAAATGCAAGAGAACTACAAAATTCTGGTCGTCGATGATGATATGCGTCTGCGTGCACTGCTTGAACGCTATCTCACCGAGCAGGGCTTTCAGGTGCGCAGTGTCGCTAATGCCGAGCAGATGGATCGTCTGTTAACCCGTGAATCCTTTCATCTGATGGTGCTCGACCTGATGTTGCCAGGCGAGGATGGTCTCTCTATCTGCCGTCGTCTGCGCAGTCAGAGCAACCCGATGCCGATTATTATGGTGACCGCCAAGGGCGAAGAGGTGGATCGTATCGTGGGGCTGGAGATCGGCGCTGACGACTATATTCCTAAACCCTTTAACCCGCGTGAGCTGCTGGCGCGCATCCGTGCGGTGCTGCGCCGTCAGGCCAATGAACTGCCAGGCGCACCTTCGCAGGAAGAGGCGATCATCGCCTTTGGTAAGTTCAAACTTAACCTCGGCACCCGCGAGATGTTCCGTGAAGATGAGCCGATGCCGCTGACCAGCGGTGAGTTTGCGGTGCTGAAAGCACTGGTCAGCCATCCACGTGAGCCGCTGTCTCGCGATAAGCTGATGAACCTGGCGCGTGGCCGTGAATACAGCGCCATGGAACGTTCGATTGACGTCCAGATCTCCCGCCTGCGTCGCATGGTGGAAGAGGATCCTGCGCATCCGCGTTATATCCAGACCGTCTGGGGTCTGGGCTACGTCTTTGTGCCGGACGGCAGTAAAGCATGAAGCGGCTGCGCTTCTCGCCTCGCAGTTCGTTTGCCCGCACCCTGCTGCTGATCGTTACCCTGCTGTTTGTCAGCCTGGTAACGACCTATCTGGTGGTGCTGAACTTCGCCATTCTTCCCAGCCTGCAACAGTTCAATAAGGTGCTCGCTTACGAAGTTCGTATGCTGATGACCGACCGGTTGCAGCTGGAGGATGGCACGCAGCTGGAAGTGCCACCGGCGTTTCGCCGGGAAATCTACCGCGAACTGGGGATCTCGCTCTACACCAATGCAGCAGCAGAGGAGAGCGGATTGCGATGGGCGCAGCACTATGAATTCCTGAGCGAGCAGATGGGCCAGCAGCTTGGCGGTCCCACCGATGTGCGGGTTGAGGTTAACAAAAACTCGCCCGTCGTCTGGCTGAAAACCTGGCTGTCGCCCGATATCTGGGTGCGGGTGCCGCTGACTGAGATTCATCAGGGCGACTTCTCGCCGCTGTTCCGCTACACCCTGGCGATTATGCTGCTGGCGATTGGCGGTGCCTGGCTGTTTATCCGCATCCAGAACCGCCCGCTGGTGGATCTGGAGCACGCCGCTCTGCAGGTCGGGCGCGGGATTATTCCGCCGCCGCTGCGCGAGTATGGCGCGTCAGAAGTGCGATCGGTGACCCGCGCCTTTAACCAGATGGCGGCCGGGGTGAAGCAGCTGGCGGATGACCGCACGCTGTTAATGGCGGGCGTCAGCCACGATTTGCGAACGCCGCTGACCCGTATTCGTCTCGCCACCGAGATGATGAGCGAGCAGGATGGCTACCTGGCCGAATCGATTAATAAAGATATCGAAGAGTGCAACGCCATTATCGAACAGTTCATCGACTACCTGCGTACCGGTCAGGAGATGCAGACTGAGCGCGCCGACCTTAACAGTGTGCTGGGCGAAGTGGTGGCCGCTGAAAGCGGCTATGAACGTGAGATCGAAAATGCGGTGATGCCGGAAGAGTTAATGCTGGATATCAACCCGCTGTCGATTAAACGGGCACTGGCTAACCTGGTGGTCAACGCCGCGCGATACGGTAATGGCTGGATCAGGGTCAGCAGCGGACGGGAACTGCATCGTGCCTGGTTCCAGGTGGAAGATGATGGACCTGGCATTAAGCCGGATCAGCTGGCGCATCTGTTCCAGCCCTTTGTGCGCGGCGACAGCGCCCGCAGCACCAGCGGTACCGGTCTGGGCCTGGCGATCGTGCAGCGTATTATTGATGCTCATCAGGGCTCGCTGGAGATTGGCGAGAGCGAACGCGGCGGTTTACGCATTCGTGCCTGGTTGCCGTTAGTGGAAAGCATGGCGCTGAGCCACAACAACGGCAGCAACAGCGTGTCGGGATGATAAAAACGGCGCGGCAGTTTCATTGCCGCGCCGCTTCTTTTAGCGTTGCGGGCCAGCTTTCACCAGCGCAGCACCTGCAGCGTTATCCGTGTACTTGTCGAAGTTATCAATAAAGCGCTGCGCCAGACCTTCGGCGGCGGCGGTCCACTTCTCCTCACTCTCCCAGCTACGACGCGGATCGAGCGTATCACTATCCAGTTCGCCCAGCGTAACCGGCATCTGCAGATTAAAGATCGGCAGCGTTTCCATCGGCGCATCATCCAGCTCACCCGCCAGAATGGCATTGATAATGGCGCGGGTATTCTTCAGTGAGATGCGTTTGCCGCTGCCGTTCCAGCCGGTATTGACCAGATAAGCCTGCGCACCGGACGCCTCCATCCGTTTCACCAGCACTTCCGCATACTGCGTCGGATGCAGCATCAGGAACGCCGCGCCGAAACAGGCGGAGAAGGTGGGGGTCGGCTCAGTGACGCCACGCTCGGTCCCCGCCAGCTTGGCGGTGAAACCTGACAGGAAATGATACTGCGTCTGCTCCGGCGTCAGACGTGAAACCGGCGGCAGCACGCCAAACGCATCGGCGGTCAGGAAAATCACTTTCTTCGCGTGGCCCGCTTTTGAGACCGGCTGCACGATATTGTCGATGTGATTGATCGGATAGGAGACGCGGGTGTTTTCGGTTTTGCTGCCGTCGTCGTAATCGACGCTGCCATCTTCGCGGACCACCACATTTTCCAGCAGCGCATTGCGGCGAATGGCGCGGTAGATCTCCGGCTCAGCCTGCTCAGAGAGGTTGATGGTTTTGGCGTAACAACCGCCCTCGAAGTTAAACACGCCATCATCGTCCCAGCCGTGCTCATCGTCACCGATCAGCTGGCGGTCAGGATCGGTAGAAAGTGTGGTTTTACCGGTGCCCGAGAGGCCAAAGAAGACCGCCACATCGCCCGCTTTACCCACGTTTGCTGAGCAGTGCATTGAGGCGATGCCTTTCAGCGGCAGCAGGTAGTTCATGATGGCGAACAGACCTTTCTTCATCTCGCCGCCGTACCAGGTTCCGCCAATCAGCTGCATGCGTTCAGTCAGATTGAAGGCGACAAAGTTTTCAGAGTGAAGACCCTGCGCCTGCCAGTCTGGATTGGTGCATTTGGCGCCGTTCATCACCACAAAGTCGGGAGTGAATTCGGCCAGTTCAGCGTCGTCAGGCTGGATGAACATGTTCTTCACGAAGTGTGCCTGCCAGGCCACTTCGGTGACAAAACGTACGCTCAGACGGGAATCGGCATTGGCACCACAGAACGCATCCACCACAAACAGGCGCTTGCCGGAAAGCTGGCGGGTGACGCAGCTTTTCAGCGCGTTCCAGGTCTCCTGCGACAGGGGCTGATTGTCGTTTTTGCCGGTGCCCTGGTCGTTCCACCACAGGGTATCGCGCGTGGTGTCGTCACGCACAATGTACTTATCCTTTGGCGATCGCCCGGTGAAAATCCCGGTGTCTACTGCAATCGCGCCGCTCTGCGTCAGGGTGCCACGAGCAAAACCTTCGAGGTCCGGGCGCGTCTCTTCCTGAAAAAGCGTGTCGTAATCAGGGTTGTAAACCACTTCCGTGGTATCCACGATGCCCAAAGCGGCAAGGTCTTGCGAGGTCAGGCCGTTAACGCGCATTTTACTGCTCCTTAAATCGGTGTCTGTTCTGCAAAGCAGAGATAGGTTGGGATCGTGCCACCGGCTGTTGTATCGGGTGCGGCAAATCACTGACAGTCGACTGCGCTTCGTCACGACAGCCTGCAAAGATCACCGGGCAATTCAGGGCATCTGCCTCTGACTTCCGGGCGTTTGCACGATCGCGCGCAGTTTACTCTTCTGCGTTAAGGGAAAAAGGGCAGTGATCTAAAAATGCGACTCAGGGCGCGTTAAGGCTATGTTTCGAACGTTTAAAAGATGTTATGAAAGTAAAAAAAGATAATTTGTCTGAAAAATTATGGGGATAGGCATGGGCGGCGGGGAAGGGGCGGCAGAAGCCGCCCGATAAATCAGTGAAGCTGGTTATTATTCTCAAGGGAGTGGCTGCGAATACCGGCGATATCGACGGCGTCAAACACGTAGTTTGAGCCGCAATAGTCGCAGTGCATGTCGATTTTGCCATCTTCCGCGATGATCTCATCCACCTCTTCCTGCGGCAGCGTGGTCAGTACTTCGCCACAGCGCTCACGCGAGCAGGTGCATTTGTAGATCACCGGCTGCGGATCGTAGAGGGTGACCTCTTCCTGATGGTAGAGGCGCCACAGCGCTTCATTCGCAGGCAGATCGATCAGCTCTTCCATTTTAATGGTTTCGGTCAGCGTTGCCAGATGGTCGAAAACCTCTTTCTCCGTATCCTGCGCAGGCATCACCTGCAGCAGAATACCCGCGGCGCCTTTGTCGCTGGTGCGGATAAAAAGCCGCGTTGGCAGCTGCTCTGAGCGCATGAAGTAATCTTCCAGGCACTCCGCCAGGGTTTCACCTTCCAGTCCCACTACACCCTGATAACGTTCGCCCTTTTCAGGGGAAATGGTGATTACCAGATAGCCATTGCCCACCATGCTTTTCAGAGTACTGTCGTCCGGGATGTCGCCTTTGATACGCGCTACGCCGCGCAGTTCCTGGTTGTTGTTGCCGTTGATCACCGCCAGCGACAGCGGACCGTCACCCTGCAATTGCACGGTGATTTCGCCATCAAACTTCAGCGTGGCAGTCAGCAGGCTGGTGGCGACCAGCATCTCACCCAGCAGCGTTTTAACCGGTGCCGGATAATCATGGTTCTTTACGGTTTCACGCCAGGTGTCAGAGACGTTCACCAGCTCGCCGCGCACGGCGGCATTTTCAAACAGATAACGGTGCAGTTGATCCTGGGCTGACATATTTTTTCTCTCACTGGTACGGGGCGATGGCGCGTCAGCTAAGACGGCGTTATTCATCGCCCGATAATTTAAACTTCATCAAATCGCGACGCTCTTTTTTGTCAGGTCGCCGATCGGGATGGGGCATAGTCAGCGCATTCATTTTGCGCGCCTGCGCCATTTTTTCGCGTTTTTCAATGCTGGCATCGGTTTCGCGATAGAGCTGCTGGGCCTCGCTGGCGGGACGGCGCTGAGCGCTGATGTCCGCCACCACCACGGTGCGTTCATCGTTGCCCTGACGCAGTGTCAGTTCCGCATTCAGCTCCACCACTTTGCCAGGTTTGCTGCGCTGGCCGTTGTAATGCACTTTGCCGCCTTCAATCATCTCCCGCGCAATTGCCCGGGTTTTGTAAAAGCGCGCGGCCCACAGCCACTTGTCGAGGCGTACCTCTTCGCTGCTTTTCTCTTTCTTCATTGCTGCTCCTGACTCAGATCAGCGTCCGGTAATCGCCGGTGGCGCGATGACGCTGAAAGATTTGCTCAGGACGACCCGAATCGGGGTTCTTTACGCCTAAGCACTCGCCGATGCCCCATGACGCCGCAGCATCCAGAATCACTTCGCTATCATCGATAAACAGCGTGCGCGGCGCAGAAAAGCCGGTGTGCTGTTGTACCGCCTGCCATAAACGTTGGTCTTCTTTCGGATACCCAAAGGTATGGGTGGAAAGTAATAAATCAAGGTGCGGCGCTAAACCTGTCTGCGCCAGTTTGACGTCCAGATTGTAAGGATGCGCGTTGGTCAGCAGGATAGTGGACTTGCCGGCACGGCGCAGAGCCTGCAAAAAAGGCAGCGTATCGTCACGCAGCGCAATCCGGCTGCGCATCGCCCAGGTCATGGCACGGATGTCCAGCGCCAGCGCTTCTGCCCAGTAATCCAGACAATACCAGTTTAGCGTATGGGCGACGGCCTGATACTTTTCCGCGATGATCGCTTCGGCTTCCGCCCGGGTGATGCCGCGTTGCTGACTGAGTTGTTCAGGCACATGCTCCAGCCAGAAGTGGCGATCAAACGCCAAATCCAGCAGCGTGCCATCCATGTCGAGCAGCACGGTATCAATCTCAGACCAGTTGAGCATGCGGATGTTTCACCCTGTAAAAAAACCGGGCGACAGGGTAGCACAGAAGGGCAGGGCTCAGAATATCGGGCGCACGCTCTGCAAAGTGCCGAGGTTATGATTGAAGCACTTGTCGTAGTAGTGCTGGATATCGATCATGCGCTGGCGATTAAGGTGCATACGGCGCAGCGCCAGTAACCCATTGATCACACCGCAGGTTAACAGCACCAGCAGCAGCAATACGCTGCCGAGATAGCGCCATTGCGCCATGGCATCCGGTTCATTGTGCAGCACGATATGACGCGTGCCGTTTGCATCCGTTGAAATGCTGGTGATGATGCCGCTGGCGCTGAAAGGCGTATGCAGCAGCATGGCGGAGATACGTTGCAGTTCACGCCACTGAGAGGGCGGATCGAGATCAAACAGCGACACGGTTGGCTGAGGCTGATTCACCAGCTGGCGGCCCTCGTCGCTGACGATCAGAAAACCCCCTGGCGGCGGGCTGTTAAGATTTTCTGCTGCACGACGGGTTTCGCGGAAAAAGAAGGTCGAGGTGGCGGTATTGACCAGGTTTTCCAGGGCTTCAGCACTGACCGGCCGCAGCAGCACATTCATGCCGTTTAGCTGGCCGGAATCTGCGCGACGCATCAGCGCTTCCCAGTCTTTGGCATTGCCCAGGTTCACCAGCGCATTTTTCAGGCGCATACAATCCTGTGGCTGATTACAGAGATCCTGCGTTTTCATCACCAGATCGGAGAAGTCATCCAGCAGGATCATGCCGGACTTCTGAATCGCGGAGGCCAGCTGCGGATTCAGTTTAGGATCGGTATTGGTTTCCGGATGCAGCTGCTTTGTGGTGGTCTCCAGCAGAGCAGCGGCTTTATCAATAATGTCCGATTGTGGCTGCGGCAACGGCGTGGCGTTATTCCAGTAGACCGCCGAGCAGTCGAACGGCATGAAGGCGTAACTTCGGTTGCTCTGATAGTTGTCCGGCACCGAACACATGCCAGTACCGCTCACTTTGAGGTTGTCGCCAATATTCAGGGGCACGCTGCTGAGTTTATCGACGCTGCTGACCTCCAGGCTGTCGGTGCCCCTGGCCCAGGCCAGACTGAGCTTGATCGGCATGCCGAGCGGGATCCAGGTGACCAGCATGGTCAGCACCATCAGTGAACCACAGGCCAGCACCACGTTTTTCCGCCAGCGCTGAATAGGGAAGTTTTTGACTTCATCCTGCAGCGACAGGAAGCGACCCTGACGCACCACCTGACGGTTAAGGTAGATCTCCACATCCGTCACCTGTCCCAGATCGTGCGCGACATAAGGCTGCCAGTGTGGTGGATAGGCGAGGTCAATAATCCCCAGTGTGATATTGCTCTGCTCCTGGTTCGATTCGCTGAACAGGCCCCAGCGCTTTGGCGCGCCGCGCAGGCAGTGTATGTCACGCAGGCCGCGCTCACCCGGAATGCGGTAGAGCAGCCACAGGCTGGCGGCAATCATGACTGCACCCGTCAGCACCAGCCAGATCATCAGCGTTGCGGGGACTAACAGGCTGAAGAAGAAGAGTAAGAAGGCAAGAGAGATGATCACCGCTTCACGCGTACCATCTGGCCGCGACAGACGATACTCTTCCGGCGTCTCTTTGCGCACCTGCAGCAGTTCGACGTTTTCCGTTTCCGCTTTGCGGATAGAGGCGTTGGTCGACACCGGACGCATCAGCGTCGGCAGCGATTGCTGATCCACGGCGTAATCCACCAGCGAGTGGCCGTTCAGCGAGATCACCAGCGGAATAGATTGGGTGCGGATTAACTCAACGTAGTTTTCGTCGGCGATGTACTGCTCCCACAGCGGCGGCAGATGAACTTCAACTTCATCAAGGTAGTAGCGCCATTTATGGGGATCGTCCGTGGAGAGTCCGTAGCGGGTAATCGCACGGGTAACGGGGTAGACATTGTTGCTTTGTGCCGTCAGCGTCAGTCGTTCGGACGCGCTGCGCTTATCGGTCGTCACCGTGGTACGGGGCTGCTTTTCCAGCGCGGCGACATACTTATCAACCGCCTCACGCTCCTGAGCAGAGAGTTTACGGCAGGGCGGACTGATAAATGGCAGAGGTTTCGCCAACGGCGGACGATGCCGCATAGCGTACCAGAACCCAATGCCTGCCAGGATTGAACAGGTCAGCACTATGGCCAGGATCATCAAGATTGTGCTCATGCTCTGCTCAATTCAGCCAAAATGCTGCCTTCACTTTAAACTTTCGCTTTCGGTTATGCTCACTATAAAAGAGGCATTCCGGAAGATTATATAACCCTGAGGAGTCAGACACCCGATGAAATAGTGCCAGCGTATATCTGATTAGCATTTGTTAAACCCTGCCTTGTCCGAATGGTAACCGGCTCAGACTGGATTAAATATCGGTATTATCTGAAACTTATCGCAGCATATTGACTAATGCAAATTTAGTCTTAACTGATAACCAAAGGCTGTTATTCAATCGATGTAATCTGTGTAACGATAACGTGATTGTCTGACTGTCGCACAATTGCCTGTGGTTAGGTATGCTAATTCGCTCCAGATAGCCGGCGCAAAATAATTTGAGGCTGATATGAAAATTCCAAAAAAACCTGACATCCTCAATATCACCGCCGTGGCACGTTCACGGTTATTCACCATTGAATCGGTCGATCTGACTTTCAGCAATGGTGCGCATCGCGTTTATGAGCGGATGAAGCCCTCAGAGCGTGAAGCGGTGATGATTGTGCCGATTATTGATGACCATCTGATCCTGATTCAGGAGTATGCCGTCGGACTGGAAACCTATGAGCTTGGTTTCCCCAAGGGGCTGATCGATTCAGGTGAAACCGTGAATGAAGCGGCAGTTCGCGAACTGAAAGAAGAGGTCGGTTTTGGTGCCGAACAGCTGACAACGCTGGGCAAACTCACCATGGCGCCCTCCTACTTTTCCAGCAAAATGAACATTGTGGTGGCGGAAGGTCTCTACGCTGAAAAGCTGGAAGGCGATGAGCCGGAGCCGCTGATTGTCCACCGCTGGCCGCTGAGCGATATGATGTCGCTGCTGGATGAACCCGATTTCCGCGAGGCACGTAATGTCAGTGCGCTGTTTATGGCGCGCGAATGGCTGGTGAAGCAGGGACGGCTGAGTTACTGAATATCATCTGTGACTGAATAAAAAAGGCCGACTGACGTCGGCCTTTTTTACAGTGCGGTTTCGTGGGTCACATCAGAACAGCTCGTGACTCTCACCGTTATCCATAATGGTGGTACCCACATCATGAACCGAATATTCGGTTGGCTGGGTGCCATTGATGAAGTACTCCTGACGGGTGTTACCCCCTCCATTTGCCAGCTTGCCGGTGCTGCGATCGATCGTCACCGTGACCACGCCATCCGGCGGTGTTAACGGCTGCACCGGTACACCATCCAGCGCACTCTTCATGTACTCATCCCATGCCGGTTGCGCGCTCTTGGCACCGCCTTCATAGCCCGAAATCTGATCGGGAATGGCGCCGGAGAGCGTGCTGCGGCCCAGATTGCGGCGCGCATCATCAAAGCCGATCCAGACTGAGGTGACCACGCCAGGGCCGTAACCCGAGAACCAGGCATCTTTCGAGCTGTTAGTGGTACCGGTTTTACCGCCGATATCATTACGCTTGAGGTCACGCCCGGCACGCCAGCCTGTTCCCATCCAGCCCGGTTCGCCAAAGATGTTACTGTTCAGCGCGCTCTTGATCAGGAAGGTGAGCGGGGTGTTGATCACGTGCGGTGCATATTGCTGCTCACCCTGTTGTGCCTGAGCGGGAACCTGCTCCAGTTCAGGCTGAGGAACGGCCTGATTCTGGTTGTTATTAGAGGCTGCAACGTTCTCGACGCTCTCTTCATTCAGGGCCAGCGCTTTTTTGGTCTCGCCGTAGATCACCGGCAGATTGCACTGCGGGCATGCGATCTTCGGTTTCTCTTCAAATACGAGGCCGCCCTGTTCGTTCTCAATCCGGGTGATGAAGTAAGGATCGACCAGGAAGCCGCCATTCGCCATCACGGAGTAGCCGCGCACCACCTGTAACGGGGTAAACGAGGCCGCACCTAATGCCAGCGATTCGGTATGAACAATGTTCTGAGCCGGGAAACCAAAGCGCTGCAGATACTCAGCAGCGTAATCCACGCCCATCGCACGCATCGCACGCACCATCACCACGTTTTTCGACTGGCCTAAACCCTGACGCAGACGAATCGGACCATCGTAAGTTGGCGGTGAGTTCTTGGGACGCCAGTCAGCACCCGCACCCGCATCCCAGCGTGAAATCGGCACATCGTTAAGGATTGAGGCGAGCGTCAGCCCGCGATCCATTGCGGCGGTATAGAGGAAAGGCTTGATGTTAGAGCCGACCTGACGCAGCGCCTGGGTCGCACGGTTAAACATGCTCTGGTTAAAGGCAAAGCCGCCTACCAGCGCGCGCACCGCACCATCATTCGGATCCAGCGAGACCAGCGCCGAGTTCACATCCGGCACCTGGCCCAGCCACCACTCATCACCCACCTTGCGCACCCAGATCTGCTGGCCGGCCTGCAATACCTGCGTCACGCTTTTCGGCGTCGGGCCCTGCACGGTGTCAGACTTATAAGGACGCGCCCAGCGCACACCGGCTAATGCCAGCGACACATTGCTGCCATCTTTCAGCATCACCGTCGCTTCATCGCTGCGCGCTTCGGTTACGACTGCCGGATTGAGCGGACCATAGACCGGCAGCGTCTTCAGCGCTTTCTCAATCTTCGTCTGATCCCATGCCGGTTCACCCACTTTCCACAGCACGCTGGTCGGGCCGCGATAGCCATGACGCATATCGTAGGCCATGACGTTATTGCGAACGGAGGTCTGCGCGGCTTCCTGCAGGCGACGGGTCACGGTGGTGTAGACCTTGTAACCATCGGTGTAGGCATTCTCACCGTAGCGTTTCACCATCTCCTGACGCACCATCTCGCTGAGATAGGGGGCAGAGAAAGCGATTTCCGGACCGTGATACTTCGCGACCAGCGGCGTATTACGCGCCTCATCATACTGCTGCTGCGTGATGTAATGCTGATCCAGCATACGCGCCAGCACCACGTTGCGGCGCGACAGGGCACGACTCGGCGAGTAAAGCGGGTTAAAGGTGGAAGGGGCTTTCGGCAGACCGGCAATCATCGCCATCTCACTCAGCGACAGCTGGTCAACCGGCTTACCAAAATAGACCTGTGAGGCTGCGCCGACGCCATAAGCACGGTAGCCGAGGTAGATCTTATTCAGGTAGAGCTCAAGGATTTCATCTTTGTTCAGCAACTGCTCAATGCGGATCGCCAGGAACGCTTCCTTTATTTTACGCATCAGGGTGCGTTCCGGGCTCAGGAAGAAGTTACGGGCCAGCTGCTGAGTGATAGTACTGGCACCCTGCGAGGCGTGACCGGAGACCAGCGCAACGCTGGCCGCACGGAAAATACCCACCGGATCAACACCATGGTGCTCATAAAAACGGCTATCTTCGGTCGCAATAAACGCTTTCACCATCACAGGTGGCACTTGCTGCAGAGTCAAAGGAATACGGCGCATTTCGCCATACTGGGCGATCAGATCGCCATCGGCGCTGTAAACCTGCATAGGGGTTTGCAGACGCACATCTTTCAGTGTGTTTACGTCGGGCAGCTGCGGCTCTATGTATTTGTATAAACCATAAATCGAGCCAGCTCCCAACAGGATGCAACACACTGCAAGGATCAATAAATACTTTACGAACTTCACCTGGAATTTCCCATCTGTTGTCGTTTGAGCAGTTTATAAACAACCGCGCGGTAGTATAAAGGCAAGCCAGACGCTTTGATATGTCCATTTTCCCGGACGATAAGGAGATCGCGCGTATGGCTTTTCATACCTGGCAAATTGGGCTGGATATTCAGAATAGGCAGATTTGCGCCCTGGCCCTCCAGCCTCGTCGTGATGGCTGGCAGCTACGCCACTGGTGGCAGCAGCGGCTGCCGCAAGATACGTTAAGAAACGGCGTGCTGCAATCTTCGCCTGAATTACTGGCGGCCTTAACGACCTGGCGTCAGCGGTTACCACGCCGTTATTCGCTGCGGGTCGGATTGCCTGCCCAGCTGGTGCTGCAGCGCCAGCTTCCCCTGCCTGCGCAGTCGCTGAAGGAGCCCGCGCTGGGGCACTACGTGCAGGCGGCCGCGCGCCGTCTCTTTCCGCTGGAGCCCGCTGCGCTGGCGCTGGATTACCGGCCGGATGTGCAGAGCGGGCAGCTCTGCGTCACGGCAGCGCGGCTGGAGATTATCGACCAGTGGGCGGCACCCCTGTTGCAGGCGGGTTTAAAGCCGCAGGTGTTCGAACTGACCACCGAGGCGCTGAAGCGGTTAGCCCGGCAGGCAGCGCTGCAGGACGACGCGGTGCTGGTTCTGCAGCAGGATAACCGCTGGCTCTGGAGCGATGCGCACACCGCTGCTGACACAGGCGAAGCCGCCACGCTGGAGGCACTGCAACGGCAGGCCTTTCCCGGGGCGCGTTCTGTCGCCTGGTGTACCGCAGAGCAGACGCCGTTGCCCGCAGACGTTAGCGCGTTTTCCCCTTTTGATCTGTTTCGTTATAAGCAGCCACCTTTGCCGGAGAATCCGGGCGCTTTTGCGCTGGCGGCCGGGCTGGCGCTGCGCGACGGAGATGAGTGATGGTCGCGGTTAATCTGCTGCCCTGGCGGCAGCGCCGTCGGCAACAGCAGCGGCGACAGAGCCTGGTCGTGCTGTCACTGGCGACTGGCGCCCTGTTACTGGTGGTGATGCAGCAAACCTGGCGGATACAGCAGACGCGTCAGCAGGTGGCGCAGGCGAGCAGGACGCAGCAGCAGGCGCTGGAAAGCCTTGGGCAGCAGTTAGCGCAACAGAAGCAGTTACTGGAGCAGCTCGCAGTCGTGCAAAAACAGCAGGTGAAGCATCGCCAGCAGGCTGCACAACTGGCCGCCTGGCAGCAGTTCTGGCTCGATTTACCCGCGTTGCTGCCCGACACCGCCTGGCTGACCCGGCTGGAAAAGCGCGACAACCGTCTGACACTGGAGGGGCAGGCACAGGATATGGCGGCAGTCCGACAGTTCCGCCAGCAATTAACCACTGTGGCCCTGTTTGGTCTGGTGAAGCAGGGCGGGGTTAAGCGTCAGGCTGATGGCCATTATCGGTTTTCACTGCGGGCAGAGATGCAGGAGGTGAACAGTGAGTGAATGGTGGGAGCGCTGGTGGCAGATGGCCGCTATTGCGCGCTATGGCTTGCTCGCCGCACTCTTATCCGGTCTGCTGCTGCTCTTCTGGATCCTGTGGTTACGGCCACAGCAGCAGGCGCTCATTGCTGAACAGCAGACGCTGTTGCAGTTGACCCGCACTCTGCAGCTGCGCCAGCACCAGTGGCGTCAGAACCCTGATAATGCGCAGTTGCAGGCGCAGCTGCAGTCGATGCAGATCGCGAGATCAGCATCTGCATCGGGCCGTGCAGTGGAAGAGATCCTGGCGGCACGCCGTAGCCAGCTTGAAGAGTGGCAGCCGGACGCCCCCTCACGCATGCTGACGCTGCATCTGCAGTGGCCGGCGTTCCAGTCGCTTTTTGCCGAGCTTGCCCAGGCCTCCGCACCGTTTCCGGTGCATTTCCAGCTGCTGGCGCAGCCGCAGTACCTGGTGGCTCAACTCTGGCTGGAACCTGACGATGCGCCATAGTCTGCTGATTTTACTGTTGTGCTGTGGCGGCGTACTGGCGCGCGATCCGTTCCGGCCTGTAGCCGGTTCCGTCTGTGAGGCGTCAGTGGAACCGCTCACCGGCTGGCGTCTGCAGGGGATCATTGGCCGGGAGGCGCATTTCCATGCCTGGCTGCTGACCCCGCAGGGAGAGAGTATTACGGCCCGCACCGGCAAGCCATTTCCATTCGCACCCTGGCAACTGGCGGATATGACCCGCCGCAGCCTCACCTTAGCGGTGCCGAATAGCTGCAACGCACAACAGACCGCATTTTATTTAAAAGGACGTTCGCATGATAAGGATAACCACTCTGCTGCTGCTACTAAGCTGCCTGCCGCCGGTTCACGCCGCTGATGAGGAACCTCTCAGTCTGACTTTTGATAACGCCCCGGTAGAGCGTATTTTGCAGGCGCTGGCTGACTATCAGCAGATCAATCTGATGATTGCGCCAGAGGTTGAAGGTTCGTTATCGCTGCGGCTGGATAACCTGCCCTGGCATCAGGCGCTCAACCTGGTGGCGCGCATGGCAAAGCTGACGCTGGTTGAACAGGATAATGTCCTGCTGGTCTATCCGGAAAGCTGGCAGCAGGCTCAGCAGCAGGCACGTGAGGCTGAGCAGCAGTCGCAGTTGCAGCAGGTTCCTTTGCAACAGCGCGCTGTGATATTGCGTTATGCCAGCGCCAGCGAGGTGTATGCCAGCCTGCTGAGTGAGCGTCAGTCGCTGATGACACCGCGCGGTAGCGTGACGGTCGACAAACGCACCAATGCATTGTTACTGCGCGATACTGCGGCGGCTTTAAAAGAGACGGAGCGATGGATACGGGCGCTGGATCTGCCACTGGAACAGATTGAGCTGTCAGCCCACATCGTCACTATCAGCGAGGAGCATCTGCAGGAGCTGGGCGTGAAGTGGGGATTGCAGGCGGGGGACGCCGCCGTAACGGATATCCTGCATCATCCGCGGCTGGATGTTCCGCTGGCGGTGAGTTCACCCGGCATCAGCGTGGGTATGGCGCTGGCGCGCATTGGAGGGCAGCTTCTGGATCTGGAGTTAAGTGCGCTGGAGCAGGAGAACCAGATTGAAATTATCGCCAGTCCGCGCCTCTTTACCTCACATCAGCAGACCGCTTCGATTAAGCAGGGCACAGAAATTCCTTATGAGGTGTCGGCAGGAAACAGCGGGGCCACCAGTATTGAGTTTAAAGAAGCGGTACTGGGTATGGAGGTGACACCGACGATTTCCGGCAATGGCCGCATCCAGCTGAAGATCCATATCAGTCAGAATATGCCGGGTCGCAGCATCAGAACCGGCGATAGCGACATATTATCCATCGATAAACAGGAAATTGAGACTCAGGTCACGGTCAGTGACGGGCAAACACTGGCGTTAGGCGGTATCTTTCAGCAGCAGCGCACCCGCGGACAGAATCAGGTGCCGCTACTGGGAAATGTGCCGCTGATTGGCGGGTTGTTTCGCCAGCAATCTGATCAGCGCAAAAAAAGAGAGCTGGTGATCTTCATTACGCCGCGATTGGTCAGGGAAGCAGCGCTTACGGCTGGATAAAACGGAAAATGCGTCCCTTAAGGCCATCTGCGTTGACGCAGGAGAGGAATTAGCTTACAAGGTTTAGCGATTTTCAATACGGTGTAACCGTCTATGCTGGGTAAATCCCGGCAAACAGATCAGAAAACTCCTCTGTACGCAGCGTTGTAAAGACGCAGCGCTGGCGCGTTACAGTTTCGCGAACACAGGCCAATTCAGAAATGGATGTGCTGAAGGCAATATAATCGGTTGCCAAACAGCCTTGAGTGTTGAGATAATTTTTCATCTGACTCTTGCTAACGCTCATGAGGTCTCAGTTCCTGTCCCGCCAGCAAATGCTGAACGCGGGGTATCATTAACGAATTCTTAGTAATACCGACAAAATGGCAGAGAAACGCAATATCTTTCTGGTTGGGCCGATGGGTGCCGGCAAAAGCACTATTGGCCGTCAGTTGGCTCAGCAACTCAACATGGAGTTCTTCGATTCCGATCAGGAAATTGAGCGACGCACCGGAGCGGATGTGGGCTGGGTTTTTGATGTCGAAGGCGAAGCTGGCTTTCGCGATCGCGAAGAAAAAATCATTAACGAACTGACCGAGAAGCAAGGCATCGTCCTGGCGACAGGCGGTGGTTCCGTCAAATCCCGGGAAACGCGTAATCGTCTCTCCGCCCGCGGTGTTGTGGTTTATCTTGAAACCACCATCGAGAAGCAACTGGCGCGCACCCAACGTGACAAAAAACGTCCGTTGCTGCAGGTGGATTCACCGCCGCGTGAAGTGCTCGAAGCGCTGGCTGGCGAACGTAACCCGCTCTACGAAGAGATCGCCGATGTAACCATTCGCACAGATGATCAGAGTGCGAAAGTGGTGGCGAATCAGATTATCCACATGTTGGAAAAAAGTTGATCCAACGTTCGAAGGCTCCTTAACAGGTATCGGGCATCATGGAGAAGATCACCGTCTCACTGGGGGAACGCAGTTACCCCATCACTATCGCTGCCGGACTGTTTAACGATCCGGCTTCTTTTTGGCCGCTAACCGCGGGCGAAAACGCCATGGTGGTGACAAACCAGACGCTGGCTCCGCTTTATCTTGACCAGCTGACGGCGCTGCTGACGGCGGCAGGTGTAAAAGTGGATCAGGTGATCTTACCCGACGGCGAGCAATATAAGACGCTGGCCGTGATGGATCAGGTTTTTACCGCGCTCCTGCAAAAGCCGCACGGTCGTGATACGACGCTTATCGCCTTAGGCGGCGGCGTCATTGGCGATCTTACCGGTTTTGCTGCGGCCAGTTATCAGCGTGGCGTACGCTTTATTCAGGTACCGACCACCTTACTGTCGCAGGTCGACTCTTCGGTTGGCGGCAAAACGGCCGTTAACCATCCGCTGGGCAAAAACATGATCGGCGCGTTTTATCAACCCGCGTCGGTGGTGATTGATACTGCCTGTCTGCAGACGTTGCCCGCGCGCGAACTGGCGTCGGGTCTGGCGGAAGTGATTAAGTACGGCATCATCCTCGACGGTGCGTTTTTCCAGTGGCTGGAGCAGAATCTTGATGCCCTGCTGGCGCTGGATGAACAGGCGCTGGCGTACTGCATTCGTCGCTGCTGTGAACTGAAAGCCGAAGTCGTGGCCGCCGATGAACGTGAAAACGGTCAGCGGGCGTTGCTGAATCTGGGCCATACTTTTGGTCATGCGATTGAAGCACACATGGGCTATGGCAACTGGCTGCACGGTGAAGCGATTGCAGCGGGCATGGTGATGGCGGCACGCACGGCTGAACGCCTGGGGCAGTTCCAGGCGCAGGAGACGGACCGCATTATTGCCCTGTTCCTGCGTGCCGGTTTGCCGGTACATGGGCCGGAGGCGATGAGTGCGGAGATGTATCTGCCGCACATGATGCGCGATAAGAAAGTTCTGGCGGGCGAATTGCGGCTGGTACTCCCGCTGTCGATTGGCCGCTCTGAAGTGCGTGGTGGCGTGGCACATGATATGGTGCTGGCTGCAATTAATGATTGTCAGCAATCCTGAGATTAAGCAGTTGAGTGGTGACGCGGCGCGCAGGGTGCGCAGTGCGGAATGCCGCTTTACGGAGGAGGCAAAATGGATGAGTTTAAACCGGAAGATGAGTTAAAACCTGACGCCAGCGATCGCCGTCCCTCGCGCCCTCGTAAGTCGTCTCCCGCAGCCAAAATACCGGTTTCGCGCCAGCGCATCATGATGGGTGTCGGGATCCTGGTTCTGCTGTTACTGGTACTGGGTATTGGTTCGGCGCTGAATGGCCCGGATGAGAAAAAACCTGCGACTGCGGGCAACACGCCTGCCGCTGGCGGCGGTTCCGGCAGTGAGAAGAATATCGACCTGGCCGGCTCCTCTTCCATGTCAGGTGGACAGACGACGCCAACCGGCGGGCAGACCACGCCAGCTACCAGCGAAAATAACGCGGCGACCAGCGGTAATGCTGCGTCTGACCCGCAGCGCGACGTCTCAATGCCGCCTGTGGCTTCAACGCCTACGCAGGCAGCCCCTGTTGAGACGCCAGCAAATCAGCAGCGTGTCACGCTGCCGGGCGATCTGAACAGCGCGCTGAGTAATCAGCAGCAGCAGGTCGACAGTGCCGCGATGGGCACGCAGGGTGGCAGTTCACTGCCAACAGCCCCTGCCACGGTCAGCGGCAATGCCGGAACGGCTGCGAATCCGGTTACGGCCCCTGCAGGCCGTCAGACGCCAAACAAATCAAACGCTTCTGCCCGTCCGGCGCACGATTCATCGCATAAAACTGCTTCGAAGCCTGCAACCCGTGACAGCAAAACACATACCACGCCAGCACGTACGCCAGCCCCTTCTGCTCCGGCCACTGCGGCAGCAGGCAGCAGTTCAGCCAGCAAATCATTACCAGGCGGCAGCTATACCCTGCAGCTGAGCGGTGCATCGAAGGCGGAAAGCCTGAATGCCTGGGCTAAGCAGCAGAATCTGAGTGGGTATCACGTCTACAAAACCACCCGTAACGGTCAGTCGTGGTACGTGCTGGTGAGTGGTTCCTATGCCACACCGGCTGATGCCAAACGCGCGGTAGCCTCACTGCCTGCCGAAGTGCGTGCGAAGAACCCGTGGGTTAAACCAGTAAGCCAGGTGAAGAAAGAAGCCAGCCAATAGCGGATGTGGGGCCAGTTTCTGGCCCCGTTTTAAGCGCAGATCTGCTGTCGGTCCAGCCACAGCCTCACAATAAGATGTAATAACCACGACAGCATGAAAAAAAATCGCGCTTTCCTGAAATGGGCAGGGGGAAAATTTCCCTTAGTAGAAGAGATCCATCGCCATCTGCCGCAAGGCGACTGTCTGGTAGAACCCTTTGTTGGCGCGGGTTCGGTGTTTCTGAACACTGAATTTGATCGCTACCATCTGGCTGATATCAACAGTGACCTGATTAATCTCTATAACATTGTTAAAACGCGCACGGCGGATTTCATCCGTGACGCGCAGCTGCTGTTTACGCCGGAAAGTAACAACGAGATCTGTTATTACCAGCGTCGCACCGAATTTAACACCAGCACCGACGCCTACCTGCGCGCGCTGTTGTTCCTCTATCTGAACCGTCACTGTTACAACGGCCTCTGTCGCTATAACCTGCGTGGCGAGTTCAACGTGCCGTTTGGCCGCTATCGCAAACCCTACTTTCCTGAAGCAGAACTGTTATGGTTTGCCGAGCGTGCGCAAAAAGCGACGTTTGTCTGTGAATCGTACGATGTTACCCTGACCAATGCCGGTAAAGGCTCGGTAGTCTATTGCGATCCGCCTTATGCGCCGCTGTCGGCAACGGCCAATTTCACGGCTTATCACACCAACAGCTTCAGCCTGCGTGAGCAGGAGAACCTGGCGGCGTTAGCGGCAAAGCTGGCTTCGTCGGAGAACCGGATACCGGTACTGATTTCTAACCACGACACTGCACTGACGCGTTTATGGTATCAGGATGCAGAGTTACATGTGGTCAAAGCCCGGCGTTCTATCAGCCGAAGCATAACGGGTCGCACCAAGGTCGACGAACTGCTGGCACTTTATAGCTAGTCTGTTTCGTCCGCGACCAACGCATTACGCCAGCCTGCGTGCTGGCGCACAACAGTGGGAGAATCGGATGAAACAATATTTGCTGGCCCCTTCAATCCTTTCGGCGGACTTTGCTCGCCTGGGCGAAGACACAGCCAAAGCGCTGGCGGCCGGAGGTGACGTGGTTCACTTCGACGTGATGGACAACCACTACGTGCCTAATCTGACCATGGGTCCGATGGTGCTGAAAGCACTGCGCGACTATGGCATCACTGCCCCCATCGATGTGCATCTGATGGTGAAGCCGGTAGATGCGCTAATCCCTGATTTCGCCAAAGCGGGTGCCACCTACATCACCTTTCATCCCGAAGCCAGCGAACACGTTGACCGCACCCTGCAAATCATCAAAGAGCATGGCTGCAAAGCGGGTCTGGTGTTTAACCCGGCGACCCCGCTGAGCTACCTCGATTACGTCATGGATAAGCTGGATATCATTCTGCTGATGTCAGTGAACCCTGGCTTTGGCGGTCAGTCATTTATTCCTGGTACACTGGATAAACTGCGTGAAGCGCGCAGACGTATCGATCAGAGCGGTTACAGCATTCGTCTTGAAGTGGATGGTGGCGTGAAGATCGACAATATTGGCCAGATCGCTGCCGCCGGTGCCGACATGTTTGTCGCCGGTTCCGCGATCTTCGGTCACCCTGACTATAAAAAAGTGATCGATGATATGCGCAACGAACTGGAGAAGGCCAATGGCTCATTTCACTGATATTCGTGCGCTGGCGTTTGATCTCGATGGGACACTGGTGGATAGCGCACCCGGCCTGGCCGATGCGATTGACCGCACGCTGAACGACCTCCGTCTGCCGCAGGCGGGCCTTGAGCGTGTCTCAACCTGGATTGGCAACGGCGCGGATATCATGATGGCCCGCGCGCTGACCTTCGCGCTGGGCCGTGAGCCGCAGCCGGAAGAGCAGCGTGATGCGCGGGCACTGTTTGACCGGCATTATGCCGATACCGTGGATGCGGGCAGTACGCTGTTTCCACAGGTAAAGCAGACGCTGGCCGCATTAAAGGCTGCCGGGCTGCCGATGGCGATAGTCACCAACAAGCCGACGCCGTTTGTGGCACCGCTGCTGGAGTCGCTTGGCATTGCTGATGCGTTTTCGCTGATTATCGGTGGCGACGATGTGCCGGTTAAAAAACCGCATCCTGCGGCAATTTTTATGGTGCTGGGCACCTTTGGTGTGTTGCCGAATGAGTTGCTGTTTGTCGGCGACTCACGCAATGATATCCAGGCGGCACAGGCGGCGGGCGTACCCAATATCGGCATGACCTTTGGCTATAACTATGGCGAGCCGATTGCCACCAGCCAGCCCGATTTAACCCTCGACTCTTTCGACGAACTTTTGCCCGCTCTGGGGCTGTAAATATCAGGACATAAGTATGAAACCCATCGTTTTCAGCGGCGCACAGCCGTCCGGCGAACTGACCATTGGCAACTATATGGGAGCGCTGCGTCAGTGGGTGCAGATGCAGGATGATTTCCACTGCATTTATTGCATCGTTGATCTGCACGCTATCACCGTGCGTCAGGATCCTGTTGCACTGCGTAAAGCGACGCTGGACACGCTGGCGCTCTATCTGGCCTGTGGTATAGACCCGCAAAAAAGCACCATCTTCGTTCAGTCGCATGTGCCAGAGCACACGCAGCTGAGCTGGATCCTGAATTGCTATGCCTACTTCGGTGAACTGAGCCGCATGACGCAGTTTAAGGATAAATCAGCGCGTTACGAAGAGAACATTAACGCCGGTCTGTTCGACTATCCGGTGCTGATGGCGGCTGACATTCTGCTCTATCAGACCCATCAGGTGCCGGTGGGTGAAGATCAGAAGCAGCATCTGGAGCTGAGCCGCGATATCGCGCATCGCTTCAATGCGATCTACGGCGATATCTTCAAAGTACCAGAGCCGTTGATTCCGAAGTCTGGCGCGCGCGTGATGTCGCTGCTGGAACCGACGAAGAAGATGTCCAAGTCTGACGATAACCGCAATAACGTGATCGGCCTGCTGGAAGATCCGAAAGCGGTCGTGAAGAAGATTAAACGCGCCGTCACCGATTCTGAAGAGCCGCCAGTGGTGCGCTACGATATCAAAGAGAAAGCGGGCGTCTCTAACCTGCTGGATATTCTGTCGGGCGTGACCGGTAAAACTATCGCCGAGCTGGAGCAGGAGTTCGAAGGCAAGATGTATGGTCACCTGAAGGGCGCAGTAGCCGATGCTGTGTCGGGTATGCTCTCTGAGCTGCAGGAGCGTTATCACAGCTTCCGCAACGATGAAGCACTGCTGGAGCAGGTGATGCGTGATGGCGCGGCCAAAGCACGCGCACAGGCGCAGGAAACGCTGAAGAAGGTGTATCAGGCGGTAGGCTTTGTCGCGATGCCGTAATGGCTGAGCAGACAACCAGGACGGCGGGCATTGTGCCCGCCGTTTTTATTTGCCGGACTCAGAACCAGCGCAGACTGTCGCGCAGACTTACCACGCTGCCGATGATCATCAGGCTGGGACTGGTCACCTGACCGGCTAACGCTTCCAGCTCGCTCAGTGTCCCGGTGACCACGCGTTGACGCGTAGTGGTGCCGTTTTCCACCAGCGCTACCGGCATATCGCTGCGCATACCGTGCTTTATCAGCTGCTGCTGAATTTCTCCGGCCTGCGTGAGCCCCATATAAAAGACCAGCGTCTGCTGTTCCGCCGCCAGCGTCTGCCAGGCGAGCGTGCCCTCTTTCTGCAGATGCCCGGTAACCAGTCTGACGCTCTGCGCATGATCGCGGTGGGTCAGGGGAATACCGCTGTAAGCCGCACAGCCCGATGCGGCGGTGATCCCCGGCACCACGCTGAACGGAATCTGCCGCTGCGCCAGCGCTTCCAGCTCTTCACCGCCGCGACCAAAGATAAAGGGATCGCCGCCTTTCAGCCGCACGACCCGTTTTCCCCGCTGCGCCTGTTCGCAGAGCAGCTGGTTGATCTCATCCTGCGGCACGCAGTGATGTCCGGCGCGTTTCCCGACAAAAATGCGCTCGGCATCGCGGCGCACCAGATTCAGGATCTCATCAGAGACCAGCCGGTCATAAACGATGACGTCTGCCTGCTGGATCAGCTGTAAGCCTTTCAGGGTCAGTAATCCGGCATCACCCGGACCGGCACCAACCAGTGCCACTTCACCCTGTTGGCGAAGGTCAGCGTTAAAGAGCTGGTCGGTAATCTGCTCCGCGCGTTCACTGTCGCCGTTGGCCAGCGTCTGGGCCAGCCGCTCGCTGTTAAAGAAGCGTTCCCAGAAGTGGCGGCGGGCACTGACAGCGCTGAACTGCTGTTTCACCCGCGCGCGCAGAGTGCCTGCCAGCTGAGCCAGCTGGCCAAGGTGTTGCGGCAGCATCGCCTCCAGCTTCTCCCGCAACAGGCGCGCCAGTACCGGCGCGCGTCCACCGGAAGAGACGGCGACCATCAGCGGGGAACGATCGATAATCGACGGCATAATGGCGCTGGCCTGCTGCGGCGCATCCACCAGATTGCAGAAGATCTGCTGTTTTTCGGCGGCTTCAGCCACCTGCTGATTAACCGCATCATCGCTGGTCGCGGCGACCACCAGCCAGCAGCCGGTGAGCCAGTGCGGATCAAACGCCCCTGGCAGCAGCGTGATGGTTTCCTGCTGCGCCCATTGCCGGAAGGCGGGGGAGAAATCAAGGGCACCGACCAGCAGTTCGGCGCCGGCCTCCAGCAGCAGGCGGGCTTTCCGCTCAGCTACGTCACCTGCGCCGACCAGCAGGCAGCGTCGGCCCTGCAGGCGGCAGAACAAGGGGAAGTAGTCCATCAGACGTCCTTAAAAAAGCCCGCGGAGGCGGGCTGTTGACGGGAGTTACAGGCAGACTTCAACCTGTCCGGCATTGACCCGCACCGGCCAGGCCGCTACGGAGCGCGTTTCATCCTCCATGCAGTAGCCATCGCTAAGACGGAAACGCTGCTTTTTCAGCGGGCTGGCAACCCAGAGCGCATCCTGATGTTCAGCAATAATGCCGCGTGACAGCACGCTGGCATCGGCAAACGGGTCGATATTGCTGATGGCATAGAGCTGCTCATCGTTGCGGGGACGGAAGATAGCAACCTGCTGGCCTTTGACCAGCGCGCAGACGCCCGTGGCGGGCAGGATCTGCGTCAGCGGGCACACCGGATTCCACTGGCTCATGATTCGGTCTCCTCAATCAGGGTCACGGCAATGCGTTCATCGGCGCGTGCCGGGCGGTGCTGGTCGCGCTCCGCGACCCGCTGCACGCCAGGATCGCGTTGCGGCGAGTTGATAAAGTGGGCAAAGCGCGTCAGGTGATCCTTATCTTCCAGCGTCGCTTTCCATTCACAGCTGACGCTGCCGCGCAGTGCGGCCAGCTGCTGCTCCATCTGGCTGTTGAGGCCAAGTTTGTCATCCACGATCACCTTACGCAGATAGTCGATGCCGCCTTCCAGACTCTCCAGCCACAGCGAGGTGCGCTGCAGTTTGTCGGCGGTGCGGATATAGAACATCATGAAACGGTCGAGATAGGTGATCAGCGCCTGCTGATCGAGATCGGCCGCCAGCAGATCGCCATGGCGCGGTTTCATGCCGCCGTTGCCGCAGACGTAGAGGTTCCACCCTTTTTCGGTCGCGATAATGCCGACATCTTTGCCCTGTGCTTCCGCACATTCGCGGGTGCAGCCAGAGACACCAAACTTCATCTTGTGCGGCGTGCGGATGCCTTTGTAGCGGTTCTCCAGCATCACGCCGAAGCCGAGGCTGTCACCCACGCCATAACGGCACCAGGCGCTGCCAACGCAGGTTTTCGCCATCCGCAGCGCCTTGGCGTAGGCCTGGCCGGTTTCAAATCCGGCGTCGATCAGCTGTGACCAGATAGCGGGCAGATCGTCTTTCTGCGCGCCAAACAGACCGATGCGCTGAGAGCCGGTAATTTTGGTGTAGAGCTGATAGCGCTCGGCGATCTCGCCAATTACTTTCAGTCCCTGGGGCGTGATTTCACCGCCGGGCGAGCGCGGGATCACCGAGTAGGTGCCATCTTTCTGGATGTTGCCAAGGTAGAGGTCGTTGCTGTCCTGTAACGGCGCGTGCTGGGGTTTGAGCACATACTCATTCCAGCAGGAGGCGAGCAGTGAGCCAACCACCGGCTTGCACACTTCACAGCCGTAACCCTGACCATAGCGGGCCAGCAGTTCGTCAAAGGTTTTAATCTCCTCTACCTGAATCAGGTGATAAAGCTCCTGACGTGACCAGGCGAAGTGGGCGCAAAGATGGTTATTGACCTCAATGCCCTGACGGCTGAGTTCACTGTTGAGAACCTGGGTGATCAGTGGGATACAGCCGCCGCAACCGGTGCCGGCACGGGTGCTGCTTTTCAGTGCTGCCACGGTATGACAGCCACCCTGAACCGCCTTAATGATGTCGCCTTTACTGACGTCAAAGCAGGAGCAGATTTGTGCGGTATCAGGCAGAGAATCGACGCCGATGGCCGGTTTATCCCCGCTGCCGGCTGGCAGAATCAGCGCTTCCGGATTAGCAGGCAGCGGAATAGCATTCAGCACCAGCTGCAGCAGGTTGCCATAGTCGCTGGTGTCGCCCACCAGGACGGCACCCAGCAGGGTTTTCTGATCTTCGCTGATAATCAGGCGCTTGTAGATCGATTTGCTCTCATCCAGCCAGACCACGCTGCGAGCGCCTGGCGTGGTGCCGCGCGCATCGCCAATGCCGCCAACATCAACACCCAGCAGCTTCAGTTTGGCGCTCATGTCCGCGCCGGTAAACGCATTGTCGCGGCCCAGCAGATGGTCGCTGGCGACCTGGGCCATTTTGTATCCCGGCGCCACCAGGCCATAGACGCGATTCTGCCAGGCAGCGCACTCACCGATGGCGTAGATAGTGGGATCGCTGGTCCGGCACTGGTCATCAATGGCGATGCCGCCGCGCGGCCCCAGTGCTAATCCACACTGCTTCGCCAGTTTGTCCTGCGGGCGAATGCCGGTGGAGAAGACGATGAAATCGACCTCCAGCGCGCTGCCATCAGCAAACTGCAGCGTTTTGCCGCCGTGCTCGTGATGCACAATCTGTTGGGTGTTTTTACCGGTGTGGACCCGCACGCCCATCTGCTCAATCTTGCGACGTAGCTGCTCACCGCCTTGCTGATCTAACTGCTCCGCCATCAGCACCGGCGCAAATTCAATAACGTGGGTTTCAATGCCCAGATTTTTCAGTGCGCCCGCCGCTTCCAGCCCCAGCAGGCCGCCGCCAATCACCGCACCGCATTTACTGCGGCGCGAACAGGCTTCGATGGCGTTGAGATCTTCGATGGTGCGATAGACAAAGCAGTCGCTGCCTTCGGCACCGTTAATTGGCGGGATCCACGGATAAGAGCCGGTGGCAAAAATCAGCGTATCGTAATGCACCGCGCGACCGGTACTGGAGTGGATGAGCTTCTCATCACGGTTAATGGTGATGGCGCGTTCACCCAGCAGCAGATTGACCTGATGTTTGTCGTAATAGCCTTCACGAACCAGCGACAATTCTTCAGCGGTGTGATGGGAAAAGTAGGCGGACAGGTGGACACGATCATAGGCGACGCGGGGTTCTTCACAAAAGACGGTCAGCGAAAACTGGTCAGGTTCCGCTTTCTCTAGTAATTCTTCTATGAAGCGGTGGCCGACCATGCCGTTACCGATAACGACGACATTGTGCTTGCTCATTTTTGCCTCAAATTTGCGATATCTGCGGCTACAATAGCGCGCCGTTTCTGGCACTTATTGATATACATCAACCACGACGCCATATACCCATTAAGAGGTATATGGTTGATTTGAAATAATTTTTTCTGGTGCGGATAACCTGCTGATTATTCGGGCTTGCGGCGGGTCACCTGAATCGTGTTAGTTTTAAAACACAAAACCGGAAAAGGAGTCGGCAATGATGTCACCTAAGTGGATCAATAACGTGCGTTTACCCTGGCGGGATGGGTTATGGCAGATCGCCATCGCCGATGGCAAAATTGCCCGGCTCTCAGCCCAGCCGCAGCACGCTTCACCGGCGGATGAATCGCTGGACGGCGAGGGTGGCTTAGCCTGCGCGCCTTTTATTGAGCCGCATATTCATCTGGATACGACTCAGACCGCTGGCGAACCCGCCTGGAACCAGTCCGGTACGCTGTTTGAAGGCATTGAGCGCTGGGCTGAACGCAAAGCCATGCTCAGTCATGAAGATGTTAAGCGGCGGGCGATGCAGACGCTGAAGTGGCAGATTGCCAACGGCATTCAGTTTGTCCGTACTCATGTTGACGTTTCTGACCCGTCACTGACGGCGCTTAAAGCGATGCTGGAGTTGAAGGCGGAGATGGCGCCGTGGATCACTATCCAGATTGTTGCTTTTCCCCAGGAGGGTATTCTCTCTTATCCCAACGGTGAAGCGCTGCTGGAGGAGGCATTGCGGCTGGGCGCGGATGTGGTCGGCGCGATCCCGCATTACGAATTCACCCGTGAATATGGCGTTGAGTCGCTGCATAAAACCTTTGCGCTGGCTAACCGCTACGATCGGCTGATCGATGTTCACTGCGATGAGATCGATGATGAACAGTCGCGCTTTGTGGAAACCGTGGCGGCGCTGGCGCATCGCGATGGCAACGGCGCGCGCGTGACGGCCAGTCATACCACCGCGATGCACTCTTACAATGGCGCGTATACCTCACGACTGTTTCGACTGCTTAAGCTGTCGGGCATTAATTTTGTCGCGAATCCGCTGGTCAATATTCACCTGCAGGGCCGCTTTGATACCTACCCTAAGCGGCGCGGCATTACGCGGGTGAAAGAGATGCTGGAGGCGGAGATTAACGTCTGTTTCGGCCACGACGATGTGTTCGATCCCTGGTATCCGCTGGGCACCGCCAGCATGCTGCAGGTGCTGCATATGGGCTTACACGTCTGTCAGTTGATGGGCTATGAGCAGATTGATGCGGGTCTGGATCTGATTACGCATAACAGCGCGAAGACGCTGCAGCTGTCAGGCTATGGCATTCAGACCGGCAACGATGCCAGCCTGATTATTCTGCCGGCAGAGAGTGGTTTTGATGCAGTAAGAAGACAGGTTCCGGTGCGCTACTCGCTGCGTCGCGGCACTGTGGTGGCAGAGACAAAGCCTGCAGAAAGCGAGATTTACTGGCGGGAGCGGGAGCGGATAGACTTCCGGCGTTAAACAGCAGGGCGGCGATCTATCGCCGCCCTGAATGATTAATGCGTAACGTGACCGTGCGAGCGATGTTTAGTGACCAGCCCCAGCAGGACACACATCACAAACACCACCGCGTAGAGGCCGTTGGCGGTGGCCAGCGCCGTGTGCACGCCGCTCTTCTCAACAATCGGCGCGGTCACCACGAAGGTCAGCATGGTGCCGACGGTACCGCAGGTCAGAATGAAGTTCACCAGCTTCGGTGACGCCACTTTGGTCTGCAGCGAACCGAGCGTGATGATAGTGGTGTAAATCGCGCTGGAGCTGAAGCCCAACACCATAATGATCCACTTCAGCATGCTGGCATCCTGGCTGCTGACGAACCAGTACATCAGCACGGTAGCCAGTCCCGCCAGCACCATCAGAATGCGTTGCAGATCGAAGAAGCGCAGCAGGAAGCTGAAGGCCCACATCCCCACCATATAAGCGGTCCAGAAGCTGCCCACCAGTTGTCCGGCATCATTAATATTCATGCCCATGACTTTGGTGGCATATTCCGGCACCCAGGAGATAAAGCCAAGCTGGCCCAGAATGTAGCAGAGCGCCGCCACTGCCAGCAGCAGCACGCCCACACCCCATTTTTCTTTCTCAACTGTCGGGCTGTTTTCGGGCTTACGCAGCACCGGGAACTCGACAAACAGCGTCATGATGAAGATCGCGACGTAGATAAAGCCGATGCAGACGTAGACCCAGTACCACGGCAGCTGACGCGCCAGCAGAATCCCCGCCAGCACCGGAAACAGCGTGCCCGCCATGCTGAAGAAGGAGTCGGTAAACAGCAGGCGCGAACCGCGCTGGCGGCCTTCATACATATGGGTGATCAGGAAGGTGCCGATCGACATAGTAATGCCGCTGACCACGCCCAGCACAAACATACAGAGCGAGAAGACGGTCAGATCGCGGCTGGTCATCAACCCGATTATCGCCAGTACCATCAGGACGAAGCCGAAAATCAGCTGACGCTTCAGTGGCACAATCACCATCAGCCAGGCGTTCAGGAAAACCGCCGCCAGGATGCCGCTGTTGAGGAAGGTGAAGGTATTACTCATGCTGGAGATGGGGATCTGGAAATCTTTTGCGATATCGCCCATTACCATGCCGGTAACAATCACCAGCGCGCCGGTAAGCGCGTAGGAGAAGAAGCTTATCCAGGTGAGGCCAATACGATTACGGTTTGTCATGTTCTGAACCTGTTGAGAACCGGGTGCCAAAAAGTGTCAGAAAGTGTAAACGGAACCGTGATCTTAATAAACAACCAGTGAAACCAGAGATCCATATTTCATGTGTTGTGTGATTTTAATCACGTAATTGCCGGGGTTTAACGTTTGCTCCCCCCATTTGCTGCCACAGCGTAAATATAGGTAAAACGCTGGCTCCTGGAATAGAGTCTCTTTACAATCAATCACGTTTTTGTGCCCGCTCTCCCAGGTAAGGAATCTTTCATGTTTAAACGTACTTTAACAGCGGCCATCACCCTGTTAGCGCTCTCTTCCGTTTCCGCCCAGGCGCTGGCTGCAAAAGGTGACACCCACGTTCTGCTCACCACCTCCGCCGGCAATATCGAACTCGAACTGAATAACCAGAAAGCGCCGGTTTCTGTGAAAAACTTCGTTGATTACGTCAACAACGGTTTTTACAACAACACCATTTTTCACCGCGTGATCCCGGGCTTTATGGTGCAGGGTGGGGGCTTCACTACGGACATGCAGCAGAAGCAGACTAACGCGCCGATCAAGAATGAAGCGGATAACGGCCTGCGTAACCTGCGTGGCACGATTTCCATGGCGCGTACCGCCGATAAAGACAGTGCGACCAGCCAGTTCTTCCTCAACGTCGCGGATAATGCATTCCTCGATCACGGACAGCGCGATTTTGGCTATGCCGTATTTGGTAAGATTGTGAAAGGTCAGGATGTGGTTGAAAAAATTTCTCAGGTACCGACCAAAGATGTGGGTCCTTACCAGAATGTTCCATCCAAACCGGTAGTTATCCTCTCCGCCAAAGTCCTGCCTTAAGTCCGTTCGTCGCCATCTGCGGATGGCGACCGCCTGCCGCATCCGGCAAAGCCAGAATTTGCTCTTATACTTAGGGCAAAAACCTGAGCAGGAGGCGGCATGGCGAACAAACTCACCGAAAAACAGAAGGTCACCCTGTGGCGACAGCGGCGTAGCGCCAGCTATCAGGCCAGCTGTCGGCTGGAAGGCTTCTCGCCAAATGAAACCAGCGTAAACAGCGATGATGCGGCCGCACGTCTGGCGTCACTGAGGAGGCAATATGGACTCTAATACCGCCGTCAGCCAGGATCCCTACCTGTGGCAGCATGACAATGTGCTGAAAAACCTGCCCGATATTCACGATGCCGCGCAGCTGCGTAAGGCGGAGCTGAGTTTTAGTGCGGCGCGTGCCGCCACGCTGGAGCTGGGCCCACGTAATCCTGGACTGCCTTACCTGCGCCAGATCCACCGTACGCTGTTTCAGGACGTCTACAGCTGGGCTGGTGAACTGCGCACTATCGATATCTGGCGCGATGAGACGCCGTTCTGTCATTTCGAATATATCGAAAAGGAAGGTAACGCCCTGATGGCCGCGCTGGAGGAGGAGAAGGGCCTTGCTGACCTGCCACGTGACGCGTTTATTGAGCGTGTTGCCCACTACTACTGCGAAATCAATATGTTGCATCCTTTCCGCCACGGCAACGGTCGGGCGCAGCGGATTTTCTTTGAACAGCTGGCGCTGCATGCCGGTTATCTGCTCTCCTGGGAAGAGACTGACGCTGAAAGCTGGAAAGCGGCGAATCAGGCCGGTGTGGCCGGAGACCTGACTCTGCTGGAGCAGGTATTTGCGAAAGTGGTGAGCGAGGCGGCTTAACCGCGTAGAATAGCGGCGCGGGTAATTATTCTGGACTGGCCATGCTGCTGCTTATCGACAATTACGACTCCTTTACCTGGAATCTTTATCAATATTTCTGCGAGCTGGGCGCGCAGGTTCAGGTGGTGCGCAATGATGCCATCACGCTGGAGCAGATGGCGGCGTTACCGCTGACTCATCTGGTGATCTCCCCTGGTCCCTGCACGCCGTCGGAGTCAGGCATTTCGCTGGCGGCGATCCGGCATTTCGCCGGTCAGCTGCCGGTGCTGGGCGTCTGCCTGGGCCATCAGGCAATTGCGCAGGCGTATGGCGCGCAGGTCGTGCGTGCGCGTCAGGTGATGCACGGCAAAACCTCTGCGATTCAGCACACCGGACAGGGCGTGTTCCGCACTCTGAATAATCCACTGACCGTGACCCGCTACCATTCGCTGATTGTACAGCGCGACTCCCTGCCAGATGCCTTCGAGGTGACTGCCTGGACGGTGCGTGACGGCGAGCCTGACGAAATTATGGGATTCCGCCATAAAACCCTGGCGCTGGAAGGCGTGCAGTTCCATCCCGAAAGCATTCTCAGCGAGCAGGGACATCAGCTGCTGCGCAATTTCCTTGAGCAATAAGTTGCCTTTGAGTGATTTTTTATGCATATTTTGTGATTATTATTTCAAAGTTGCACATCAATCATCTAAATGGGGTCATCAATGGCAGCCGAAAAAATTGCGGTCACGCGGGAGACGTTCGATAACGTTATTTTGCCTGTTTATGCACCTGCGCAGTTCGTGCCGGTAAAAGGCAAGGGCAGTCGTGTATGGGATCAGCAGGGCAAAGAGTATATCGATTTCTCAGGTGGTATCGCCGTCACCGCACTTGGACACTGCCATCCTGCGCTGGTGGAGACGCTGAAAAGTCAGGGCGAGACGCTGTGGCACACCAGCAACGTCTTCACCAACGAACCGGCGCTGCGTCTTGCCAGTAAGTTAATTCAGGCGACCTTTGCCGAGCGGGTCTTCTTCGCTAACTCCGGGGCCGAAGCCAACGAGGCCGCCTTTAAGCTGGCGCGCTACTACGCCTGCAAACGTCACAGCCCATTCAAAAGTAAGATTATCGCCTTTCATAACGCCTTTCATGGCCGGACGCTGTTTACCGTCACGGTCGGCGGACAGCCAAAATATTCTGATGGGTTCGGGCCTAAACCGGCGGATATCGTTCATGTGCCGTTCAATGATCTGAACGCAGTGAAAGCAGTGATTGACGATCATACCTGCGCCATTGTGGTTGAACCGATTCAGGGTGAGGGCGGCGTCGTGCCCGCAACGCAGGAGTTTATGCAGGGACTGCGTGAGCTTTGCGATCAGCATCAGGCGCTGCTGGTGCTGGATGAAGTGCAGAGCGGCATGGGGCGCAGCGGCAAGCTGTTCGCCTATGAGCATTATGGCATCCAGCCCGATATTCTGACCTCAGCCAAAGCGCTGGGCGGCGGTTTCCCGGTCAGCGCCATGCTGACCACTAACGAGATCGCCTCGACCATGACGCCGGGCGTGCATGGCACCACCTATGGCGGCAATCCACTCGCCTGCGCCATCGCTGAAACCGCGCTCGATATTATCAATACGCCGGATGTGCTGGCAGGCGTTGAGACACGTCGTCAGCACTTTGTCACGGCGCTGCAGGCCATCGATGCGAAGTATGATCTCTTCAGCGATATTCGCGGCAAGGGTCTGCTGATTGGCGCGGCGCTGAAACCGCAGCATGCCGGTAAAGCACGCGATATCCTGAATGCCGCGGCCGCAGAAGGCGTGATGGTGCTGGTTGCCGGCACCGACGTGATGCGTTTTGCCCCGTCACTGATCATTGAGCCTGCCGACATCGAAGAGGGCATGAGCCGCTTCGCCACGGCCGTCGGCAACGTGCTCAACGGCTAGCTTAGTTTTTACGTAAGCGTCTGATCAGCCAGCGGCCATGTTGCGGCCGCTGGTTCCACGCCAGCGATGAAATGGTGTACATCACGCTCAGATGATCGAGAATGCGCCGCACATGCTGCTCCACCACCGTGATCGGTCCCTCACTGATGTTCTCCAGCTCATCCAGCAGGTTAACCTGTGAGCTTTCACCATCATATTCCAGCCGCTGCTGACACCGCTGCAGCGCGATTTCACAGGATTGCAGGTAACGCTCAGCCAGCGAGGCAGTGAGCATGGTGTGCTCACGCGCCAGAATCGTCATGGCGTTGATATGCTCGACGATAAACTGACTGTGCGTGACCCAAAGCCGCATATCACTCAGATAGCGGGAGTTGAACGCGGGTTCCTGCATCGCCTGATTCAGTGAGTTAAACAGCGCATTGTGTGCCTGATTGACCTTCACCCGCTGATAAGCCAGTTTCTCTGGTGACTGTTCGTCACCCAGCAACAGCCGCAGCGCATCCTGATAGGTTTCCAGTGCGTCATGGGCGTTCTGCCGCAGTAAGCCGCTCTGCCACTGCGGCCACAGCCACAGCATCCCGCCAAAGGCGATCAGACAACCCATCAGCGTATCCATGAGTCGCGGCAGCAGAAACTGCGCGCCATTCAGCGACAGCAATTGCAGCGAGTAAACCGCCGTGACCGTAAAGCCAATCATCGACCAGCCATAGAACTGGCGGGTAAAGCGATAGCTGATAAAAGTAATTGCCAGCATGATCAGCAGCACCAGCGACTCCGGCACCGCCATGCGCAGCGTGGCGGCCGCGATCACCAGACCGGCAAAAGTGCCCAGCGCCCGGTGCTGAATGCGGACACGGGTAGCGCTGTAGCCGTTCTGGCTGACGAACATGATGGTCATCAGGATCCAGTAGGGTTTGGGGATGTTGAAGAACAGCGCCAGCGCGCTGCCCAGCATCAGCATTACCGCAAAGCGGCCGGCAGTGCGCAGGGCCGATGAACGAAAAGAGAGATAACTGCGCAGCGCCGGTAACAGCGGCAGACGGCGCTGGCGGTCAGCCATCAGATCGCGCTGATAAAGGGGTTTCTGGGTGCGCAGGACCCGCGCGATGCGGTTGAAGTGGTAAAGACAGAAGTTACCCACCGGATTGTCGGGATGCTGATGGGCGATTTTCTCCAGCGCGCCGAGCTGTTTATCCATCGCAAAGCGATCGGGTAGCTGGTGATAGAGAATGTTATCCGCCAGCACCCGCAACCGGGCCGAGATGGTTTTGGCATTCCAGCGGATCACCGCTTCGGCGTGGCTCTGTTCGACCAGCTTCTGCACCTCTTCCGGCCGATGCAGGCTGACCGAGATATGTTCCTGCAGATCCAGCGCCACCTGAAAGGCGCGCGTCAGCCGTTTATGGCTGTGATCGCGGCTTGCCGACAGCATATGCATCTGCTGATAACAGGTGTTAATCAGATCGACCACTTTCTGCTGGCGAGCCAGCAGCGGCGGCAGCGCCTTTTCCGGATCGGTCAGCTGCGTCAGCAGGGTATATTTTGCGTCGCAGTAGTTAGCCAGCTCGCGGTAGATCAGGCTCAGGCTTTCGCGCATTGGCTGCTCTTTCCACAGCCAGAACCAGAACCAGTTAAACAGCCCGTACCATAGCGTGCCGCCGATATAGAGCAGCGGGGGAACATAGATTGGCATGCGGCCAATCAGGCTCAGGGTAAAGATGGCGGCAATCAGGGTGCCGGGCAGCAGACGACCATGCAGCGGGCTGATCTCCCCGGTAACGCCGAGCAATAAGGGCATGGCAAACAGAATCAGCGGCAGCGGAATAGCATGCAGGGTGAGCCACTGCATCAGAAAGCTGCCGAGGGCAAACAGGCTGCCGCCAACAATCAGGCGTTTGAAGAAGCGTTTATGCGGGGTATCCAGACCGGCGATGTTGCAGCAGGCGGGCACTAATGAGAACAGCAGACCTTTTTGCAGGTCGCCAGCCAGCCAGCCCAGCGCCACCGGCAGACAGAGCACCAGCGTTTGCCGCAAGGCGTAGTTAACTTCAGGATGGTAAATAATTCGACGCCACATCGGCCCAACACAAACAATAACGGCGTGATGTTGCCATCACGCCGTGGGTGACAGGAATTAGCGGGTGCCGTAAACGACGATGGTTTTGCCGTGTGCGGAGATCAGGTTCTGATCTTCCAGCATCTTCAAAATACGGCCCACGGTTTCACGTGAACAACCAACAATCTGGCCAATTTCCTGACGAGTGATTTTAATTTGCATGCCGTCGGGATGCGTCATGGCATCTGGCTGCTTCGCCAGGTTGAGCAGGGTCTGTGCAATGCGTCCGGTTACGTCGAGGAAAGCGAGGTTACCCACTTTTTCAGACGTCACCTGCAGGCGACGCGCCATCTGCGATGAGAGTCGCATCAGGATGTCAGGGTTAACCTGGATCAGCTGACGGAATTTCTTGTAAGAAATTTCCGCCACTTCGCACGCGCTTTTCGCACGTACCCAGGCGCTGCGCTCCTGGCCTTCTTCGAACAGGCCAAGTTCACCAATAAAATCGCCCTGATTCAGGTAGGAAAGAATCATCTCTTTGCCTTCTTCATCTTTAATCAGAACCGCAACGGAACCTTTCACGATGTAGTAAAGCGTTTCTGCTTTTTCACCTTGGTGAATCAGCGTACTTTTGGATGGATACTTGTGAATATGGCAATGGGACAGGAACCATTCGAGTGTAGGGTCTGTTTGCGGTTTGCCGAGAACCATTCGCTATTATCCTCTGTTGTAATCGTGCCCAAAATACAGGGGGCAGTTTTCCCTGTCAGGCGGTGAAAGCTTCAAGCGTTTCCATTTCAGGAAATTATTCGGGCCGCATCAGGCGCAGTGCGCATCATCCTTCCCGGCTTCGTCATCGGGTGACGAAAAATATTTTCAGCACTGTTTGTAGCACAGCTTTTGCCGACTGTCTTCTGTTGTCTCGCTTCAGCTACGGGCGGATTTCTCTGGATTGCTGTTTACCAGGCGAAAGCGTACTCTGGCGACAAAACAGCGTATTCCGGAGCAAAAATCATGCAGGCAAGAGTGAAATGGGTAGAAGGGCTGACATTCCTCGGAGAATCCTCATCCGGCCATCAGATACTGATGGATGGAAATTCGGGTGATAAAGCGCCCAGCCCAATGGAGATGGTGCTGATGGCGGCGGGCGGATGCAGCGCGATTGACGTGGTATCAATTCTGCAAAAAGGCCGAAACGATGTGGCTGATTGTGAAGTAAAACTGACCTCAGAACGTCGTGAAGAGGCGCCGCGAATCTTTACGCACATCAACCTGCATTTTATCGTGAGTGGCAAAGCCCTCCAGGATAAAGCGGTCTCACGCGCCGTGGATCTTTCTGCTGAAAAATATTGCTCTGTGGCCATCATGCTGGGTAAAGGCGTCAACATTACCCATAGCTATGAAGTGATCGAACTTTAGTACTAGCAGGGATCTTTTAAGGTCGCGGGCAAAATCTGTCGTGCTCTGCTGTCAGACTGTGCCTGCGCTGGGAACCGGGTCAGATCGGAAAGTCGCTTAAGCCAATCCCTGGCCGCTCGGCCCGCGCCGTCCCTGGCGCGGGACGCTTTCCTCTTCTGACCCGGTTCCCAGCGTGTTGAACTTATCTATTGCTGCCAGATTCTTTCTGCCCAGGCGTTGTCTGTAGCGACCTTCCTGAAACCGGATGCGGTTGCCGGACGTGAAGCGAAGGGAGCATATACCTGTAGCAAAGCATCGCGGGCCAGGGATGGCCCGCGCTGAGCCTGCCAGGGATGGCGGTTTTGCGTCTTTGCGAAAGGTGTATGCTCCCTGAAGCCTGCTCAGCGGTAAGTCTTTAGCCGCAGGAAAGCCAGTTTTACCATCTTTATGAAAGACATCTGCTCTCAGAGCGGTTTTTGCTGGCCTCTTACTCTATTCGTTTGCCTTCCATCAGCCGCTTCACCAGCGGACCCATGATCAACTCCATCGCCAGACCCATTTTGCCGCCAGGCACCACTAGCGTATTGATGTGCGAGATAAACGAGCCCTGCAGCATCGCCAGCAGGTAGGGGAGGTCGATATCTTCCAGCGCCTGGAAGTGGATCACCACAAAGCTCTCATCCAGTGACGGAATAGCGCGGGCAGCGAACGGGTTTGAGGTATCGACCGTCGGGACGCGCTGAAAGTTGAGGTGAGTGCGTGAGAACTGTGGTGTGATGAAGTTGATGTAATCTTCCATCGAGCGCACCACCGAATCCATGACCGCTTCACGTGAATGGCCGCGCTCGCCGGTGTCGCGCACCAGCTTCTGAATCCACTCCAGGTTCACAATCGGCACCACGCCAACCAGCAGATCAACCTGTTCTGCTACGTTGTGCTGCGCCGTTACCACGCCGCCGTGCAGCCCTTCGTAGAAGAGAATATCGGTGTTCTGCGGCAGCGGTTGCCACGGCGTAAAGGTGCCGGGCACCTGATTCCACGGCACCGCTTCATCGTAGGTGTGCAGATATTTACGCGACTGGCCCTGTCCGCTCTGACCATACTCTTTAAAGCTCTGCTCCAGCAGGCCAAAGTCATTGGCTTCCGGGCCGAAGTAGCTGACATGACGTCCTAAATCGCGCGCCTTACGAATCGCCATATCCATTTCAGGGCGGGTAAAGCGGTGAAAACTGTCACCTTCCAGCTCCGCCGCATGAAGATCGAGCTGCTGAAAGATTTTGCGAAACGCCACGCTGGTGGTGGTGGTCCCTGCGCCGCTGGAACCAGTCACCGCGATAATGGGATGACGTGCAGACATAGAAAAGCTCCCTGTGAGGTCGGGCAATAGGCATTGTTAACACGAAATGCCGTTGGGTGCATCAGCCACGAAATTCTTTGCGCGGCATGATATTGACCGATTCGTGCAGTTCCGACCACACCAGCACCACTTCACCCGTTTCCAGCTGACGTCGCACATCGGCCACCTTGTCGATCAGGCTGCGTTCCTGCTCGCCATAGTCCGTGCCTTCGCGCAGCACAAAGGTTTCAATCAGATTTTCAAGGGTCTCAGGTGAGACCTGTTGCCAGGGAATAATCACGAGATCAGTTATCCAGAAAAGGGGCGATCCACTGGGGGATACGCTGTTCCAGCCACATTTCAGGCTGGCGTAATGTCCCACCAACAAAACCTACATGGCCGCCGTGTGGTGTCAGTTGATAAGTAATAGTGGCAGATAATTGGCTGCTGTGCGGGATCACCTCATCACTCATAAAAGGATCATCTTTGGCGTGAATGATCAGCAGCGGTTTCTCTGCGTGCTTCAGCCAGGGCATGGCGCTGGCACGATGATAGTAATCGGCCGCATCCAGAAAACCGTGGGCGCGGGCGGTAATGGCATCATCAAAGTCGCGCAGTCGCCGTAGCGCTTTCAGCTGCGCCAGATTGACCGGCAGCGTATCCGGCCAGGCGTGCAGTTTACGGCGGGCATTTTTCTTGAGCTGCGCCAGCAAATAGTATTGATAGACGCGTGAGAAGCCGCGTTCCAGTTTTACGCTACAGGGCTCCAGCAGCAGCGGAGCGGAGACAATGACACCCGCGTCTACCTCAGCGGCTGCGCCCTGCTGGCCCAGCAGGCAGCCCAGCATGTTACCGCCCAGCGAGAAACCCACCGCCGCGGTGGGTACGCGGCCCCAGCGGGTGCGCAGCCAGTGCAGAAAAAAGCGGGCATCTTCGGTTTCGCCGGAGTGATAGATGCGGTTGAGCCGATTCGGTTCGCCGCTGCAGCCGCGAAAATGCATCACCACCGCCAGCCAGCCGCGCGCATGGCAGATCGCCATCAGTCCATGAATATAGGGGCTATGAAAACTGCCCTCCAGCCCATGAAACAGCACCACGCGCGGTTTATGCTGCGCGAACTGCGGATCTTCACTCCAGGCGAGATCGACGAAGTCGCCATCCGGCAGGTCGAGACGTTGCCAGTGGGGATCGCCCGTGATACGACGACGTAGCAGGCGCGGCAGCAGGGTCTGCAGGTGCGCGTTACGCAGACTCTCAGGAGGCGTGAAGTGCTCGTTTTCCGGTCCGGTAAATTTCATGTGGTAAAAGCTTGTCTGTTCCATATCACACTGTTAGCTTCGATAAGTTTTTTCTTGCAGGGTAAGGAGTACCCGATTGCCATGGAACTGAGTCTTTTCTTATCAATGTTGGGATTTCTTTGGGTCGCGGCCATTACGCCCGGGCCTAATAATATGTTACTCACCGCCTCGGGCGCTAATTTTGGCTTTATGCGCACCATTCCGCTGATGATTGGAATCATGTTCGGAATGCAGGTGATGCTGCTGATGGTGGCCTTTGGCGTCGGCGGGCTGATCCTGCTCTATCCTTCGCTGCACCTGGTGCTGAAAATCGCCGGTAGCCTCTATCTGCTCTGGCTGGCATGGAAAATCGCTACTGCCAGTTATGAGAAGCTGGAAACCGATCAGGCGCCGGATGCGCCGATGCCCTTCTGGCAGGGCGGATTGTTGCAGTTGATCAATCCCAAGGCCTGGCTGATGGCGCTGGGCGCGGTCGCCAGCTTCAGCCTGGCCGGTGACGCATATCGCCATTCAGTGATGGCGATAAGCATCGGCATGTTTCTGGTTAATCTGGTATCGGGTGTTATCTGGATGGGATTTGGTGCGATGATCGGCCGCATTCTGCGCAGCCGTCGCGCCTGGAAAATTTTTAACCTCGCCATGGGGCTGCTGACCGCCGCCTGCGTGCTGTTAATCTGGCACTAAATTAGCTGGATGCGCGTTCAACGCGCGTCCAGGGCAGCACCTCGCGGATGACTGGCGCATTAGGATTGCGGATCTTCTGCAGCAGCAATTGCACGCTACGCGCGCCCAGCTGGTTCATCGGCTGCTCGATGGTCGTCAGCGGCGGATTCAGGCTGCGGGTAAACGACACGCCATCAAACCCGACCACCGCCAGATCTTCCGGCACGCGCAGACCCGCTTCCAGCGCCGCATGCACCACGCCTACCGCCAGCACATCTGAAACCGCAAACACCGCATCCGGCGGTTCCGGCAGCGCCATCAACTCCCTCAGCCCCTGACTGCCCGCCTCACAGGAGATTTCGTAAGTGTAGGAGACGCCGGACCACGCATACCCCAGCTCCTCAATCGCCTGCCGGTAGCCCTTTTCACGATGATGTGAGTAAAGGTAACGCATGTCGCCATTGATCAGCCCGATGCGTTTACGCCCTTTACCGGCAAGGTAATGGACGGTGTCTCGCGCAGCTTCAAGGTGATCAATGCTGACCGAGGAGGCGGGGATATCCGGATCAAATTCGCAGCACTGCACCCACGGCGCACCGGCGATGAGGGCCTGCAAATCCTGTAAACCGGAGGCCGCATCCATCGTAATCACGCCATCGACCACTTTTCCGGTCAGCAGGGAGAGATAAGCGGCTTCACGCTGGAGCTGCGAGGCGGAGTTACAGAGCAGGATGTGATAGCCGTGCAGTTCCGCTTCGGCCTCGATGCCCTGAACCACGCGTGAACAGAAGGGATTGGTGATATCCGAGATCAGCACCAGCAGCATGTTGCTTTGCGACGTACGCAGCTGACGCGCCAGTAAGTTGGGCTGATAGTCGCAGGCAGAGATTGCCGCCAGAACTTTCTCACGCGTATCGGGCTTCACGCCGGGATGCGCGTTGAGAACCCGCGATACCGTGGCTTTGGAGACGCCAGCCAGCTGAGCGACTTTCTCGATCGACATCGGATTCAGAAACCTTAACAGGCAATAATTGGGAACGCATATGAATAGCACAGGGACAATGTGAGCGCCTGACATTTTTGCTTACTTTAGCTATTTTCAGCATTTGCGATTTTTGACTTAGTTTTGCAGATAGTGATCTAAGAACTTATTTCTATTAGGGATAATTTTTAATTCCTTTATGAAACTATAGCGCGCAGAGACACTGCCTCCACTATAAAAACGGTGGGGTAGTGATCATGGCAGCAACACGTTTAACTTTTTTAGCCGCAGCGCTGGCGCTGCTGGCGTTTCGGGCTGATGCGGTCAATGTCACCGTGGCTTACCAGACCTCGGCTGAGCCGGCGAAAGTGGCGCAGGCTGACAACAGCTTTGCGAAAGAGAGCGGGGCCAGCGTTGACTGGCGCAAATTTGACAGCGGCGCCGGGGTATTACGTGCGATGGCGTCCGGTGACGTCCAGATTGGCAATATCGGTTCCAGCCCGTTAGCGGTCGCGGCGGCGCAGAAGCTGCCGATTGAAGCCTTTTTACTCGCCTCTCAGCTGGGCAACTCTGAAGCGCTGGTGGTGAAGAAGAGCATCACTACGCCCAAAGATTTAATTGGCAAACGCATCGCGGTGCCGTTCATCTCTACCACCCACTACAGCCTGCTGGCTGCGCTGAAACACTGGGGCATCAAACCGTCACAGGTGCAGCTGGTCAATCTGCAGCCGCCAGCGATTATTGCTGCCTGGCAGCGTGGCGACATTGATGGCGCTTACGTCTGGGCACCGGCGGTTAATGAGCTGGAAAAAGAGGGCAAAGTGTTAACCGACTCTGCGGAAGTGGGAAGCTGGGGATCGCCGACGCTGGATGTCTGGGTGGTACGCAAAGATTTTGCTCAGCAGCATCCGGAGATCGTGACTGCTTTTGCCCGCAGCGCGCTTGACGCGCAGCAGGCCTACCTGAATAGCCCCGACAGCTGGCTGAAGCAGTCCGATAACCTCAGCAAACTCTCTCGCCTCAGCGGTGTGCCGGAAGCACAGGTGCCCGGTCTGGTGAAGGGCAATACCTACCTCACGGCGCAGCAGCAGGTTGAGCAACTGGGCAAACCGGTCAATAAAGCGATCGTCGATACCGCGCAGTTTCTGAAAGCACAGGGCCGGGTGCCGCAGGCGGATAACGACTACAGCAGCTATGTGACCTCCCGTTTCGTCGAGCCATTAGTTAAACCTTAAGGAGGCACTATGCTGCGCATCGCTCACCTTAATGCCCGTTATGCCGGACAGCCGGTGTTGCAGGATATCAATCTGCAGCTGGATAGCCATGAACTGCTGGTGGTGCTCGGCCCCTCCGGCTGCGGCAAAACCACACTGCTCAATCTGGTTGCCGGTTTCCTGCCGGTGGAGTCGGGCAGCATCACGCTGGATAACCAGCCGGTGACCGGGCCTGGTGCGGAGCGCGGCGTGGTGTTTCAGCATGAAGGATTACTGCCGTGGCGCAACGTGCTGGATAACGTCGCCTTTGGCTTGCAGCTGGCGGGGATGTCGCGCCCGGATCGCGACGCGATTGCCCGCCGGTTAATCAGGCAGGTGGGGCTTGAAGGTGCGGAAAAGCGCGCCATCTGGCAGTTGTCCGGCGGTCAGCGTCAGCGGGTGGGCATTGCGCGCGCGCTGGCCACGGATCCACAACTGCTGTTGCTGGATGAGCCTTTCGGCGCACTGGATGCCTTTACCCGAGAGCAGATGCAAACCCTGCTGCTGACGCTGTGGCGCGACAGCGGTAAACAGATTCTGCTGATTACGCACGACATAGAAGAGGCGATTTTCCTGGCCAGCGAACTGATTCTGCTGTCGCCAGGACCGGGCCGCATCGTTGAGCGGCTGCGTCCTGGCTTTGGTCAGCGCTTTGCCGCAGGGGAGTCGTGCCGCAGCATCAAATCCGATCCGCAGTTTATCGCCCAGCGCGAGTATGTGCTGAGCCGGGTCTTTGATCAGCGGGAGGCGTTTGCATGAGTGCACTAATCAATGACAAGTCTCTGCCGGTGCGCCGTCGTTTGCGCTGGCCGTTTTCAACCGCCTTTACGCTGAGCATGCTGAGTCTCTCTCTGCTGTTGCTGCTCTGGTGGGGCGTGACCGCGCTGGGCCTGATTGCCCCGCTGTTCCTGCCGTCGCCGCAGCAGGTGTTAAGCAAGCTGTTGCTGATTGCCAGCGCGCAGGGCTTTATGGATGCCACGCTGTGGCAGCATCTGGCCGCCAGCCTGACACGAATGCTGATTGCGCTGACTGCCGCTGCCGCCATCGGTATTCCTGTAGGGATCCTGATGGGCCTCAGCCCGGTCGCTCGCGGGTTGCTCGATCCTCTGATTGAACTCTATCGCCCGATTCCGCCACTCGCCTATCTGCCATTGATGGTGATCTGGTTCGGCATTGGTGAGACCTCGAAAATCCTGCTGATCTATCTGGCGATTTTCGCGCCGGTGACGCTTTCCACCCTGGCCGGTGTGCGTAACACGCAGCAGGTCCGACTGCGTGCGGCGCGCTCGCTGGGGGCTAACCGCTGGCAACTGCTGCGCTGGGTGATTCTGCCAGGCGCGTTGCCGGAGATCCTCACCGGTCTGCGCATCGGTCTGGGGGTTGGCTGGTCAACGCTGGTGGCCGCTGAGCTGATTGCCGCCACGCGGGGTCTGGGTTTTATGGTGCAGTCAGCAGGAGAATTCCTCGCCACCGATGTGGTGCTGGCGGGTATCGCGGTAATCGCCTTTATTGCTTTTAGCTTAGAACTCGGGCTCCGCGCGTTGCAGCGCCGTCTGACGCCCTGGAGTGGAGAACAATCATGAACGAACGTCTCAGTTTTACCCCGCTTGGCCCGTACATTGGCGCGCAGGTCTCAAACCTGGATGTGTCTCGCCCATTGAGTGATGCTCAGTTTGAGCAGCTTTATCATGGCCTGCTTCGTCATCAGGTGCTGTTTCTGCGTGACCAGAAAATAACGCCGGAACAGCACCGCGCGCTGGCAATCCGCTTTGGCGATCTGCACATCCATCCGGTCTATCCGCATGCGGAAGGCGTCGAGGAGATTATCGTGCTGGATACCCATCAGGATAATCCGCCAGATAATGACAACTGGCATACCGATGTCACCTTTATTGATACGCCGCCAGCGATCGCCTTGCTGGCCTCGAAGGTGTTACCGGAGTCGGGGGGTGACACGCTCTGGACCAGCGGCATTGCGGCTTACGAAGCGCTCTCTGAACCCTTTAAACAGTTGCTGGCAGGTCTCCATGCCGAGCATGATTTCAAAAAGTCATTCCAGGAGTATAAGTACCGCAAAACCGAGGACGAGCATCAGCGCTGGCAGCAGGCGGTAGCAAAACATCCGCCGGTGCAGCATCCGGTCATCCGCACCCATCCGGTCAGCGGCAAAAAAGCGCTGTTTGTGAATGAGGGCTTTACCACGCGGATCGTCGATTTAAGCGAGAAAGAGAGTGATGCGGTGCTGGGCTTTCTGTTTGCGCACGCCACCAAACCGGAGTTTCAGGTGCGCTGGCGCTGGCAGCCAGACGATCTGGCTATCTGGGATAATCGGGTCACGCAGCATTATGCCAATGCTGATTACTATCCTGCCCGGCGCATTATGCAGCGGGCAACGGTGCTGGGCGATAAACCCCGTTAAAAGAGAATCTCCCCGCTCGCGGGGAGATTTTTTTATGAGGCCATAATCTGTTCGAGCTGTTCCTGCGCTTCCAGCCACGCCATCTCCACCTCTTCCAGCGCAGATTTGCTCTCCGCCTGACGCTGCAGCGCGGTGGTCAGGTCCGCTTTACGGCTCTGTTCATAGATAGCGCTGTCTGAGAGCTGAGCTTCGGCTTCGGCCAGCTGGCTCTGCCATTTGCTCATCTGCTTTTCCAGCTTCTCTATCTCTTTGCGCAGCGGCTGCGTCTGGGTGCGCAGTTCAGCATCACGACGCTTCTGGTCTTTACGCGCCTGGGCACTGTTGCCGTTATCCTGCTTCGGCGCGGCATCCTGTTGCGCCTGCTGCTTCTGCAGATCGCTCAGCCACTTCTGATAATCTCCGAGATCGCCTTCAAACACATCCACTTTGCCATCATGCACCAGATAGAGATCGTCGGTGGTCGCGCGCAGCAGATGTCGGTCGTGCGATACCACGACCAGCGCACCTTCGAAGTCGATCAACGCTTCGGTCAGCGCCTGGCGCATATCGAGATCGAGGTGGTTGGTGGGTTCATCCAGCAGCAGCAGGTTAGGGCGCTGCCAGACAATCAGCGCCAGCACCAGTCGCGCTTTCTCTCCGCCGGAGAAGCGCTCAGTGATTTCAGTGACTTTATCGCCGCGGAAATCGAAGCCCCCCAGATAGTCGCGCAGCTGCTGTTCCAGCACCTCAGGCGCAATACGCGACAGATGCTGCAGCGGTGACTCATCGGCTCGCAGATACTCCAGCTGATGCTGAGCGAAGTAACCAAGCTTGATCCCTTTCGCCAGACCCATCTTGCCGTCCATCGCCTCCAGCTCACCCGCCAGCAGCTTAATCAGGGTCGATTTACCGGCACCGTTACGTCCCAGCAGGCCGATGCGCGAGCCGGGGACCAGGTTGAGCTTGATGGCGTCGAGAATAATACGGTCGCCATAACCCGCAGTGACCTTCTCCATCTTCATCAGTGGATTAGGCAGGTTCTCCGGCTTGCGGAAAGTGAAGCTGAATGGGTTATCGACATGGGCGGGCGCAATCATCTCCATGCGCTCCAGCATCTTGATGCGGCTCTGCGCCTGCTTCGCCTTGGTGGCCTGGGCACGGAAGCGATCAATGTAGCTGTGCAGGTGCGCCACTTTCTCCTGCTGGCTCTCATACAGCGACTGCTGCTGAGCCAGTTTGGCGACGCGCTGCCGCTCAAAGGAGCTGTAGTTGCCGGTATATTCGAACATCGACTCCTGTTCGATATGAATAATTTTGTCGATGACGGGATCGAGGAAGTCACGATCGTGCGAAATCAGGATCAGCGTGCCTTCATAACTCTTCAGCCAGCGCTCCAGCCAGATCACCGCATCGAGATCGAGGTGGTTGGTCGGTTCATCCAGCAGCAGCAGATCGGAACGGCAAATCAGCGCCTGTGCCAGGTTGAGGCGCATGCGCCAGCCACCCGAGAAGTCGCTGACCGGGCGTTGCAGCTGTTCCTGACTGAAGCCCAGACCATGCAGCAGGCTTGAGGCGCGCGCATGGATGCTCCACGCCTGCACCGCGTCCAGCTTGCCATGCAGCAGCGCGATGGCATTGCCATCGTCACGCAGATTGGCGTCCGCCAGTTCTGCTTCAAGCTGGCGAAACTGGCGATCGCCATCAATCACGTACTCCAGCGCGGCTTTATCCAGCGCGGGGGTTTCCTGATTCACCCAGGCCAGCGCCCAGTGAGTGGGGAAAGTGACGGTACCGGCATCGCTGGTGATTTCACCTTTTAACAGCGACAGCAGCGTGGATTTTCCACAGCCGTTTTTACCCACCAGCCCGACCTTCTGGCCGGGATTAATGGTGGCGGTGGCATTGTCGAGCAGGACGCGGATGCCGCGGCGAATTTGTAAGGCTGAGAAGACAATCATGTAAGCGCCGTATCGTCAGAATATGTTAATTTACTGGCAACATAATGAGATTTTGCTGCGTCGTGCATGGTAGCGGAAAACCGCACCAATGACGACGCTTTGGAGGGAAAGGATGTCGCAGCCACCCAGGGTTTTGCTGCTTTATGCTCATCCGGAATCACAGGATTCGATCGCCAATCGTATTCTGCTGCAGCCGGCTCAGGCACTGGAACACGTTACCGTGCACGATCTGTACGCAACCTATCCGGATTTTTTTATCGATATTCACCATGAACAACAGCTGCTGCGTGAACATGATGTCATCATTTTTCAGCATCCGCTCTATACCTATAGCTGTCCGGCGCTGCTGAAAGAGTGGCTGGACAGAGTTCTGTCGCGCGGTTTCGCCAATGGCGTGGATGGCAATGCGCTGGAAGGAAAGTACTGGCGCAGCGTCGTCACCACCGGAGAACCGGAAAGTGCCTTCAGACACCAGGGGCTGAACCGCTATTCGCTCAATGACATTATGCGTCCTTTTGAGCTGACCGCGCAGATGTGCCGTATGCACTGGATGCCGCCGATGATCGTCTACTGGGCGCGTCGTCAGAGTCCTGAATTAATGAAAAATTACGCCCGCGCCTATGGCGACTGGCTGGCGGCACCGCTGCCGAATGGAGGGGTATAGATGGAAGGGCAAACGCTGCTGACCGCCGGGGTGATTTATCTGGTCGCGGCGGTATTGATTGTACCGGTGGCGGCGCGCCTCGGTATTGGTGCAGTTCTGGGCTATCTGGTGGCGGGTATCGCTATCGGCCCGTGGGGATTAGGCTTTATCAGCGACGTCGACGAGATTCTGCACTTCTCTGAGCTCGGCGTGGTGTTCCTGATGTTTATTATCGGGCTGGAGCTGAACCCGGCAAAGCTGTGGGCGCTGCGCCGCTCCATTTTTGGCGTCGGCGCGGCGCAGGTGATCTTCTCAGCGGCGATTCTGGGCGGCTTATTGTGGCTGACCAACTTTAGCTGGCAGGCGGCGATCATTGGCGGGATTGGTCTGGCGATGTCCTCGACCGCCATGGCCCTGCAGCTGATGATGGATAAAGGCATGAATCGCAGCGAAGCGGGGCAACTGGGCTTTTCGGTGTTGCTGTTTCAGGATATCGCGGTGATCCCAGCCCTGGCGCTGATCCCGCTGCTGGCCGGAACCGACAGCGGTCATATCGACTGGATGAAGGTCGGCATGAAAGTACTGGCGTTTGCCGGCATGCTGGTAGGCGGACGCTATCTGCTGCGGCCTATCTTCCGTTACATCGCTGCGTCGGGCGTGCGCGAAGTCTTTACCGCCGCTTCGCTGCTGCTGGTGCTGGGCTCGGCGCTGTTTATGGATGCGCTGGGTCTGTCGATGGCGCTGGGGACCTTTATTGCCGGGATCCTGCTGGCGGAGAGCGAGTACCGGCATGAGCTGGAAGTCGCCATCGACCCGTTTAAAGGTTTACTGCTGGGCCTGTTCTTTATTTCGGTTGGCATGGCGCTCAACCTCGGTGTGCTCTATACCCATATTGTGACCATCCTGCTGGGTGTCGTGACGCTGGTGGCGGTGAAAACGCTGGTGCTCTATCTGCTGGCGCGCATTTATGGCTTGCGCAGCTCTGAGCGGCAGCAGTTTGCTGGCGTGCTGAGTCAGGGGGGCGAGTTCGCCTTTGTGCTCTTTTCAGCGGCCTCCTCGGCAAAGCTGTTCTCTGGCGATCAACTGCCGATGCTGCTGGTGACGGTGACCCTGTCGATGATGACTACGCCGCTGCTGATGAAGGGAATCGATCGTCTGCTGGCACGCCGCTTCAATGAGCCGGATGACGAGGCAGAGAAACACTTTGTCGAAGACGATCAGCCGCAGGTGATTGTGGTGGGCTTTGGTCGCTTCGGGCAGGTGGTGGGGCGTTTGCTGATGGCGAATAACAAACGCATCACCGTGCTTGAGCGCGATATCAGTGCAGTCAGTCTGATGCGGAAATATGGCTATAAGGTTTATTACGGCGACGCTACTGAACTGGAGTTGCTGCGGGCAGCCGGTGCGGCCAGCGCTCAGGCGATTGTGATCACCTGTAACGAGCCCGAAGATGTGATGACGATTGTACATCTGTGCCAGCAGCATTTTCCGCAGTTGCAGATTCAGGCGCGCGCCCGGGGCCGTGTAGAAGCGCATGAACTGCTTCAGGCGGGCGTCACGCAGTTCTCGCGTGAGACCTTCTCCAGTGCGCTGGAGCTGGGACGTAAAACGCTGATGACGCTGGGGATGCATCCGCATCAGGCGCACCGCGCCCAGCAGTATTTCCGCCATCTTGATATGCGGATGCTGCGCGAGCTGATGCCCAATCTCTCTGAAAGCGCGCAGGCTTCGCGCGTCCGTGAAGCGCGGCGCGAACTGGAAGATATCTTCCAGCGCGAAATGCAGCGCGAAAAGCGGCAGATCGACGGCTGGGACGATGATGAATAACCTCTTTAAACAGGCAGAAGCTAATGCGTAAACGTTTTATTGCTGGTGCGACATGCCCGCACTGCCAGGAGAAGGACACGCTGGCAATGTGGCGTGAAAATAATGTCGATGTGGTGGAGTGCGTGAAGTGTGGTCACCAGATGCGTGAGGCCGATAAGCAGGCGCGCGATCAGGTTCGCACTAATGAGCAGGTTATCGGTATTTTTCATCCTGAGTAGCGGAATGGCGCAGCTTTTTTTACGCCTGGACTTACAGCGGGATTGAATTCCGTTACAATTGTCGCCATTAACGCTGTAGTCGCAAGAGAAAGTGAAAACCCTCTTGTACTCAGCCCCGAACCTTTCTGGTTGGTGTTATTGCACGAAAGAATAGACCAATGAGACGGGATCTCAGCTCTCAACGGTTAGGAGATATCATGAAAGTAGCAAAAGACCTGGTGGTAAGCCTGGCCTATCAGGTACGTACAGAAGACGGCGTGTTAGTTGACGAGTCACCGGTGAGTGCACCGTTAGACTACCTGCACGGTCATGGTTCCCTGATTTCTGGTCTGGAAAATGCGCTGGAAAACCACATTGCCGGCGACAAGTTTGACGTGCATATCCCGGCAAACGATGCCTACGGTCAGTATGACGATAACCTGGTGCAGCGCGTTCCTAAAGACGTCTTCATGGGCGTTGACGAACTGCAGGTTGGCATGCGCTTCCTGGCAGAAACCGATCAGGGCCCGGTACCGGTAGAAATCACCGAAGTGGAAGATGATCACGTCGTGGTTGATGGTAACCACATGCTGGCGGGTCAGAACCTGAACTTCAACGTTGAAGTGGTTGCTATCCGCGAAGCCACGCCGGAAGAACTGGCTCATGGCCATGTTCACGGTGCAGATGGCCATCATCATGACCACGATCACGGCCATGATCACGACCACGACCATGATCAGGGTAAAGGCGGTTGTGGCACTGGCGGCTGCGGCTGCAGCCACTAAGTCTCAACAGACCTTTCAAGGCCACCCTCGGGTGGCCTTTCTTTTGGCGCGTATTCTGGTTCTGCCCGGGTAAGCCGGGGCCAGATAGCCCGCGATCAGTAGTGCGGTGGTGGCGTCTCTTCAGATTGTGAGGCGACGATCGATGGCGCATTCGCTTTGAGCTTGTCGGTTAAAATGCGCATCTGCTCACGCATCTTATTCATCTCCAGCTCGTGCTGAACGACCGCGCTGTTCAGCTGATCGATAGTCATCTCCTGAAAGGCCAGTTTGCTCTCCAGCGTCTCCAGACGCTGTTCCCACTCAGATTGTTGCATGACCTGTTCCTCTGTTAAGGTGCGACTCGGGGCGTGATTCTACGATCTGAATGCCAGGAATCACCTGTTTTTTTCACGCCCGGAGGCGTTGCGCTTGAAAAAAGGCAGCGCGGCATCATCTCTGATGAAACTTCCCGATGTTATAAAGGTCGGAGGTTAACCGGGTAATTACATTGTGGGAGTGTTCGACACTGCCACGTAAAGTTATAGTGTGGACCCTGAAGTCCGCAATGTTTCCCGAGGTTAGACGCTTCGGTTTTGGAGAATGGATGAAATCACTGTTTAAAGTCACATTGTTAGCTACCACCATGGCTGTTGCGCTGAATGCTCCGCTGGCAATGGCGGCAGATACCGCTGCGGCGCCACAGGCTGCACCAGCCGCCGCGCCACAGTCTGCGCCTCAGGCACCGAAAAATGCTGCCTTCAAAGATGAAGACCAGCAGTCGGCCTACGCGCTGGGTGCTTCGCTGGGTCGCTACATGGACAACTCCCTGAAGGAGCAGGAAAAACTGGGCATCAAACTGGATAAGCAGCAGCTGATCGCTGGTGTTCAGGATGCATTTGGTGGCAAGAGCAAACTCTCTGATGAAGAGATTGAGCAGACGCTGCAATCCTTTGAAGGCCGCGTGAAAGGCGCAGCCTCAGCAAAAATGGAAAAAGATGCGAAAGAGAACTCTGAAAAGGGCGAAGCTTACGCAACCAAATTTGCTAAAGAGAGCGGCGTGAAGAAAACCGAAAGCGGCCTGCTGTATAAAGTTGAGAAAGAGGGTACCGGCGACGCACCTAAAGACAGCGATACTGTAGTGGTAAACTACAAAGGTACGCTGATTGACGGTACTGAATTCGACAACTCTTATACCCGTGGCGAGCCACTTTCATTCCGTCTGGATGGTGTCATCCCGGGCTGGACTGAAGGTCTGAAGCACGTGAAGAAAGGCGGCAAGATCAAGCTGGTGATCCCACCAAATCTGGCTTACGGCAAAAATGGCGTTCCGGGCATCCCGGCTAACTCCACCCTGGTGTTTGATGTCGAGCTGCTTGATATCAAACCAGCGCCAAAGGCAGATGAAAAAGCACAGGCTCCTGCGCCTGCTGCTGCAGAAAAAGCGCAGTAATCTGCTGACCGCCGCCTCCGGGCGGCGGTTTCATTTCGGCTTCACGACAAACCTCTGGCATAAGCCGACGACATTTGCCAGACTAATGCCTGCCTAATTATCCCAATATTGAGTCTGCCCATAAGCCGCTGTGACAGGCTCCAGCCATTCAGGGTGATACTCTTCAATGTCTAATCCATTCAATCCGGGTGAACTGAGCGACTTCGATCTTCTGGAGCAGCGCCCGTTCGAACAAAGTGATTACGATATTCTGAAATCGTACGAAGCTGTCGTGGATGGCCTGGCGATGTTGATCGGTTCGCATTGTGAAATTGTCCTGCATTCGCTTGAAGATCTTAAGTGTTCGGCCGTGCGTATCGCTAATGGTGAACACACTGGACGTAAAGTCGGTTCGCCTATTACCGATTTAGCCCTGCGTATGCTGCATGATATGCAGGGTGCGGACAGTAATGTCTCCCGTGCTTACTTCACACGTGCTAAAAGCGGCGTGCTGATGAAATCGGTCACGATTGCGATTCGTAACCGTCAGCAGCGGGTCATTGGCTTGCTCTGCATCAACATGAACCTTGATGTGCCGTTCTCACAGATCATGTCGACCTTTATGCCGCCCGAGATGCAGCAGGTTGACTCCAACGTCAACTTCGCCAGTTCGGTAGACGATCTGGTGATGCAGACGCTGGAGTTCACCATTGAAGAGGTGAGTGCTGACCGTAATGTATCGAACAACGCCAAGAATCGTCAGATTGTGCTGAACCTGTATGAGAAGGGGATCTTCGACATCAAGGATGCCATCAACCAGGTGGCCGATCGGCTGAATATTTCCAAACACACCGTCTATCTCTATATCCGTCAGTTTAAAAATGGCGACTTCCAGGGGCAGGAGCGGTAATGCGTTACACCCTGCTGGTCACCGGCCCGGCTTACGGTACGCAACAGGCGACCAGTGCCTGGCTGTTTGCCTGCGCACTGCTGACGGCAGGCCATCAGCTTGACAGTGTTTTCTTCTATCGCGAAGGGGTGCTGAACGCTAACCAACTGACGTCGCCCGCCAGTGATGAGTTTGATCTGGTGCGCGCATGGCAGACATTGCATCAGGAGCAGGGTGTGGCACTGAATATTTGTGTGGCGGCCGCGCTGCGTCGTGGCGTCAGCGACCAGCAGGAAGCGGCACGACTCCAGCTGGCGGGCAGTAACCTGCAGCCGGGCTTTACCCTGAGCGGGCTGGGCGCGCTGGCGGAAGCGGCGCTGAGCTGTGAACGCATGGTGCAGTTCTGATGAATCGGGTCGCGTTTGTCTTTACCCGGGCGCCGCACGGCAGCAGCGCAGGACGTGAGGGGCTGGATGCCGCGCTGGCCACGGGCGCGCTCAGTGAGGATATCGGCCTGTTTTTTATCGGTGATGGCGTGCTGCAGCTTAATCTGCACCAGCAACCTGAGACGATTAAGAGCCGTCACTATGCCGCGACCTTTGGCGTGCTGGCACTATATGAGATTGAACACTGCTATCTCTGCCGGACATCGCTGATAGCGCGTGGATTAGAGGTTGACGCTGACCGGTTGCTGGATGTTACGCTACTGGACGCGCCGGCACTGCGACAGACGCTGGCCAGCTACGATCGCATTCTTACTTTTTAAGAGACGTTAATGCTGCATACGTTACTGCACTCACCGGCACACTGTGACCTTGAGAGCCTGCTTTTAATGGCGGGTGCGGGTGATGACCTGCTGCTGTTGCAGGATGGCGTGCTGGCCGCTATAGCTGGCAGCCACGCATTGATGCGACTGTCAGAGAGCGAAGCAACGCTCTGGGTGCTGGACGAAGATGTCCAGGCTCGCGGTCTCGCTGGACAAATTTCGACCCGTGTGCAGTCAGTAGACTATACTGGGTTTGTCACGCTAACGATCAGGCATCAGCAACAAATGGTCTGGTAATCGGCTAAAACCTGGTTATTTCTTGACACCCCTTTGACTCAGCCCTAAAATTCTGCCTCCTCGTAATTCTACGAGGCGATTTATTACGTGTTTACGAAGCAAAAGCAAATCCAGGAGCTATTTAATGGCAACAGTTAACCAGCTGGTTCGCAAACCACGCGTCCGCAAAGTTGCAAAGAGCAACGTGCCGGCGCTGGAAGCTTGCCCGCAAAAACGTGGCGTTTGTACTCGTGTGTACACCACCACTCCTAAGAAACCAAACTCCGCACTGCGTAAAGTCTGCCGTGTGCGTTTGACCAACGGTTTTGAAGTTACCTCCTACATTGGTGGTGAAGGTCATAACCTGCAGGAACACTCCGTGATCCTGATCCGTGGCGGTCGTGTAAAAGACCTGCCAGGTGTGCGTTACCACACCGTTCGTGGCGCGCTTGACTGCTCAGGTGTTAAAGACCGTAAGCAGGCTCGCTCCAAGTACGGCGTGAAGAAGCCAAAGGCTTAATGGTTCTCCGTTAAGTAAGGCCAAACGTTTTAAATTAAATGTCAAAATAAACTCATCGAGTTTTGGACAATCCTGAATTAACAACGGAGTATTTCCATGCCACGTCGTCGCGTCATTGGTCAGCGTAAAATTCTGCCAGATCCTAAGTTCGGATCAGAGCTGCTGGCCAAATTTGTAAATATCCTGATGGTAGATGGTAAAAAATCTACTGCAGAATCAATCGTTTATACCGCGCTTGAGACCCTGGCTCAGCGTTCAGGTAAAAACGCGCTGGAATCTTTTGAAGTAGCCCTGGAAAACGTGCGTCCGACTGTCGAAGTTAAGTCACGTCGCGTTGGTGGTTCTACTTATCAGGTACCAGTAGAAGTCCGTCCGGTTCGTCGTAATGCTCTGGCAATGCGCTGGATCGTAGATGCTGCTCGTAAACGCGGTGATAAATCAATGGCTCTTCGCCTGGCGAACGAACTTTCTGATGCTGCAGAGAACAAAGGTACAGCAGTTAAGAAACGTGAAGACGTTCACCGCATGGCAGAAGCCAACAAGGCGTTCGCACACTACCGTTGGTAATCACCACGTAGTTGTTAAACCAGCGGGCGCTCAATCAGCCAACCCGCTGGGGTCGACTTACCTTGAACGTCCGAGAATCAGAGGAATCAAATGGCTCGTAAAACACCCATTGCCCGCTACCGTAATATCGGTATCAGTGCGCACATCGACGCCGGTAAGACTACCACTACCGAACGCGTTCTGTTCTACACCGGTGTAAACCACAAAATCGGTGAAGTACATGACGGCGCAGCAACCATGGACTGGATGGAGCAGGAACAGGAACGTGGTATTACCATCACCTCCGCTGCGACCACCTGTTACTGGTCTGGTATGGCCAAGCAGTTTGAACCACACCACGTAAACATTATCGACACCCCAGGACACGTTGACTTCACCATCGAAGTTGAACGTTCTATGCGTGTGCTTGATGGCGCGGTAATGGTTTACTGTGCAGTTGGTGGCGTTCAGCCACAGTCTGAGACCGTATGGCGTCAGGCTAACAAATATAAAGTTCCACGCATTGCGTTCGTTAACAAAATGGACCGCATGGGTGCTAACTTCCTGAAAGTTGTTAAACAGATGGAAGTTCGTCTGGGCGCAACTCCAGTTCCTCTGCAGCTGGCTATCGGCGCAGAAGAGAAATTCACCGGTGTTGTTGACCTGGTGAAAATGAAAGCAATCAACTGGAACGACGCAGACCAGGGTGTAACCTTCGTCTACGAAGATATCCCAGCTGATATGCAGGAACTGGCTGAAGAATGGCATGCGAAGCTGGTTGAAGCCGCTGCTGAAGGCTCTGATGAGCTGATGGAGAAATTCTTCGGTGGTGAAGAACTGACTGAAGAAGAGATCAAAACATCTCTGCGTAAGCGTGTTCTGAACAACGAAATTATCCTGGTAACCTGTGGTTCTGCATTTAAGAACAAAGGTGTTCAGGCGATGCTGGATGCAGTTGTTGAATATCTGCCAGCACCGACTGACGTTACCGCGATCAACGGTATGCTGGACGACGGTAAAGACACGCCGGCTGTTCGTCACTCTGATGACAACGAGCCGTTTGCTGCACTGGCGTTCAAAATCGCTACCGACCCGTTCGTGGGTAACTTAACCTTCTTCCGCGTTTACTCTGGTGTTGTTAACACGGGTGACACCGTGTTCAACCCGGTTAAGTCAAACCGTGAGCGTCTGGGCCGTATCGTTCAGATGCACGCTAACAAGCGTGAAGAGATTAAAGAAGTTCGTGCGGGTGATATCGCAGCTGCGATCGGCCTGAAAGATGTGACCACTGGTGACACCCTGTGTGACCCAGATAACGTCATCATCCTTGAGCGCATGGAGTTCCCGGAGCCGGTCATCTCTATCGCCGTTGAGCCAAAAACCAAAGCTGACCAGGAAAAAATGGGTCTGGCTCTGGGCCGTCTGGCAAAAGAAGACCCATCATTCCGCGTATGGACTGATGAAGAATCTAACCAGACCATCATCGCCGGTATGGGTGAATTGCACCTCGACATCATCGTTGACCGTATGAAGCGTGAGTTCAACGTTGAAGCAAACGTGGGTAAACCACAGGTTGCTTACCGTGAAGCGATTCGCAACAAAGTTACCGATGTTGAAGGTAAACACGCCAAGCAGTCTGGTGGTCGTGGTCAGTATGGCCATGTTGTTATCGACATGTACCCACTGGAGCCAGGTTCGAACCCGAAAGGCTACGAATTTGTCAACGACATCAAAGGTGGTGTGATTCCTGGTGAATACATCCCTGCGGTTGACAAAGGTATCCAGGAGCAGCTGAAATCAGGCCCTCTGGCTGGTTACCCGGTTGTGGATCTGGGCGTGCGTCTGCACTTCGGTTCTTACCACGATGTCGACTCCTCAGAACTGGCGTTTAAACTGGCCGCGTCTCTTGCCTTCAAACAAGGCTTTAAACAAGCGACACCTGTTCTGCTTGAGCCTATCATGAAGGTTGAAGTTGAAACGCCAGAAGAGAACACGGGTGATGTCATCGGTGACCTTAGCCGTCGTCGTGGTATGCTCAAAGGGCAGGAATCTAACGCTACTGGCGTTCAGATTCACGCTGAAGTTCCGTTGTCTGAGATGTTCGGATACGCAACTCAGCTGCGTTCTCTGACCAAAGGTCGTGCTTCTTACTCCATGGAGTTCCTGAAGTATGACGATGCGCCAAACAACGTAGCGCAGGCCGTTATTGAAGCTCGTAGCAAATAAGCTACGGTTTAAATTTGAACTGATGCCTTCACCCAGATGGTGAAGGCACAACGTAAGGAATTATCGCCATGGCGAAAGAGCAATTTCAGCGTAACAAACTGCACGTAAACGTGGGCACCATCGGTCACGTCGACCACGGTAAAACCACCCTGACTGCAGCTATCACCACCGTACTGTCTAAAACTTACGGCGGCCAGGCTCGTGCATTCGATCAGATCGATAACGCACCAGAAGAGAAAGCACGTGGTATCACCATCAACACTTCACACGTTGAGTATGAAACCCCGACTCGCCACTATGCGCACGTTGACTGCCCAGGCCACGCCGACTATGTGAAAAACATGATCACCGGTGCTGCGCAGATGGACGGCGCGATCCTGGTTGTTGCTGCGACTGATGGCCCAATGCCACAGACCCGTGAGCACATCCTGCTGGGTCGCCAGGTTGGCGTTCCTTACATCATCGTGTTCCTGAACAAGTGTGACATGGTTGATGATGAAGAGCTGCTGGAACTGGTAGAGATGGAAGTACGTGACCTGCTGTCACAGTACGACTTCCCAGGCGATGACACCCCAATCGTTCGTGGTTCTGCTCTGAAAGCGCTGGAAGGCGTTCCAGAGTGGGAAGCAAAAATCGTTGAGCTGGCTGAACACCTGGACAACTACATCCCGGATCCAGTCCGTGCGATCGACATGCCGTTCCTGCTGCCAATCGAAGACGTATTCTCAATCTCTGGCCGTGGTACCGTTGTTACCGGTCGTGTTGAGCGCGGCATCGTTAAAGTCGGCGACGAAGTTGAAATCGTTGGTATCAAAGATACTGTGAAATCAACCTGTACCGGTGTTGAGATGTTCCGTAAGCTGCTGGACCAGGGTCAGGCAGGCGAAAACTGTGGTGTTCTGCTGCGCGGTATCAAGCGTGAAGACATCCAGCGTGGCCAGGTTCTGGCTAAGCCAGGCTCAATCAAGCCGCACACCCAGTTCGAGTCAGAAGTTTACGTTCTGTCTAAAGACGAAGGTGGCCGCCATACTCCGTTCTTCAAAGGCTATCGTCCACAGTTCTACTTCCGTACAACTGACGTAACCGGTTCAGTAGAGCTGCCAGAAGGCGTTGAGATGGTCATGCCAGGCGACAACATCAAAATGGTTGTTACCCTGATCCACCCAATCGCAATGGACGAAGGTCTGCGCTTCGCAATCCGCGAAGGCGGCCGTACCGTTGGCGCGGGTGTTGTTGCTAAAGTTATCGCTTAATTGTGATATCTGCTGTGGCTGTGTAAATGGCCACTGCAACACAGTAAAAAGAGCACTTCGGTGCTCTTTTTTTTGCTCTGAAAACGCCATAACCCTGCAAAGGGTGGGTTTGAAATAAAAACGATTCGCATTTACACTATGTACAGAAAATGTACCCGAGTGATGAATCAATGTACGTCTGCCTGTGTAATGCCATCAGTGATAAAACCCTTCGTGAAGTCGTGCGTCGCTATCAGCCCAAATCTATTCAGCAACTGCGCCAGCTTGTGCCGGTCGGCAAGCAATGCGGCAAATGCATTCGTGCTGCGCGTGAAATTATGGATGAAGAGATGCAGCATGCACCACTCTACAAAGAGATAGCCTGACCGACGATCGGCGCGTGAATACCCACAATATCTGTCGCGTTTTTTTGACTTCTTTTTAACCGCATCTACGCTCTAATAAACCAGACGCGGAGGGTTAACAATGAAGGGCGATATCAAAGTTATCAGTCATCTCAACAAACTGCTTGGAAATGAACTGGTTGCTATCAATCAGTACTTTCTTCATGCGCGCATGTTCAAAAACTGGGGTCTGACGCGCCTCAATGATGTGGAATACCATGAATCAATCGATGAGATGAAACATGCCGATAAATATATTGAGCGTATTCTTTTCCTTGAAGGGATCCCAAATCTTCAGGATCTGGGACGGCTCCGTATCGGTGAAGATGTTGAAGAGATGCTGAGTTCAGACCTGAATCTGGAGCTGGAGGGCGCGAAAGACCTACGTGAAGCTATCTCCTATGCTGACAAAGTGCATGACTATGTCAGCCGTGACATGATGATTGAAATCCTGGCTGATGAGGAACATCACATCGACTGGATTGAGACGGAACTTGAGTTAATCCAGAAGATGGGCATCCAGAACTATCTGCAGGCTCAAATCAAACAAGAGTGAATCGGGTCTGCAGCACTATCGTTACCCAGCCCGCAATGGCCAGGAAAGGGCCAAACGGCAGCGGGCTGTCCCCCTGAATAAAACCCCGCAGTTGCAGCATCACGATCGACGTCAGCGCCATAACGGTGGCACCCAGCGCAATCCAGGGTAATGCCTGCCAGCCACAGCAGGCACCTAACGCTGCGAAAAGCTTGATATCGCCATAACCTAATCCCTCGTACCCCCGCATCTGCCGATAGCTCCAGGCGAGCAGCCACAACGCACAGTAGCCCGCCACAGCACCCCATATCGCCGTTGTTTCGGTTCCGGACAGCGTGGCATGGAATAATCCGGACCAGAGCAGCAGATAATTGAGCGGGTCAGGTATACAGAAGTGGCGACGATCGATGGCAGCCACGAGCAGCAAGAGGCCTGAGGCCGTAATAATAAAAATAGCCTCCGCAGAGTGGTCAAAACTCTGCAGCACCAGCAGGCACAGAAGGGCAAACAGCCATTCAATGACAACGCTTTCTGCGCCGAACGCGCGATGACAGAAGCGACACCGCCCTTTTAAGCCAGGCCAGCTTATTAACGGCAGCGCATCTCGCCACAGCAGGCGCTGCTGGCAATGATTACAGTGCGAACCCGGAAAGCAGAGTAGGGCAAACCATTGAGCGGGTGAGAGGGCGGGGGTGAAGCGCTGGCTGGTCAGCGAAAGAAAGCTTCCCAATGCACCTCCGCCTGCGAGTGCAGCAATGTGAGTTATCAGAGTGGGCGACATGATTATGCTCCGGACGAAAGGTTAGATGCACTCTCGTGGGCAACGGGTTTTGTGTCACCTATGAATGAAGAAGGGCGGAAACAGAGTCACAACTGAATAACTGATTTATCAGCGATACGGCAGTGCAATGCGACGCACGCTTCACGAACCGGCCACAATTTAATGGGTAAAACCTCAACACGGGTTGCTTCCTGAACAGATTTACGTATAATGCGCGGGCCTGCAGATATTGCAGGCGCGATTCGAGCAGAATCGCAGACGGCTGAAATTTAGGCCGCCTGACAATACTCCCAATTGTGGAGTTATATGCTGAACGATTACACTCTCCCATCAATCGTAATGGGCTCGAGTAGTAATTTTTTTCGTCTATAAAAAGTTTGGAGCTCTGGTCTCATGCAGAACCAAAGAATCCGTATCCGTCTTAAAGCGTTTGATCATCGTCTGATCGATCAATCAACCGCGGAAATCGTTGAGACCGCCAAGCGCACTGGTGCGCAGGTTCGTGGTCCAATCCCGCTGCCAACCCGCAAAGAGCGTTTTACTGTTCTGATCTCTCCGCACGTTAACAAAGATGCGCGTGATCAGTACGAAATCCGCACTCACAAGCGTCTGGTAGACATCGTTGAGCCAACTGAAAAAACCGTTGATGCTCTGATGCGTCTGGATCTGGCTGCCGGTGTTGACGTGCAGATCAGCCTGGGTTAATCAGGTCATCGAGCGATTGAGAGGTTGAAACAATGATTGGTTTAGTCGGTAAAAAAGTGGGCATGACCCGCATCTTCACTGAAGATGGCGTTTCTATCCCCGTCACCGTAATCGAAGTTGAAGCGAACCGCGTTACTCAGGTCAAAGGCCTGGAAAACGATGGTTACCAGGCAATTCAGGTTACCACCGGTGCTAAAAAAGCAAACCGTGTGACCAAACCTGAAGCTGGTCATTTTGCTAAAGCTGGCGTTGAAGCTGGCCGTGGCCTGTGGGAATTCCGCACCGCTGAAGGTGAAGAATACTCTGTAGGTCAGAGCATCAGCGTTGAGATTTTCGCTGAAGTTAAGAAAGTTGACGTAACCGGTACCTCTAAAGGTAAAGGTTTCGCCGGTACCGTTAAGCGCTGGAACTTCCGTACCCAGGACGCTACTCACGGTAACTCCTTGTCTCACCGCGTTCCGGGTTCTATCGGTCAGAACCAGACTCCGGGCAAAGTGTTCAAAGGCAAGAAAATGGCAGGTCAGCTGGGTAATGAGCGCGTAACCGTTCAGAGTCTGGACGTAGTACGTGTTGACGCTGAGCGCAACCTGCTGCTGGTTAAAGGTGCAGTTCCCGGTGCTACCGGTAGCGACCTGATCGTTAAACCAGCTGTGAAGGCGTAAGGGGATAGCAATGGAATTAGTATTGAAAGACGCGCAGAGCGCGCTGACTGTTTCCGAAACTACCTTCGGTCGTGATTTCAACGAAGCGCTGGTTCACCAGGTTGTTGTTGCTTACGCATCTGGCGCCCGCCAGGGTACTCGCGCGCAGAAAACTCGCGCCGAAGTAACCGGTTCAGGCAAAAAGCCATGGCGTCAAAAAGGCACCGGCCGTGCGCGTGCAGGTTCTGTAAAGAGCCCAATCTGGCGTTCAGGTGGTGTGACCTTTGCTGCGAAGCCGCAGGACCACAGTCAAAAAGTTAACAAAAAGATGTACCGAGGCGCGCTGAAAAGCATCCTGTCCGAACTGGTACGTCAAGATCGTCTGATCGTTGTCGAATCATTTGCTGTAGAAGCACCGAAAACCAAGCTGCTGGTACAGAAACTGAAAGACATGGCTCTGGAAGACGTGCTGATCATCACCGGTGAACTGGATGAGAATCTGTTCCTGGCTGCGCGCAACCTGTACAAGGTTGACGTACGTGATGCATCCGGTATCGACCCAGTTAGCCTGATCGCCTTCGACAAAGTCGTTATGACTGCTGATGCAGTTAAGCAAGTTGAGGAGATGCTGGCATGATCCGTGAAGAACGTCTGCTGAAAGTACTGCGCGCGCCGCACGTATCTGAAAAAGCATCTAGCGCGATGGAAAAAACCAATACCATCGTTCTCAAAGTTGCTAATGACGCGACCAAAGCAGAGATCGTTGCTGCTGTTGAGAAACTGTTCGAAGTAGAAGTTAAAGACGTAAACACCCTGGTAGTTAAGGGCAAAGTTAAGCGTCAAGGACAGCGTATCGGTCGTCGTAGCGACTGGAAAAAAGCTTACGTCACCCTGAAAGAAGGCCAGAATCTGGACTTCGCTGGCGGCGCTGAGTAAGTCGGAGGAGAAAGACAATGGCAGTTGTTAAATGTAAACCGACATCTCCGGGTCGTCGCCATGTAGTTAAAGTGGTAAACGCGGAGCTGCACAAGGGCAAACCATTTGCCCCGCTGGTAGAAAAAAACAGCAAATCCGGTGGCCGTAACAACAATGGTCGTATCACTACCCGTCATATCGGTGGTGGTCACAAGCAGGCTTATCGTATTGTTGACTTCAAACGCAACAAAGACGGTATCCCGGCAGTTGTTGAACGTCTTGAGTACGATCCGAACCGCTCTGCGAACATCGCACTGGTTCTGTACAAAGACGGCGAACGCCGTTACATCCTGGCCCCTAAAGGCCTGAAAGCCGGCGACCAGATCCAATCTGGCGTTGATGCTGCGATTAAAGCAGGTAACACTCTGCCGATGCGTAACATCCCGGTGGGTTCAACCGTGCATAACGTAGAAATGAAACCAGGCAAAGGCGGTCAGATTGCTCGCTCAGCCGGTGCTTACGTGCAGATCGTTGCGCGTGAAGGTTCTTACGTTACCCTGCGTCTGCGTTCAGGTGAAATGCGTAAAGTCGAGTCTGACTGCCGCGCAACACTGGGCGAAGTCGGCAACGCTGAGCATATGCTGCGCGTTCTGGGTAAAGCTGGTGCAGCCCGTTGGCGTGGTGTTCGTCCTACCGTTCGTGGTACCGCGATGAACCCAGTTGATCACCCGCACGGTGGTGGTGAAGGTCGTAACTTTGGTAAGCACCCGGTAACTCCGTGGGGCGTTCAGACCAAAGGTAAGAAGACCCGTAGCAACAAGCGTACCGATAAGTTTATCGTACGTCGCCGTAGCAAATAATATTAGAGGATAAGCCATGCCACGTTCTCTCAAGAAAGGTCCTTTTATTGACCTGCACTTGCTGAAGAAGGTAGAGAAAGCGGTGGAAAGCGGTGACAAGAAGCCTTTGCGCACTTGGTCCCGTCGTTCAACGATCTTTCCTAACATGATCGGTTTGACCATCGCTGTCCATAATGGTCGTCAGCACGTTCCTGTCTTTGTTTCCGACGAAATGGTTGGTCACAAACTGGGTGAATTCGCGCCGACACGTACTTATCGCGGTCACGCGGCTGATAAAAAAGCCAAGAAGAAATAAGTAGGAGGAAGAGATGGAAACTTTAGCTCAACATCGCCACGCTCGTTCTTCTGCTCAGAAGGTTCGCCTTGTTGCTGACCTGATTCGCGGTAAGAAAGTGTCGCAGGCACTGGACATTTTGACCTACACCAATAAGAAAGCGGCTGTACTGGTCAAAAAAGTTCTGGAATCTGCCATTGCTAACGCCGAACACAACGATGGCGCTGATATCGACGATCTGAAAATCACGAAAATTTTCGTTGATGAAGGTCCGACCATGAAACGCATTATGCCGCGTGCCAAAGGTCGTGCAGATCGCATCCTGAAGCGCACCAGCCACATTACTGTGGTTGTGTCCGATCGCTGAGACTCTGGAGACTAGCAATGGGTCAGAAAGTACATCCTAATGGTATTCGCCTGGGTATTGTAAAACCATGGAACTCTACCTGGTTTGCGAACACCAAAGAATTCGCTGACAACCTGGACAGCGATTTTAAAGTACGTCAGTTTTTGACTAAAGAACTGGCTAAAGCATCTGTCTCTCGTATCGTTATCGAGCGTCCAGCGAAGAGCATCCGTGTGACTATTCACACCGCTCGTCCGGGCATCGTTATCGGTAAGAAAGGCGAAGATGTAGAAAAACTGCGCACGGTCGTCGCGAATATCGCTGGCGTTCCTGCACAGATTAATATCGCCGAAGTCCGCAAGCCGGAACTGGACGCGAAACTGGTAGCTGACAGCATCACTTCACAGCTGGAGCGTCGTGTGATGTTCCGTCGTGCTATGAAGCGTGCAGTTCAGAACGCCATGCGTCTTGGCGCGAAGGGTATTAAAGTCGAAGTTAGCGGCCGTCTGGGTGGCGCCGAGATCGCACGTACCGAATGGTATCGTGAAGGTCGCGTGCCATTGCACACACTGCGTGCTGACATTGACTACAACACCTCTGAAGCGCACACCACTTATGGTGTAATCGGCGTTAAGGTATGGATCTTCAAAGGTGAGATCCTGGGTGGTATGGCTGCTGTTGAACAACCGGAACCGGCTGCTCAACCTAAAAAGCAGCAGCGTAAAGGCCGTAAGTAAGGAGAGTCGCTGATGTTACAACCAAAGCGTACGAAATTCCGTAAAGTGCACAAAGGCCGTAACCGCGGTCTGGCTGCGGGTACGGATGTCAGCTTCGGTACTTTCGGTCTGAAAGCTGTTGGCCGTGGTCGTCTGACTGCTCGTCAGATCGAAGCAGCACGTCGTGCTATGACCCGTGCAGTTAAGCGTCAAGGTAAGATCTGGATCCGAGTATTCCCGGACAAACCGATCACCGAGAAGCCGCTGGAAGTGCGTATGGGTAAAGGTAAGGGTAACGTAGAGTATTGGGTTGCCCTGATCCAGCCTGGTAAAGTCCTGTATGAAATGGACGGCGTACCAGAAGAGCTGGCCCGTGAAGCATTCAAGCTGGCAGCAGCAAAACTGCCTATCAAAACCACCTTTGTAACTAAGACGGTGATGTAATGAAAGCAACTGAGCTGCGTGAAAAAAGCGTTGAAGAGCTGAACACTGAGCTGCTTAATCTGCTGCGTGAGCAATTTAACCTGCGCATGCAGGCAGCATCTGGCCAACTGCAGCAGACTCATCTGCTGAAACAGGTTCGCCGTGATGTTGCACGCGTTAAGACTTTACTGACTGAGAAGGCGGGTTCGTAATGACCGATAAAATCCGTACTCTGCAGGGTCGTGTAGTAAGTGACAAAATGCAGAAATCTGCAGTTGTTGCTATCGAACGTTTCGTGAAACACCCGATCTACGGCAAATTCATTAAACGTACGACCAAGCTGCACATCCATGACGAGAACAATGAATGTGGAATTGGTGACGTGGTAGAAATCCGCGAATGCCGTCCACTGTCCAAGACTAAATCCTGGACCCTGGTTCGCGTAATCGAGAAAGCTGTTCTGTAATAAGAATCGTTTTTTCTGAGGAAACCCTCTGCTTCGGCAGGGGGTTTTTTTTTGCCTGCGATTCGGGCTTGATCCATTTGTGCCCGTGGCAATACGGATTTGATGGTGCTCACAAATTCAGGGATTTGCAGGGATTAAGCTGCCTCTCTTCAGGCGAGGTGGCCTGAAAACGCCAGGCTATAAACGCCGGGGTTATCATAACTGTACAAGGAAATGTGCCGTGAAAATGGAGAGTCATGACCGCTTACGCCGGTCACTGTTAAAATTGCCACTGTTAGCTGCGTTACCTGCGATTAGCTCTGCCAAAAGCTTGCCGCTATTATCGGGTAACACACAACCACTACCCACAGGCAATAGCATGGAACGAACTCTGTTACTGAAGAATGCTGAATGTGTGGTCTGCATGGATGCTGACCGTCGGGAAATAGGTAACGCCTCTATTCTGATAAAAGGAAATAAGATCGTTGCAGTCGGGGAAGCACGCTCGTTACCTGATAGCGCGGATGAGATCATCGATCTGCGAGGACATATTGTCATCCCTGGCCTGATCAATACGCATCACCACATGTATCAGAGCCTGACCCGCGCTATTCCTGCAGTGCAAAACGGCGAGCTCTTTAACTGGCTGACCCACCTCTATCCACTGTGGCAGAATCTGACGCCTGAGATGATTCATATCTCAACACAGATCTCCATGGCCGAGTTAATGCTCTCCGGCTGCACCACCACCAGTGACCATCTCTACGTCTACCCGAATGGCTGTAAGCTTGACGACAGTATTGAGGCTGCAGCCTTAATGGGCATGCGTTTCCATGCTAGCCGGGGCAGCATGAGCGTCGGTAAGTCCCTGGGTGGCTTACCACCCGATGCACTGGTAGAGGATGAAGCCGCCATTCTTAAAGATACGCAGCGTGTGATTGAGCGCTACCATGATGACAGCCACGGTTCGATGTTACGCATCGTGGTTGCGCCATGTTCGCCGTTTTCAGTCAGCCGTGAGCTGATGAAGCAATCCGCAGCGATGGCACGCAGCTTCAATGTCTCTATGCATACCCATCTGGCGGAGAACGACAGCGATATCCGTTATAGCCGTGAAAAATTCAATATGACGCCAGCACAGTATGTTGAAGACCTCGGCTGGGTAGGACCGGATGTCTGGCATGCACACTGCGTCAAACTGGATCAGCATGGCATAGAACTCTTTGCACGTACCGGTACCGGCGTCGCGCATTGTCCCTGCTCGAACATGCGTCTCGGTTCCGGTATTGCGCCGATACGCCATATGTGTGATGCCGGCGTACACGTGGGTATGGGTGTGGATGGCTCAGCCTCCAATGACAGCTCAGACATGATGGCCGAGGTTCGTCAGGCGATGCTGCTGCAACGCGTTGGCTTCGGCCCGGATGCGATGACGGCACGTCAGGCACTGGAACTGGCGACGCTGGGTGGAGCAAAGGTGCTAAACCGCGATGATGTGGGCAACATTGCGCCGGGCATGATGGCCGATCTGGCCATTTTTGACCTGAATCGAATTGGACTTGCCGGGGCAGGGCACGATCCTGTCGCCGCCCTGGTGTTCTGTAATCCGGGACAGGTTGCCTATAGCATCATTAACGGAAAAGTCCGGGTACGGGACGGACAAGTGGCCGGAATTGAACTGCCAGCCGTGTTGCGTCAGCATAACCAACTGGCCAGGAAACTGGCTGGTTGAGTCAGAAGGGCACTTTATTTGGGAGGCGACGAAAAATAAGGCAGATTACATTTGCTACTGTTCGCACTATTCCCTAGAATACGCCCTCCCTGTCATCAGGGGAAATCAGCGGCTCGATTGAGAGCCGTTTATTTTTTCTACCCATCTGTGAGAACCGGTGTTACAATGCCGCGCCCTCAATTATGGGGCTTTCTAACGACCTGAGGTTTAGGTCCCGAAGTAGTAGTTGACATTAGCGGAGCACTAAAATGATCCAAGAACAGACTATGCTGAACGTCGCCGACAACTCCGGTGCACGTCGCGTAATGTGTATCAAGGTTCTGGGTGGCTCGCACCGTCGCTACGCAGGCGTCGGTGACATCATCAAAGTTACCATCAAGGAAGCAATTCCGCGTGGTAAAGTCAAAAAAGGTGATGTCCTGAAGGCGGTAGTGGTGCGCACCAGGAAGGGTGTTCGTCGCCCGGACGGTTCTGTCATTCGCTTCGATGGTAATGCATGCGTTATTCTGAACAATAACAGTGAGCAGCCTATCGGTACGCGTATTTTTGGGCCGGTAACTCGTGAACTTCGTACTGAAAAGTTCATGAAAATTATCTCTCTGGCACCAGAAGTACTCTAAGGAGCGAACAATGGCAGCTAAAATCCGTCGTAACGACGAAGTTATCGTGTTAACCGGTAAAGATAAAGGTAAGCGCGGTAAAGTTAAGAATGTCCTGTCTTCTGGTAAGGTCATCGTTGAAGGTATCAACCTGGTGAAGAAACATCAGAAGCCGGTTCCGGCTCTGAACCAACCAGGTGGCATCGTTGAAAAAGAAGCTGCTATTCAGGTTTCTAACGTTGCACTGTTCAACGCGGCAACTGGTAAGGCTGACCGTGTAGGCTTTAGATTCGAAGACGGCAAAAAAGTCCGTTTCTTCAAGTCTAACAGCGAAACTATCAAGTAATTTGGAGTAGTACGATGGCGAAACTGCATGATTACTACAAAGACGAAGTAGTCCAGAAACTCATGACAGAGTTTGGCTACAATTCTGTCATGCAAGTCCCTCGGGTCGAGAAGATCACCCTGAACATGGGTGTTGGTGAAGCGATCGCTGACAAGAAACTGCTGGATAACGCAGCAGCTGACCTGGCAGCAATCTCCGGTCAAAAACCGCTGGTCACCAAAGCACGCAAATCAGTTGCAGGCTTCAAAATCCGTCAGGGCTATCCGATCGGCTGTAAAGTAACTCTGCGTGGCGAGCGCATGTGGGAGTTCTTTGAGCGTCTGGTCACCATTGCTGTTCCACGTATCCGTGACTTCCGTGGCTTGTCCGCTAAGTCATTCGATGGTCGTGGCAACTACAGCATGGGTGTACGTGAGCAGATCATCTTCCCAGAAATCGACTACGACAAAGTCGATCGCGTTCGTGGTTTGGATATCACCATTACCACTACTGCGAAATCTGATGATGAAGGCCGTGCTCTGCTGGCTGCCTTTGACTTCCCGTTCCGTAAGTAAGGTAGGGTTACTTAATGGCTAAGCAATCTATGAAAGCACGCGAAGTTAAGCGTGCAAAATTAGCAGACAAATTCTTCGCTAAACGCGCTGAACTGAAAGCGATCATCTCTGATGTGAACGCTTCCGACGAAGATCGTTGGGATGCTGTTCTGAAGCTGCAGAGTCTGCCGCGTGATTCCAGCCCTTCGCGTCAGCGTAACCGCTGCCGTCAAACAGGTCGTCCGCACGGTTTCCTGCGGAAGTTTGGGTTGAGCCGTATCAAGGTCCGCGAAGCCGCCATGCGCGGTGAAATCCCGGGCCTGAAAAAGGCTAGCTGGTAATTGTCACCAATTGAATCACGGGAGTAACACAGATGAGCATGCAAGATCCGATCGCGGATATGCTGACCCGTATCCGTAACGGTCAGGCCGCAAACAAAGTTGCGGTCACCATGCCTTCCTCCAAGCTGAAATTGGCAATTGCCAACGTTCTGAAGGAAGAAGGATATATTGAAGATTTCAAAATCGAAGGCGACATCAAGCTGGAACTGGAACTTACTCTCAAGTATTTCCAGGGCAAAGCTGTTGTAGAAAGCATTCAGCGAGTAAGCCGTCCTGGTCTGCGCATCTATAAGAAAAAAGATGAGCTGCCAAAGGTAATGGCTGGTATGGGCATCGCTGTAGTTTCTACATCTAAAGGTGTCATGACTGATCGTGCAGCGCGCCAGGCAGGTCTTGGTGGCGAAATTATCTGCTACGTAGCGTAATCGGAGGATACATATGTCTCGTGTTGCTAAAGCACCTGTCGTTGTTCCTGCCGGCGTAGAGGTAAAACTCAACGGTCAGGTAATTTCGATTAAAGGTAAAAACGGCGAGCTGACTCGTACTATCAATGATGCTGTTGAAGTTAAGCATGCTGACAACGCTCTGACTTTCGCTCCGCGCGAAGGTTTCGTTGACGGCTGGGCGCAGGCGGGTACTTCTCGCGCGCTGCTGAACGCAATGGTAATCGGTGTTACCGAAGGCTTCACTAAGAAGCTGCAGCTGGTTGGTGTAGGTTATCGTGCAGCCGTTAAAGGCGACGTGGTTAACCTGTCTCTGGGCTTTTCTCATCCAGTCGATCACCAGCTGCCCGCGGGTATCACTGCAGAATGTCCAACTCAGACTGAGATCGTGCTGAAAGGCGCTGATAAACAGCTGATTGGTCAGGTTGCAGCGGACTTGCGCGCCTACCGTCGTCCTGAGCCTTATAAAGGCAAGGGTGTCCGTTACGCCGACGAAGTCGTGCGTACCAAAGAGGCTAAGAAGAAGTAAGGTAACACTATGGATAAGAAATCTGCTCGTATCCGTCGTGCGACCCGTGCACGTCGCAAGCTCAAAGAGCTGGGTGCTACTCGCCTGGTGGTACATCGTACCCCGCGTCATATTTACGCACAGGTAATCGCCCCGAACGGTTCCGAAGTTCTGGTCGCTGCTTCTACTGTAGAAAAAGCTATCACTGAACAACTGAAGTATACCGGTAATAAAGAAGCCGCAGCTGCAGTAGGTAAAGCTATCGCAGAACGCGCAATCGAAAAAGGCATCACTGGTGTTTCTTTCGACCGTTCCGGTTTCCAATATCATGGTCGCGTCCAGGCACTGGCAGATGCTGCCCGTGAAGCTGGCCTTCAGTTCTAAGGTAGAGGTCTAAGATGGCACACATCGAGAAACAAGCTGGCGAACTGCAGGAAAAACTGATCGCGGTAAACCGTGTTTCTAAAACTGTTAAAGGTGGTCGTATCTTCTCCTTCACAGCACTGACTGTGGTAGGCGATGGTAATGGTCGCGTAGGTTTTGGTTACGGTAAAGCGCGTGAAGTTCCAGCAGCGATCCAGAAAGCGATGGAGAAAGCCCGTCGCAACATGGTTAACGTCGCGCTGACCAACGGCACCCTGCAGCACCCAGTTAAAGGTGCACACACGGGTTCCCGCGTGTTCATGCAGCCGGCTTCAGAAGGTACCGGTATTATTGCCGGTGGTGCAATGCGCGCCGTTCTGGAAGTCGCTGGAGTTCATAACGTACTGGCAAAAGCCTATGGTTCTACTAACCCGATTAACGTGGTTCGTGCAACTATCGACGGCCTGGGCAATATGAAATCTCCGGAAATGGTCGCTGCTAAGCGTGGTAAATCCGTTGAAGAAATTCTGGGGTAATCACGATGGCTAAGACTATTAAAATCACTCAAACCCGTAGTTCAATCGGCCGCTTGCCTAAGCATAAAGCCACTCTGGTTGGCCTGGGTCTGCGTCGTATTGGCCACACCGTTGAGCGTGAAGACACGCCTGCAGTACGCGGTATGGTTAACGCGGTTTCCTATATGGTTAAAGTGGAGGAGTAAGAGATGCGTTTAAATACTCTGTCTCCGGCCGAAGGGTCTAAGCACGCTACCAAGCGTCTGGGTCGTGGTATCGGTTCTGGCCTCGGAAAAACCGGTGGTCGTGGTCACAAAGGTCAGAACTCACGTTCTGGCGGTGGCGTACGTCGCGGTTTCGAAGGTGGTCAGATGCCTCTGTACCGTCGTCTGCCGAAGTTCGGTTTCACCTCTCGCAAAGCAATGATCACCACAGAGATTCGTCTGTCTGATCTGGCGAAAGTTGAAGGCGGTATCGTCGACCTGAACGCGCTGAAAGCAGCCAACATTGTCGGTGTTCAGATTGAATTCGTTAAAGTAATTCTGTCTGGTGAAGTTTCTACACCGGTAACGGTTCGCGGTCTGCGTGTCACCAAAGGTGCACGTGCTGCAATCGAAGCTGCTGGCGGTAAAATCGAGGAATAAGTAGCAGATGGCTAAACAACCGGGATTAGATTTTCAAAGTGCCAAGGGTGGCTTTGGTGAGCTGAAACGCAGACTGCTGTTTGTAATCGGCGCACTCATTGTCTTCCGTATTGGCTCTTTTATTCCAATCCCTGGTATTGATGCCACTGTACTTGCCAAACTGCTTGAGCAACAGCGTGGCACCATCATTGAAATGTTTAACATGTTCTCTGGTGGTGCTCTGAGCCGTGCTTCTATTTTCGCACTGGGCATCATGCCGTATATTTCGGCATCGATTATCATCCAGTTATTAACGGTGGTTCATCCAGCGTTAGCGGAAATTAAGAAAGAAGGGGAGGCTGGCCGTCGTAAGATTAGCCAGTACACCCGATACGGTACGTTGGTATTGGCCATATTTCAGTCGATCGGTATTGCTACCGGTCTGCCGAATATGCCAGGGATGCAAGGCCTGGTAATGAATCCAGGCTTTGCTTTCTACTTTACCGCTGTTGTGAGTCTGGTCTCAGGAACGATGTTCCTGATGTGGCTGGGCGAACAGATTACTGAGCGTGGTATCGGTAACGGTATTTCGATCATTATCTTCGCAGGTATCGTTGCGGGTCTCCCGCCGGCCATTGGCCATACCATCGAGCAAGCGCGGCAAGGCGACCTGCACTTCCTTCTGTTGCTGTTGGTTGCAGTACTCGTATTCGCAGTGACCTTCTTTGTTATCTTTGTTGAACGTGGTCAACGCCGCATTGTGGTGAACTACGCAAAACGTCAGCAAGGTCGTCGCGTTTACGCTGCACAGAGCACACATTTACCGTTGAAAGTGAACATGGCAGGCGTCATTCCAGCCATCTTTGCTTCCAGCATTATTCTGTTCCCGGCAACGATTGCATCGTGGTTTGGGGGCGGTACCGGTTGGAACTGGCTGACAACAATTTCGCTGTATTTGCAGCCAGGACAGCCGCTTTATGTGCTACTCTATGCGACTGCAATCATCTTCTTCTGTTTCTTCTATACGGCGTTGGTTTTCAACCCACGTGAAACAGCAGATAACCTGAAGAAGTCTGGTGCATTCGTACCGGGAATTCGTCCGGGAGAGCAAACGGCGAAGTATATTGATAAAGTAATGACGCGATTGACCTTAATCGGCGCTCTCTACATTACGTTTATCTGCCTTATCCCGGAGTTCATGCGTGATGCGATGAAGGTTCCCTTCTACTTTGGCGGTACTTCACTGCTTATCGTAGTTGTCGTCATCATGGACTTTATGGCTCAAGTGCAAACTCTGATGATGTCAAGTCAGTACGAGTCGGCACTGAAGAAAGCTAACCTGAAAGGCTACGGCCGTTAATTCAGTTGGTTGAGAAGTTACGGAGAGTAAAAATGAAAGTTCGTGCTTCCGTCAAGAGATTATGTCGTAACTGCAAAATCATTCGTCGCGACGGTGTCGTCCGTGTGATCTGCAGCGCCGAGCCAAAGCATAAACAGCGCCAAGGCTGATTTTGTCACATATTTTTCTTGCAAAGTCGGGTTGAGCTGGCTAGATTAGCCAGCCAATCTTTTGTATGTCAGTGCGTTTCCATTTGAGTATCCTGAAAACGGGCTTTTCAGCATGGGACGTGCTTGTTTAATTATAGGAGTGCATAGTGGCCCGTATAGCAGGCATTAACATTCCTGATCAAAAACATACCGTTATCGCATTAACTTCGATCTTCGGTATCGGTAAAACTCGTTCTAAAGCCATCTGCGCTTCAACGGGTATTGCTGAAAATGTTAAGATCAGTGAGCTGTCTGAAGAACAAATTGATCAGCTGCGTGATGCAGTTGCGAAATTCGTTGTAGAAGGTGATCTGCGCCGTGAAATCACCCTGAGCATCAAGCGTCTTATGGACCTTGGTTGCTACCGTGGTTTGCGCCATCGTCGTGGTCTTCCGGTTCGCGGTCAGCGTACTAAGACCAACGCACGTACCCGTAAGGGTCCGCGTAAACCGATCAAGAAATAATCGGGGTGAGTAAATAATGGCAAAGGCACCAGTTCGTGCACGTAAGCGTGTAAGAAAACAAGTCTCAGATGGCGTGGCTCATGTCCATGCTTCTTTTAACAACACCATCGTTACCATTACTGATCGTCAGGGTAACGCACTGGGTTGGGCAACCGCCGGTGGTTCCGGTTTCCGCGGTTCACGTAAATCCACTCCGTTTGCTGCTCAGGTCGCTGCAGAGCGCTGTGCAGAAGCGGTAAAAGATTACGGAATTAAGAACCTGGAAGTTATGGTAAAGGGTCCGGGTCCAGGTCGCGAATCTACGATTCGTGCTTTGAACGCCGCTGGTTTCCGCATCACTAATATTACTGATGTGACTCCGATCCCTCATAACGGTTGTCGTCCGCCGAAAAAACGTCGCGTATAACGCCCGTTTTTTTAGGATAGTTGGAGAAAGAAAATGGCAAGATATTTGGGTCCTAAGCTCAAGCTGAGCCGTCGTGAGGGCACTGACTTATTCCTTAAGTCTGGCGTTCGCGCGATTGATTCCAAGTGTAAGATTGAACAAGCCCCTGGTCAGCATGGTGCGCGTAAACCGCGTCTGTCTGATTACGGCGGTCAGTTACGTGAAAAGCAAAAAGTTCGTCGTATCTACGGCGTGCTGGAGCGTCAGTTCCGTAACTATTATAAAGAAGCAGCTCGTCTGAAAGGCAACACCGGTGAAAACCTGTTGGCTCTGCTGGAAGGTCGTCTGGACAACGTAGTTTATCGTATGGGCTTTGGTGCCACTCGTGCAGAAGCACGTCAGCTGGTCAGCCATAAGTCTGTTCTGGTAAATGGCCGCGTTGTTAACATCGCTTCTTATCAGGTATCTCCGAATGATGTCGTTAGCATCCGTGAGAAAGCCAAAAAGCAATCTCGCGTGAAGGCCGCTCTGGAGCTGGCTGAGCAGCGTGAAAAGCCAACCTGGCTGGAAGTTGATGCGACTAAGATGGAAGGTGTGTTCAAGCGTATTCCTGAACGTACTGATCTGTCTGCGGACATTAACGAACACCTGATCGTCGAGCTTTACTCCAAGTAAGGCTTAGTACCAAAGAGAGGACACAATGCAGGGTTCTGTGACAGAGTTTCTAAAACCGCGCCTGGTAGATATCGAGCAAGTGAGTTCGACGCACGCCAAGGTGACCCTTGAGCCTTTAGAGCGTGGCTTTGGCCATACTCTTGGTAACGCACTGCGCCGTATTCTGCTTTCATCCATGCCGGGTTGCGCGGTGACCGAGGTTGAAATTGATGGTGTACTTCATGAGTACAGCACCAAAGAGGGAGTACAGGAAGATATCCTGGAAATCCTGCTCAACCTGAAAGGGCTGGCGGTAAGAGTTCAGGGGAAAGATGAAGTTATTCTGACCTTGAATAAATCTGGCATTGGCCCTGTGACTGCAGCCGACATTACCCATGATGGTGATGTCGAAATCGTCAAGCCTCAGCATGTCATTTGCCATCTGACCGATGAGAACGCTGCTATCAGCATGCGTATCAAAGTTCAGCGTGGTCGTGGCTATGTGCCGGCTTCTGCCCGAATTCATTCGGAAGAAGATGAGCGCCCAATCGGCCGCCTGTTAGTTGACGCTTGCTACAGCCCTGTAGACCGTATCGCCTACAATGTTGAAGCAGCGCGTGTAGAGCAGCGCACCGACCTGGACAAGCTGGTCATCGAAATGGAAACCAACGGCACAATCGATCCTGAAGAGGCGATTCGTCGTGCGGCAACCATTCTGGCAGAACAACTTGAAGCTTTCGTTGACTTACGTGATGTACGTCAGCCGGAAGTTAAAGAAGAGAAACCAGAATTCGATCCGATCCTGCTGCGCCCTGTTGACGATCTGGAATTGACTGTCCGCTCTGCTAACTGCCTTAAGGCAGAAGCTATCCACTACATCGGTGATCTGGTACAGCGTACCGAGGTTGAGCTGCTTAAAACGCCTAACCTTGGTAAAAAATCTCTTACCGAGATTAAAGATGTGCTGGCTTCGCGTGGTCTTTCTCTGGGCATGCGCCTCGAGAACTGGCCGCCAGCAAGCATTGCTGATGAATAATCAGATCACAGGTTAAGGTTTCACTGAGAAGGATAAGGTCATGCGCCATCGTAAGAGTGGTCGTCAACTGAACCGCAACAGCAGCCATCGTCAGGCTATGTTCCGCAACATGGCCGGTTCTCTGGTTCGTCATGAGATCATCAAAACGACTCTGCCGAAAGCCAAAGAACTGCGTCGCGTAGTTGAGCCGCTGATTACTCTTGCCAAGACCGACAGCGTAGCTAATCGTCGTCTGGCATTCGCCCGTACTCGTGATAACGAGATCGTGGCAAAACTGTTTAATGAGCTGGGCCCGCGTTTCGCGAGCCGTGCCGGTGGTTACACTCGTATTCTGAAGTGTGGCTTCCGTGCTGGTGACAACGCTCCGATGGCTTACATCGAGCTGGTTGATCGTCCAGAAGCTCAAGCAGAAGCAGCCGCAGAGTAATCTGTAGCAACGTAAAAAACCCGCTTCGGCGGGTTTTTTATTGCCTGAAATTTACTACCTTAGAGCTTACTCTTTTCATGTTCAAAGGAGCTAACTATGTGGCTGGTTGATGAACTTGCTGAACAGCACATCAAAGCGGCGCTGGAAAAAGGCGAGCTGAGTAATCTTCCCGGCTCTGGTAAGCCGCTGCAGCTGGATGATGACAGTCATGTTCCGCCTGAGTTAAGAGCGGGCTACCGTTTACTGAAAAATGCGGGCTTTCTGCCGCCGGAGCTTGAGCTCAGACGTGAAGCCATGGAAGTTAACGATCTTATTCGCAACCTCGATCCTGCGGATCAAAATTATCAGGATCATTGCCATCGGCTTCAGGTGCTGGAGCTAAGATTACGCCAGGCGGGTATCAGTACCGATTTTCTCCATGGCAGTTATTCCACTGCTATTCAGCATCGTTTCCGCGAGGAGGAGTAAATGTTTCGCATCGGTCAGTTAGCTAAGCTTGCGGAGGTGACGCCAGACACTATCCGTTTTTATGAAAAGCAGCAGATGATGGATCATGATGGTCGGACGGAAGGTGGTTTTCGCCTTTACAGCGAGGGCGATCTTCAGCGTCTGAAATTTATTCGTTATGGTCGTAAACTGGGTTTCAGTCTGGAAGCGATCAGAGAGCTACTTTCGATCCGGGTTGATCCTGCGCACCACACCTGTCAGGAATCAAAAGCGATCGTTGAAAAACGGCTGAGCGAAGTTGCTCAGATGATCGCAGAATTAGAAACGATGCAGCGTTCTCTGCGACACCTTTCCGATGCCTGTTGTGGTGACAGTCACAGTAGCATTTCGTGCTCAATTCTTGAGGCGCTGGAGCGGGGAGAGGCTTCGAGCAAATAAGCATATTGTTATTTTGCTGCAAAGGAATAGAGTATCAGACCATCTCAACAGGAGGCGTCATGAGTAAATATCAGCACACCAAAGGGCAAATCCGCGATAACGCGATTCAGGCTCTGTTACACGACCCGCTATTTCGGCAACGCATCGAGCAGAAGCAAAAGGGTAAAGGTAGTTTTAAGCGGAAAGAGAAACATGGCAAGGGGACTGGATGGGAGGGCAGTGATAAGAAAGCGTCTTATCACTGCCCTTCTGCTTTTACGGTTAAAAAAACCGCCTGTGCGGCGGCTTATTAACTAGACCCGGGTATTCTGCTGTTTCAGCAGATCGCGGATTTCAGTCAGCAGAACTTCTTCGTTTGACGGTTTAGCCACTGGCTTCTCTACTTCCTTTTTCTTGTACAGACGATTCATTAACTTGATCGCCATAAAGATTGCGAAAGCGATGATGACGAAATCGAAGATGGTCTGAAGGAAGATACCGTACTGCATTACAACGGCTGGAGCATCACCAACTGCAGGCTTAAGTACCCAGGCGAATGATTTAAAATCGACACCACCAATCAGTAAGCCTAAAGGCGGCATAATGATGTTGGCGACTAACGATGAAACAATTTTACCGAATGCAGCACCGATGATGACACCGACGGCTAAATCCATCACATTGCCGCGCATTGCGAAATCGCGAAACTCTTTGATTAAACTCATACTTATCTCCTTGCCCAAGCCAATGCCATAAAGTCTAACAAACCCTACTGGTTTTGCCATCAACACAGCGAATTAAGCGGCAGTTTTGCATTCCTTGTGTTCTGTTCGCCTATAAACGCGGCATTTACAGGAAAAATGGACTCGGCTGGAAGAGACGTTCCACATCTGATACAAACTTCTTGTCGGTCAGGAACATGATGACATGATCACCTTGTTCAATTCGCAGGTTATCATTGGCAATCATCACATCGTCTCCACGAACCACTGCGCCAATAATGGTGCCTGGCGGTAGTTTGATATCATCAATGGAGCGGCCGACCACGCGTGAAGTTGATTCGTCTCCGTGCGCTATCGCTTCGATCGCTTCTGCAATACCGCGTCGTAGCGATGAAACGCCCACGATATCCGCTTTGCGCACATGACCCAGCAGGGCAGAAATCGTGGCCTGCTGAGGTGAAATAGCGATATCGATAACGCTGCCTTGTACCAGATCGACGTAGGCGCGGCGCTGAATCAGCACCATAACCTTCTTCGCCCCCATCTTTTTTGCCAGCATGGCTGACATAATATTGGCTTCATCATCATTGGTGACGGCGATAAAGAGATCAACCTGATCAACATGTTCTTCAGCGAGAAGTTCCTGATCTGACGCATCGCCATAAAAGACGACTGTGTCGTGAAGATGCTCTGCCAGTTCTGCTGCGCGCTGGGGGTTACGTTCAATCAGCTTCACGCTGTAATTTTTCTCAAGTTTTTGTGCCAGACCGAAACCGATATTACCGCCACCTACCAGCATAATCCGTTTATAAGGTTTCTCCAGCCGCTGCATTTCACTCATTACCGCACGAATGTTCTGACTGGCTGCAATGAAAAAGACTTCATCACCCGCTTCTACGATGGTTGAACCCTGCGGGCGAATGGGGCGATCCTGACGAAATATAGCGGCTACGCGGGTATCAATGTGTGGCATATGCTCACGCATGATCGACAGCGGATTTCCTACCAGTGGCCCGCCATAATAAGCTTTCACCACGGCGAGGCTGACTTTGCCTTCAGCAAAGTTGACGACCTGCAATGCGCCAGGGTACTGGATTAAACGATAGATATTGTCGATCACCAGCTGTTCAGGCGAGATCAGGTGATCGATAGGCACCGCTTCAGGAATAAATAACTTGTCCGCATCACGCAGATAGTCGGCTGCGCGAATACGGGCGATGCGATTCGGCGTATTGAAAAGCGAATAAGCAATCTGACAGGCAATCATGTTGGTTTCATCGGAGTTGGTTACGGCAACCAGCATGTCGGCATCTTCTGCACCCGCCTCACGTAAAATGCGTGGATGAGAACCATGACCCTGCACGACGCGAAGATCGAACTTATCCTGCAGGTGACGCAGGCGTGAAGAGTCGGTATCAACCACCGTGATATCGTTGTTTTCACCCACCAGATTTTCTGCCAGGGTTCCGCCAACCTGTCCTGCGCCCAGAATGATTATTTTCATCGCTTATCAATACTCATTTCAGTTTGTACCCGATTTTTTTATCAGCTTAGCGTAGAAGAAACCATCTCCGCCCTCGGCTTCCGGGAATACCTGTAAGCCGTTCGCGGGCGCATCTCCGAGGGGCTCAGCCTGCGCATCATGCTGGCGCTGCAGGAAAGCATCTATCTGCTGATGATTCTCTTCAGGCAGGATGGAGCAGGTGGCATAAATCAGTGTACCGCCAGGTTTCAGGTGCGGCCAGATAGCATCAAGAATTTCACCCTGAAGCTTTGCCAGCTCGGCGATATCCCGATCGCGACGCAGCCACTTAATATCGGGATGGCGTCGGATCACACCGGTAGCAGAGCAGGGCGCATCCAGCAGAATACGGTCAAACTGACGATCGCCGCACCACTGTTGCGGCGTTCGTCCATCACCCTGTTTCACGTCTGCTTTCATACCCAGTCGCTGCAGATTCTCATTTACGCGTTTAAGACGCTGCGCATCCACGTCGACGGCCATAACTTCGGCCTGAGGCGCGATTTCAAGGATATGGGTCGTTTTACCGCCGGGCGCAGCGCATAAATCCAGAATCTGTTCGCCGTTTTGGGGCTCAAGCAGCAAGGCACAGCGCTGAGCAGATAAATCCTGCACGGTAACCCAACCCTGATCAAAGCCTGGTAGCTGGCTGACCGGGGCAGGGGCGTCAAGCCGCAGCGCATCCGGCACATCGACAGCAGGCTGTGCATTCCTGCCGCTTTCGGCCAGCATAGCCAGCCACGTGTCACGATCGTGGTGCTGGCGATTAACCCGCAGCCACATCGGCGGACGCAGATTATTTGCTTCGACAATCTGTTGCCATTGTTCCGGCCAGGCGTGCTGTAAACGCTTTAGCAGCCATCCCGGATGCAGATAGCGTTGCGGGCCATCCTGAACAGTGGCGAGCAGCTCTTCCCGCTGACGCTGAAACTGGCGTAATACGCCATTTAATAAGCCTTTCATACTGGTGCGCTTCAGTACTTCGGCGCCCGCGACGGTTTCTGCCAGTGCGGCATGGGCAGGCACACGGGTATATTCCAGCTGATAAAGCCCGACCATGATCAGATAGTGCAGAACCCGCTGTTTGCCGGTAAGTGGACGCTCCATCAGTTTGCCAATCAGCGCTTCCAGCTGCGGTAATGTGCGCAATACGCCAAAACAGATCTCCTGCACTAATGCGCTATCTTTGTCAGAGAGCTTTTTCTGGGCGGCTGGCAATGCCGTATTCAGGGATTCGCCCTTGTCGACCACACGCTCAATAAGTTGAGCCGAGAGGCTACGCAGGTTGATAGATTTAGTCATAGGGTTTTGTCATCAAACAAAAGGCCCGGTGAGGGACCGGGCCTGAGAGTCAGTCCAGAAGGGTTCCAGGTTCAAACCATTCCCGGCGCGAGTTGAGAAGATCCTGAGCCGACATCGGTTTTTTACCGGCGGGCTGCAACTGGAGCAGGTTCAGTACGCCCTGAGCCGTCGCCACCTGGATGCCATGCTTGTCAGCATGGATAATTTCACCAGGCGCACGATCGCTGTGGGGCAGAACGCTTGCCTGCCAGACTTTAACCGGCTGATCTTCAATGGTGAAAAAGCTCATCGGCCACGGGTTAAAAGCGCGAATACAACGCTCAAGCTGTTCTGCAGAGAGTGTCCAGTCAAGACGTGCCTCCTCTTTACTGAGTTTCTCAGCATAGTTGGCCAGCGTTTCATCCTGTTTTTCAGGTGAAGCCTGCTGAGTGGTCAGTAATGTCAGCGTATCCAGCAGCCCCTGTGGGCCAAGCTGTGCCAGCTTGTCATACAGCGTGGCACTGGTATCCTGGGCAGTAATCGGACAGGCCAGCTTATGCAGCATATCGCCGGTATCCAGTCCCACGTCCATCTGCATGATGGTCACGCCGGTTTCGCTGTCGCCAGCCCAGAGCGCACGTTGAATAGGCGCAGCTCCGCGCCAGCGTGGCAGCAGTGAGCCATGGACATTGATGCATCCCAGACGTGGCATATCAAGCACGGCCTTGGGCAGAATTAATCCGTAGGCTACAACCACCATCACATCGGCCTTGAGGTCAGCAACCAGTTGCTGATTTTCTTCAGGTCGCAGTGACTTAGGCTGATAAACCGGAATGTCATGTGCCATCGCCAGCGTTTTGACCGGGCCTGGCGTTAATTTGTTACCGCGACCAGCAGGACGGTCGGGTTGGGTGAATACGGCGATAACCTGATGTTCAGAAGCAAGCAGCGCGTCAAGATGACGCGCTGCAAAGTCAGGTGTGCCAGCAAAGATGATTTTTAGCGGGGCAGACACGTTTATCCCTTATTAAGATCTCAGGAAGCCTGCGCGTTCTGACGCGCCAGTTTCTCTAATTTATTTTTGATCCGTTGCCGCTTTAAAGGCGACAGATAATCGATAAACAGTTTGCCTTCCAGATGATCGATCTCATGCTGGATACAGATGGCCAGTAACTCGCTGGCTTCCAGTTCGAAACTTTTACCCTCGCGATCCAGTGCACGGACCTTTACCCGCTCGGCACGCGGAACAAATGCGCGCTGTTCCGGAATAGAGAGGCAACCCTCTTCAATGCCGGTTTCACCACTTTTTTCCAGCAGCTCAGGGTTAATCAGCACTAAACGCTCTTCACGACTTTCAGAGACGTCAATCACGATAATGCGCTGATGAATATCGACCTGCGTAGCCGCAAGACCGATACCTTCTTCGGCATACATCGTCTCGAACATATCATCAACGATACGCTGAATGTCTGCGTTAACTTCTTTAACGGGCGCAGCAACTTTGCGAAGACGCTCGTCAGGGAAATGTAATACCTGCAAAACTGACATAAATATCCAGATCTGTATTCGGTTAAGAAAAGATTACTACCTTATATTGTAGACTTTTCGAGGCCTGATTGACAGCATTCTGCGGCAGGAAGCAAGGGCGATCAGGGAGCTGAAGATGGACAAAATAGCGCAGTCTGTACGGCTGGCCGCCGTCACTGGAATGACAGGAAAACGCTGGGTTGATGTGGCGCAGCAAATAGGTGCCGGACAGGCAGACAGGGAGCAGCTTATCCGGCTTGGCTTAGATGAGAGCCAGTGCCAGCAATATGATGATTATAATGAAAAAAATCTTACAGAAGTCTATTCCTGGCTGGCTCAGAGCCCGGCTCATCATCTGGTGACTGCTCTGGACGCGGCCTATCCTGCCCGTCTTAAAGAAACCAACCGCTTTCCGCCGCTGCTCTATATTGATGGCGATCCTGCGCTTATCAGCACACCACAGTTAGCGGTGGTGGGCAGCCGAAACTGTTCACACTATGGCCGCTACTGGTGCGACTGGTTTACCCAGCACTTAAGCCTCAGCGGTCTGACCATTACCAGCGGACTGGCAAGGGGTATTGATGGTGTTGCGCATCAGGCAGCACTCAACGTGGGCGGTAAAACGGTGGCCGTGTTAGGTAGTGGATTGCAGCAGCTCTATCCCAGCAATCATGCCCATCTTGCCGCAGAGATCGTTGAACAGGGTGGGGCGGTGGTTTCTGAGTTTCCGCTGACGACCCTGCCGCATCCGCTTAATTTTCCGCGCCGTAATCGTATCATCAGCGGCCTGAGCCATGGGGTGCTGGTGGTAGAAGCCTCGCTGAAGAGTGGTTCCCTGGTAACGGCGCGGTATGGGCTGGAGCAAAATCGTAATGTCTATGCCTTACCTGGCGCGCTCGGTAACCCGTTAAGCGAAGGCGTAAACTGGCTGATTCAGCAGGGGGCGCTGCTGGTGGCCCATCCCCATAACATCGTGGAAGATCTGGCTAGTGCACTTAACTGGCTGCCGATGACACCGGCCGGTGAAATTTATTCTGAGGTGAGTGACGATGCTCCATTGCCATTTGCTGATGTGTTGGCTAACGTAGGTGATGATGTTACACCTGTTGACGTTGTCGCTGAACGTGCCGGCCAATCTGTGCCAGTTATCTCAGCTCAGTTGCTGGAACTGGAGTTAGCAGGATGGATCGCAGCTGTACCCGGCGGCTATGTCCGATTGAGGAGGGCATGCCATGTTCGACGTACTGATGTATTTGTTTGAGACATATATCCACAACGAAGCAGAAATGGGTGTTGATCAGGACAGATTGACAGACGACCTGACGGATGCCGGGTTCCATCGTGAAGATATTTACAGTGCGCTGAACTGGTTAGAAAGATTGGCTGACTATCAGGAAGGACTGGTTGCGCCAATTTTACTGACAAATGATCCGCTCTCCATGCGTATTTATACCGATGAAGAGAGCAAACGTTTAGATGCTGACAGCCGTGGTTTCCTTCTGTTCCTGGAGCAGATTCAGGTGCTGAACCTGGAAACGCGTGAAATGGTCATCGAACGCATTATGGCGCTGGATACCTCTGAGTTTGACCTGGAGGATCTCAAATGGGTGGTACTGATGGTGTTGTTCAACATTCCCGGATGTGAAAATGCCTATCAGCAGATGGAAGAACTGCTATTCGACGCCAATGAAGGTATGCTGCATTAAATTTCCTTTCATGCATTGATCGCTATGAGTAAAGCTGCACTCTTCACCGTGCGTAAACAGGATCCCTGCCCCGCTTGCGGGGCAGAACTGGTTATCCGCTCCGGTAAACACGGTCCTTTTCTGGGCTGCGCGAACTACCCGGCATGCGACTACATTCGACCCTTAAAGGGTCAGGCCGATGGTCATGTGGTCAAAGTGCTGGAAGGCCACGCCTGTCCCGAATGCGGTGCGGATAAAGTGTTGCGGCAGGGGCGATTTGGCATGTTCATTGGCTGTAGCCTCTATCCGGAATGCGGATACACCGAAACCATCGACAAACCGGATGAAACCTCGCTGGCCTGTCCACAGTGCCATGAAGGCCGGTTAGTTCAGCGGCGCTCCCGTTACGGCAAAACGTTTCACTCCTGCGACCGCTATCCAGCCTGCCAGTTTGTTGTGAATCTGACACCCGTTGCCGGAATCTGTCCTTATTGCCAGTATCCGCTATTAGTTGAAAAAAAGACGGCCCAAGGGATCAAACGCTTTTGCGCCAGTAAAAGTTGTGGCAAAGCCATTGCTGAAGAGAATTCATAGACCATGGAAAATCAACACCTCGCCGATTCACTTGAAACCTGCTTAGAGCAGCTGAATCGACAGGCGGTCATCGCCTATCCTACTGAAGCCGTATTTGGTCTGGGCTGTGACCCTGACAGTGAATCTGCCGTCATGGCTTTACTGGCGCTGAAACAGCGTCCGGTAGAAAAGGGGCTTATCCTGATTGCGGCTGATTACACCCAGCTGGAACCTTACATCTCCGCTCGGGAACTGTCTGTGATACAACGTGAGCGGATGTTTGCATGCTGGCCCGGCCCGGTGACCTTTGTCGTACCCGTTCCGCCACAAACGCCTCGCTGGCTTACCGGACAGTTTGATTCACTGGCCATTCGCGTCAGTGACCATCCTGATGTGCAGGCCCTTTGCCGCGCATTTGGTAAACCGCTGGTCTCAACCAGTGCAAATCTGTCAGGCCTGCCTCCCTGCCGAACGGCTGAAGAAGTGAAGCAGCAGTTTGGTGAGCAGTTCCCGGTTCTGTCGGGAAAAACGGGTGGGCGGCTCAATCCCTCTGAAATCCGCGATGTCATCAGCGGCGAACTTATACGTCAGGGCTAATTCATGGATCAATTCGCCGTTTTCGGTAATCCGATCAACCACAGTAAATCTCCGCTGATCCATCAGGCTTTCGCTGAACAGACGGGCATTGAACATCGCTATGGTCGGATTTGTGCCCCGATAGATGGTTTTCCTCAGGCGCTCTCTGCCTTTTTCGAACAGGGAGGCCGTGGCGCCAACGTGACGTTACCTTTTAAACAGCAGGCATGGGAATTTGCCGATCAGCTCAGCGAACGTGCAGCCCTGTCCGGCGCGGTAAACACGGTGAAAAAACTCAGCGATGGGCAGATCCTGGGTGACAACACGGATGGTATCGGGCTGTTAAGCGATCTTGAACGGCTGAAGATGATCAACGCTGGTGACAAGGTATTGCTGGTGGGGGCGGGTGGTGCTGCACGTGGGGTCATTCTGCCGCTTCTCTCAGCAGGCGTGACACTCACTGTTGTTAACCGTACCGCCGCGCGGGCGGAAGAGCTGGCTGGCCTGTTTGCAGCGAGCGGCACTATCCGCTCATGTGGTTTTGAGCAGCTGACAGATCAGCACTTTGATCTGATCATTAATGCGACATCAAGCGGTGTGAATGGCGAAACCCCTCCTTTACCTGCAGCAGTCATTCATGCTGATGTGCGCTGTTATGACATGTTTTATCAAATCGGGCTGACGCCTTTCCTTCGCTGGTGTCAGGCGCAGGGCACGGCTCATCTGGCAGATGGTTTGGGCATGCTGGTGGGGCAGGCTGCTCATGCCTTCTATCTGTGGCACGGTGTGATGCCGGAAATCGCGCCGGTGATTACCCAGCTTAAACAGGCCATGCAGCCATGAATCAGGCGATACAGTTTCCTGATGATGAAACCTATAATGCTGAACTGAACGCGGTCTGTTTCCCGGTGCTGGTCAACGGCATGCGGCTGACCTGTGCAATCAGCAGGAAGTCGCTGGCTTCACGTTTTGGTGAAGGGGAGGCGATGGCGCTGTTTCAGCACCATCGCTGGGATCTGGAAGATGAGGCTGAAGCGGCTATCCGTCAGGATAATATTGATGCTCAGGGCTGGATCTGGTTATCTCCCGCCAGGTAATCATCTTTCCAGGCGACATAATTATTAGCAGAATAGCGTAAACCTTCCTTCTCATTGTCATTCAGCGGCCTGATCTGCCTGACCGGACTACCCAGATAGAGATAGCCGCTCTCCAGTCTTTTACCTGGCGGCACCAGACTTCCGGCACCAATCATCACCTCTTCTTCTACTATTACGCCATCAAGCAGAATCGATCCCATTCCGACCAGCACGCGATCGCCAATGGTACAGCCGTGCAACATCGCTTTATGCCCGACCGTGACATCCTCGCCAATAATAAGAGGGAAGCCTTGCGGGTTAGACGCTGATTTATGCGTAACGTGCAGAACGCTGCCGTCCTGTACATTAGTACGGGCACCAATGCGGACCTGATTCACATCACCCCTGATCGCAACCAGCGGCCAGATGCTCACGTCGTCCTCCATTATGACATCACCGACCACAACACTGCTTGGATCGACCATAACGCGCTGGCCGGTTTGCGGGAAAAGGTCTTTATATGGACGTAGGGCGGAAGTCATCATGTTCTCCTTTGTTCTGTTTTCAATGCAGCCTGATGCGATTTCAGGCAGCTGACAAGCCAATTCTGGCCTGGATCGCTGGCGATCTCATCAATCTGGATCATTTATAACCGTTCAGATAAAAGATCCAAAAAAAGGGTTGTGCTCTGAAACGGGATCCCTATAATGCGCCTCCATCGACACGGAACACCGGCAACGGGAAGCGGGTTGAGAGGCACAGGAGACTGCGCCGCCGGAGAAAAACTTCTGAGAAAGAGG
>NZ_JBLWNV010000011.1:0-203149 GCF_048452805.1 Pantoea sp. K16 | reverse complement strand
AGGAATGAAGTGAAGGAACCGCGCAGCGGCGCGAGGACCGCCAGCCCCTGCCCGGGACCAGACTGCGTTATCACCTGTCGCTTAACTGACCAGCATTATGCCACTGGCAGCCTTTTTTCTGTTCCGATTGATAGCGCGGCACTCAGCCGTTGCGATCGGGGCGATCAATGATGTGATCTTCCCAGTCCCGCACTTCACTCTCACGCACCGCAATATACCGCACCGAAATACGCTGCGCATGCATCGCTGTTTTCGAACCGGCCCGCAGCGGATGCCATACGGGTAAATCTTTGCCCTCACCCAGCAGCCGGTAGGCGCAGGTGCGCGGCAGCCAGTTGAAGGTCGTCAGATTTTCGCGCGTTAACTTGATGCAATCCTCTTCAAGCTCGAAGCGGCGCTCATAGTTACGGCACTGGCAGGTTTTAATATTGAGCTGATCACAGGCGACATTGGTGAAGTAGATCTCATCGGTGTCGGCGTCCTGCAATTTGTTCAGGCAACACTGTCCACAACCATCACACAAGGATTCCCATTCCTCATCGCTCATTTGTGCCAGGCGTTTTTGTTGCCAGAAAGGGGTGTCAGTCATGATGATTTGTCCGGATTGTGCCTAAACCGCACCTTATAAAGCCTATGCGACGGTGATGCAAGTTTTTAGAGTACGCGCGTGCTGATGCCGTGACCCGCCAGTGAAACTTCCAGCTGATCACCCGAGCGCATCGGGCCTACCCCTTCTGGCGTACCGGTCAGAATCACATCGCCTGCACGCAGGGTAAAGTAGTGGCTCATGTGGGCAATCAGCGGCAGGATTTTATGAATCATGTCTTCGGTATTGCCGTGCTGACGCACTTCACCGTTCACCAGCAATTTAAGCTCGACGTTCTGCGGATCGCCACTGAATTCCGTCACCGGGATAAAACCGGAGACAGGACAGGCGTTATCAAAGCCTTTGGATTTTTCCCACGGCTGGCCCGCTTTTTTCAGCCCGGCCTGCAGGTCACGCAGTGTCAGATCCAGCGCCACGCCATAACCTGCAATCGCCTTAGCCACATGCGCATCGGTCGCCTGCTTCAGTGTCGCGCCGATCAGCACCGCCAGTTCAACTTCATGATGGACCTCGCCAAACGCGTCGGGAATAGAGAGCGGCTGACGCAATTCACACAGCGCCGTTTCCGGCTTGATAAAGATCACCGGTTCGGTTGGGGTTGCGCTGCCCATCTCTTTAATGTGCTTTGCATAATTACTCCCGACGCAAACCACTTTGCTGACCGGAAAATCTAACAGAGCGCCTTGCCAGTTACGATGCTGATACATGCTCATCCCCTGTTCAGGTTAGGTGTGATGCCAGCGCTGCTGGCGGGTTGATGTTTGCTCATGCGTTGATCGAAATGCCAACCTCATAGCGTGATAATAAGATCCTTTTAACGGTCCGGGGTGCGTAATTTGTCAGAAAGCGTAAATGCAGGCGTTGAAGCGCTGAATAATCGTACAAATCGGGAGAAAAAATTGAGCAGGGAATTTAAAAAGGGGTGAAACAGATAAGCTGCACCGTTAATTTTGCGCAGCATCAGGGCAATATTATCCTGCCAGGATCGCACCGACAGGATTTATATTTACAGAAGAATCCGAGTTAAAGTTTTTTATCGGCCTGTAAATGAATGTTGAGGAGACTTTCAATCGGCGGAGGGAGCTGTAAATAATAGCCCTGCTCGCTCAATCCCTGCTTAACTTTATTGATATCCGCATTAGCCAGCCTGTCCCGCCCCGCCAGCTTAAGCACCATCGCCAGCTGCGGCTTGCCAAAGCCTTTCAGCAATTCTTCCGGAACGCGCGAGAAATCGTCCTTTTTTTCAACATAGAGATAAGTCTGGTCACGTAACGGGCTTCTGTAGATCACACAAAACATATTTTTTACTCGAATTAACCGGCGTTGAGGCTTGTCTGAATATAGCTGTAACTATAACATGCTTGCAGAACTTCGAATATTCACCGTTAGCGCTTCCACGATGATTTTATCATCGCCAGGCTTTCGGTAGTGAAAACAGGACTGAGTCGGGACAGATGTCGCAAACGCCAATCGAATTCAAAGGTAGCAGTTTCACCCTGTCTGTCGTCCATTTGCATCACCATGACCCTGCGGTGATTCGCAAGGCACTCCAGGACAAGATTGACCAGGCTCCAGATTTCCTGAAAAACGCGCCGGTGGTACTTAACGTCTCGACATTAAGTGCCGATGTTAACTGGAAACTGTTGCAACAGGCGGTTCTCGCCACCGGTTTACGCATTGTCGGCGTAAGCGGCTGCAAAGATGAAGCGCTGAAACGTATGATCGCCCGTGCCGGCCTGCCCGTGCTGGCAGAAGGTAAAGAGGCCAGACCGCAAGCCGCCGCGCCGCAGCCGATACCAGAACCACTGCCGGCTGTAACCGAAACGGTAGCAACGAAAACCCGCATCGTGAACACCCCGGTGCGCTCGGGCCAGCAGATTTATGCGCGTGATGCCGATTTGATCATCACCAGCAGCGTCAGCGCCGGCGCTGAACTGGTCGCCGATGGCAATATTCACATTTACGGCATGATGCGCGGTCGCGCCCTGGCGGGTGCCAGCGGTGACCGCAACTGCCAGATTTTTTGTACCAACCTGGCTGCCGAGCTGGTCTCGATTGCCGGAGAGTACTGGATCATGGATCAGATCCCGCAAGAATTTTTTGGTAAAGCTGCGCGCCTGTGCCTGCAGGATGGCGCGCTGACTATCCAGACACTTAATTAGGCCCCTTTTCTTTTGTTAAGGAAATCAACATTTATGGCACGCATTATTGTAGTTACATCCGGTAAAGGGGGCGTTGGTAAGACCACGTCAAGCGCGGCCATCGCCACCGGTTTAGCGCAGAAAGGCAAAAAGACAGTTGTGATCGATTTTGATATCGGTCTGCGTAACCTGGATTTGATCATGGGCTGTGAGCGCCGTGTGGTCTACGACTTTGTTAATGTAATCCAGGGCGATGCCACACTGAACCAGGCGCTGATTCGCGACAAACGCACGGAGCAGCTCTACATTCTGCCTGCGTCGCAGACCCGTGATAAAGATGCGCTGACCCGTGAGGGTGTTGAAAAAGTTCTGAACGATTTGGCTAAGATGGAGTTCGATTTCATCGTCTGTGACTCACCGGCAGGGATTGAAACGGGCGCACTGATGGCGCTCTACTTTGCCGATGAAGCCATTATTACCACCAACCCGGAAGTCTCTTCTGTCCGCGACTCCGACCGCATCCTCGGCATCATCTCATCCAAATCCCGTCGCGCTGAAAACAGTCAGGACCCGGTGAAGGAGCATCTGCTGCTGACCCGCTATAACCCTGGCCGGGTGAACCGTGGCGATATGCTGAGCATGGAAGATGTGCTGGAGATCCTGCGCATTCCTCTGGTCGGCGTGATCCCTGAAGATCAATCGGTGTTACGTGCCTCTAACCAGGGCGAACCGGTGATTCTTGACGGCGAATCTGATGCTGGCAAAGCCTATGCCGATACCGTTGAACGGTTGCTCGGTGAAGTACGCCCCTTCCGCTTTATCGAAGAAGAGAAGAAGGGTTTCCTGAAACGCCTGTTCGGGGGATAAACCATGGCATTACTTGATTTCTTTTTATCCCGGAAGAAGAACACTGCCAATATAGCCAAGGAAAGGCTGCAGATTATCGTGGCAGAACGGAGAAGGGGCGACAGTGAGCCCCACTATCTTCCGCAACTTAAGCGCGACATTCTGGAAGTGATTTGCAGATATGTGAAGATCGATCCAGAAATGGTAACGGTGCAGCTCGACCAGAAAGGTGATGATATCTCGATTCTGGAGCTGAACGTGACGCTGCCGGAAACGGATGAAGTGACTAAATGACGCTGACCGTTTGCTGAATTTCCCCTGCGCTCTGGCAGGGGAAATTTAACCGGTTAACAACCCGCCAGAATTTCCTCAATGCCGGGTTTCAGCAGTTCGCCCCGCCATCCGGTAAGTAACTCCGGCTGACGTCCCTGCGGCTTCAGGCCCCAGTGCTGACTTAATACCTGATTAATCTGACGTCGTGACGCCAGCAGCTCCTGACTGAATCCACTCTGCTCGCTCACCTGCTGCACCAGCGCTTTCATCGCTTTAAACACCGGCTTGTAGTGCGGATGGTCAATCAGATTGCCCAGCGGAGCCGGCAGTTCGCTCTCATCCAGCGCCTCAGCTTCTGCCACCAGCGCCACCAGGGCTTTGCCGTGGAAACGAATCTCGTGGCCTGACAGCCCCAGATGATCCAGCTCGCCCAGTGAGCCTGGCATAAAGCGCGCTACTTTCCACAGGTGCTCTTCGCGCACCACAAAGTTAACGGCCATATCTTTTTCACGCGCCAGCTTCAGACGCCAGGCCGCCAGTCGCTGTAACGCCGCCAGCTGACGCGGACGTAACTGCCAGGCATTGGTAATATCCCGCCAGGCTTCATCCGGCGACAGGCTATCCAGACGACGCTGACACAGGTTATCGCACTCACTGAGTGCCGCCGACATATTGCCGGCCTCTTCCGTATTGATCATCAGCTGACGCGCAATTGGCAACAGATAGTGAACGTCCGCCGCCGCATACTCGCACTGACGCTGGGTCAGAGGGCGTGCCAGCCAGTCCGTGCGTGATTCACTTTTATCGAGTTCGACCTGAGTGAAATGCGCCACCATTGAGGCAAAACCCCAGGAGAGCGGCTGGCCAGAAAAGGCCGCCAGAATCTGGGTATCGATCATGGGCGTCGGCAGCACGCCGAAACGGTGCAGGAAGACTTCCAGATCTTCACCCCCGGCATGCAGGAATTTGGTGACGCTGGTGTCGGTCAGCAAGGCAATAAAGGGTGACCAGTCACGGATATTCAGCGGGTCAATCAGCACCAGTTGCTGATCGTCGAACAGCTGGATCAGGCCAAGCTGAGGGTAGTAAGTGCGGGTGCGGACAAATTCGGTATCCAGGGCCACCGCCGCGTGCTGGCGCGCTTTCTGACACACGTCTGCCAGTTGATCATCCTGGTCGATAAGGGAATAGTTCACGTCTGATTTTCACCGCAGCCAACAACGCGCGGCGCTCCATGTTAAAAACAATAAAAACGCCGGACATGCCGGCGTTCAACCTCAATTTCTGCCCGGATTCAGCTCGCGCCGGGTTTCGCCTCGTCGCGCAGCTCACGCCGCAGGATCTTGCCGACATTGGTTTTAGGCAACTCATCACGAAACTCAATGATTTTCGGCACCTTGTAACCGGTCAGCTGACGGCGACAGTGATCGAGCACCTCTTCTTTGGTCAGCGACGCATCTTTTTTCACGATGCAGACTTTTACCGCTTCGCCAGAAAGATCGCTGGGGACACCGATAGCCGCGGCTTCACGCACTTTAGGATGCTGCATCAGCACGTCTTCGATTTCATTCGGATAGACATTAAAACCTGATACCAGAATCATATCTTTTTTGCGGTCAACGATGCGAATAAAGCCTTCCTGGTCAACGGTAACAATATCACCGCTGTGGAGCCAGCCATTTTTCAGCACTTCCGCTGTCGCTTCCGGATGCTGCCAGTAGCCCAGCATCACCTGCGGGCCGCTGATGCAAAGTTCGCCCGGTTCACCCGGAGGAACTTCATTGCCGTCGTCATCCAGAATCAGCACATCGGTCGAGGGCACCGGCAGACCGATACTGCCGGTATGACAGCTGATGTCATAGGGATTGACCGACACCAGCGGAGAACACTCTGTCAGGCCATAGCCTTCCAGCAGATAGTGTCCGGTCAGTTTTTCCCAGCGCTCGGCCACCACTTTCTGCACCGCCATTCCGCCACCGGCAGAAAGACGCAGCGTTGAAAAATCGAGTTTATTAAACTGCTCATCGTTGAGTAGCGCGTTAAACAGCGTATTCACGCCGGTAATGGCGGTAAACGGAAATTTCCCCAGCTCTTTAACAAAGCCGGGGATATCGCGCGGATTGGTGATCAACAGATTCTGACCGCCCAGCTCCAGGAACAGCAGGCCATTCACCGTTAAGGCAAAGATGTGATAAAGCGGCAGCGCGGTGACAACACACTCTTTACCATCGCGCAGCACTTTGCCGTAGGTCGCGCGGGTCTGCTCAAGATTCGCCTGCATGTTGCGATGGGTCAGCATCGCCCCTTTGGCCACGCCAGTGGTGCCACCGGTGTATTGCAGGAAGGCGAGATCGTCATTGGAGACCGTCGGGCGTTGATAATTGAGCGTTTCGCCGACTTCCAGTACGTGGCGAAATGAGATTGCCCCCGGCAGATGGTATTTGGGCACCAGCTTCTTCACATACTTAACGACAAAGTTAACCAGCGTCGCTTTTATCGGCGCCAGCTGATCGCCCATCCGGGTCAGGATGACGTGCCGCACAGCGGTTTTCGCCACCACTTTTTCCAGCGTGTGCGCAAAATTCGAGACAATAACAATCGCACTGGCCCCACTGTCATTGAGCTGATGCTGCAGTTCGCGCGGCGTATAGAGCGGATTCACATTGACCACGACCATACCTGCACGCAGCACACCAAACAGGGCCACCGGATACTGCAGTAAATTCGGCATCATCAGTGCCACCCGGTCACCCGCTTTCAGGCCCAGCTGTTGCTGAAGATAGGCGGCAAAAGCGCGGCTCTTCTCTTCCAGCTGACGATAACTCATCTTCTGACCCATGTTCAGGAACGCGGGTTGATCGGCGTAGCGTTTTGCGGCCTGCTCAAACAGATCCACCAGCGAGGTGTAACGATCTGCACTTATTTCGGCAGGCACATCTGCCGGGTAGCGTTTCAGCCAAACCTTATTCAAGGATCCACCCCGATAATTTTGTTGTATTTCCATCGCTGCCTCAGCCAATCTGGTTTGTTAACAATATTTTAACTGATTGTACCAGTTTGCCTGTTTTGGCATGTTGAGGTTGCGAAGTGCATCACTAAATTTCGTGCTGATAAAACAGGCAAATAAAAAGCCCGGCAGCGAGCACCGCGACCGGGCTGATACTTAAATGTTTTTTGCACTTACTCAGTCAGAATGGTCTGCACCTCTGCCGGCCCACTGTTCATCATTCCCCAGTAGGGATTCGGGCCCCAGTATCCACCGCGATGGCGGGTCGGACCATACCAGATCCAGGGATCCATCGGCTGAGGTGGAGCTGTCACCTGCTGGGTAAGTCGCCAGCGCTGATAACCGCGCACATCGATGACCGCAAATTTATAATCCGCTTCACCAATTTTGCCCTGCTCTGTCCCCTTAAGGGTACCCAGCACCGTCACATACTGATTTCTGACATCCACCGGATCAACAAAACCTCGGATATCGGCATAAATCCGACCGACCGAGGCCGCACCCAGACGTGGTCTGGCGCTATCATCCAGCGGCTGTGCAGCAATCTCAAGCCGGGTTTTGCCGTTCAGGTTAGTGACATTCACTACCTTGCCGCCAAAGCGAGATTCCTGCCCGACAAAGAGCGAAGGATCGCTCATGACCCGCAACAGATCCTGCTGCGGCTGAGGTGAGCTGCCCTGCAGCGTGTCAGGAATTGAGACACAACCGGTTAACGCCAGTACACAGGTCAGCAGCAGACCTGAAAGCCCTTTACCACACATTGACGACATAGACGTTCTCCCGTTAGGTAAAGAGTTAGACTGGACGCATAACAATAAGTTGCGTGCATTTTACCGGCCAGGTAATTTTTTCCAGGCGACTTCATTACGCAGATAAGTGGGCTCCGCTGTTTCCGGCAGCAGCGTCTTCCCCTGCGCCAGCGCAAGGGTTGCCAGCGGCAGCATATCTTCTGCAGCGGGCAGCGTAACGTCACTGGCTTTCAGGGTAAGTTCGTGTCCCTGCTGCAGGGCAGGATAAGCCTGCCAGCCGGTGCCTGCGGTCATCCATTCGCCAGAGAGCGCCTGCATCCGGGCCAGTGCCGCTTCGGGCGACAGCACGCTTTCGCTGGCCTCACCCTGCCAGGCACCCTGTTCATCACGCTGATATTCGGCCCAGTAGACCTCGCCCATCCGCGCATCAATAGCGGTTAATACCCAGGTAGCACCGTGCAGACGCCATGCGCCTTCCGCCAGCGTTGCCAGCGTGGAAACCGCGATCATTGGCAGAGAAGCGCCCAGTGCCAGTCCCTGCGCAATACCAATGCCAATCCGCACGCCGGTAAAACTGCCAGGGCCGCGACCAAAGGCGAGCGCGTCCAGGTCGGTCAGTTCCAGCTGCTGTGCCAGCAGTAGCTCTTCGATCAGCGGTAAAATACGCTGGGTGTGATCGCGCGGGGCAATTTCGAATCGGGCATCAATCTGTTGCTGATTCAGCAAGGCGGCTGAACAGGCTTCTGTCGCCGTATCCAGCGCTAAAATTCGGGCTGACATGACTACCTCAGAAGAAAGAAAACGGCGCGCATCTTAGCATAAAATTACGCGTCTGGTTCGGGTTGCTGGCGGATAAAGGCGATGGCGCGGGCAATGTCCCGGGTGCGCGGCGTCGGCGGCAGGCTATTGAGAAACAGCGCGCCATAAGGACGAGAAACCAGACGCTGATCGCAAATGACCAGTACGCCACGATCGTCGGTATCGCGGATTAAACGTCCCACGCCCTGCTTCAGGGTGATCACCGCATCCGGCAGCTGCACATCCGTAAAGGGATCGCCGCCACGAATCCGGCAATCTTCCATTCTGGCTTTCAACAGCGGATCTTCCGGTGAGGTGAACGGCAGTTTATCGATGATCACCAGCGACAGCGCATCACCCCGCACATCCACGCCTTCCCAGAAGCTGCTGGTCGCCACCAGCAGGGCATTGCCCTTATCGATGAACTGTTTCAGCAACTGACCCTTGCTGGTTTCACCCTGCACCAGCACGGGCAGCGTCATTGAGGCGCGAAATTCTGCGGCCAGCTCACGCATCATCAGGTGCGATGTGCACAGAAAGAAACAGCGGCCTTTATTAGCATCAATCAGCGGCTTCATCATTGCGGCCAGCTGGCGTGCACCACCCGGACGGTTAGGCTCAGGCAGATTGCGCGGAACGCAGAGCAGCGCCTGCTTCGCAAAATCGAACGGGCTGTTCAGAATCAGGCTTTTTGCTGCATTCACACCCAGCCGTTCGGCGAAGTGTGCCATTTTCTCATCCACCGCCAGGGTGGCTGAGGTGAAGATCCAGGCAGCCTTACGATTATCCATTACTTCACGGAAGCGTTCTGCCACCGAGAGCGGCGTCAGCGCCAGGATAAAGTGACGTGAGGTACATTCATACCAGTAGCTGTAGCCCGGCTCGTTAATCGCCCGCAGCCGTTTTAACCGGCCACGGTAGAGCGCGGCCCGCTCGAAGGCGGCATCCAGCAGGGCTGAACGGCCCAGTGAGAGTTTGATAACGTCGTAACAGAGCTCAAGCGCATCATCCAGCAGCGTAAACATTCGCAGGATGTTGTTATCGCTCAGCAGTTCACGCAGGTTACCGCGATAGCCGGGATCGCCTAATGACAGGCGAAAATCCTGCGCGCACTGCGCCAGGCGGTCAGCGGATTTCTGCAGCTGCTGAGCATCACGCACCTCGGTGCGGTAGGCGGTAATAATATCTTTGGCGAGATCGAGTAACTGGCGGCTGGAGAGCTGCTGACCAAAATACTGACTGGCGATATCGGGCAGCTGATGGGCTTCGTCGAAGATCATCACATCAGCTTCGGGAATGAGTTCGCCAAAGCCGCCCTCTTTCACCACCAGGTCAGCAAGAAACAAGTGGTGGTTCACGACCACCACATCGGCGTCCATAGCGCGCTTACGCGCTTTGACCACAAAGCACTCTTTATAGCGAGGGCAGTCAGTGCCGAGGCAGTTATCGTTGGTGCTGGTGACCAGCGGCCAGACCGGGCTGTCTTCGGTCACGCCCGCACAGCTGCTGATGTCGCCATCTTCCGTCTGCGATGACCAGCTGCGCAGCGTCACCAGATCGGTCAGCCCCTGCGCGGTGAGATCGCCGCCCGCCATCGATTGCTGTTCCATGCGTTCCAGGCAAAGGTAGTTGGAGCGTCCTTTCAGCAAGGCCGTTTTACCTTTGAAATCCAGCGCCTTGATCATCGTAGGCAGATCGCGGCCATAGAGCTGATCCTGCAGCGCCTTGGATCCGGTGGAGACAATCACTTTTTTACCGGCCCGCAGAGCGGGAGCCAGGTAGGCATAAGTTTTTCCGGTGCCGGTACCGGCCTCGACCACCAGTTCACCCTGCTGTTTTACGGCTTCAGATACCGCCTGCGCCATCTCACGCTGTGCTTCACGCGGCTTAAAGCCTGCGATCGCCAGCGCCAGCGCGCCATCCACTGCAAAATCGTCTGCCACATACCCTCACTAAGAACGGCAAAAACACTGTAATTATGTCAGTATTGGATCAACAAAGCAAAATTGATAATTATCAATAACTTATCTATTTCCGGCCGTTGGGGGCGTGGCAGGTAAAGACTCTGGATCGCGTTTGAAAGATGGGGAAAAAGGCGGCACGTGGCCGCCTGAAGAGAAGCGCTCGCAGCACCGGGATACCTGATGAGAAGTTGCACCGCGAAAGGCAGTAGAAATCGCTGTGACTACTCTACAATCATGCGCCCATTGAGATGCTGCAACGGACGATTATTGGTGGTTTTCAGCGCCTGTTTAAAGGCGTCGAGCTGCGCCTGAGAGAGCGAAACCGGCTGTTTCAGCACCAGCCAGCGAATCCCTTCGCTGCAGGGCGGCGTCGTCAGGGAGCCGCTGAAACGATAATAGTGCAGATCTTCCGGGAAGAGATCGCGTAAGTTTACCTGGCGATTAATGGTTACCTGCTGGTTTTCCTGTTTCGGCATAGCGTCGATCAATGGTGCCAGCGCCGGATTCTCTTCACCGACCTTAAACATCACCGCGACCACGGCCAGATCGCCATCCTCTTTGCTGTGTACAAAGTGGGCTTCCAGGGGAAAGGTGTGCCCATTGATCTGGTTCTCACTCGGCGTATGGAAGTGATACTGACGCAGTGTGAACTTTTCCCGATCCAGTACAAAATCATCTTCTTCATCAACGGTCACCTGAATCGTGTGGCCATTGTTGATCACCTTCTCAGCCGACGTATGGTAGGCCAGATCGAGTGCCTGTAAATGTCCCTCAATCGGATCTTTAATATTGATAGGCGACTGGGACTTACCTTCGTGGCAGATGTGGAAGTCGCTGGTCAGTTCGCTCCAGTGTTCCGGGCCAGCTTTGCCTTCGTACGTCCAGTGCGGTTCCGCCGCACCGGCTACGTTGAGGGTAGAAAGCGCCACAACCAGACTTAACATTTTTGGTAATTTCATTTTTATCCCTGCTTTATAAGCTTATTTGCGGCAGGGATACTATTCCGCTGACTACTGAATCAGCAAGGTGACAAAATGCGTTAAATCAAAATCAGAACGAATAAAGAGTTTATAATTACAATCAATGTTAATTTAATTAACAAACATCACGATGTTACGTTTTTAAGCACTTCAGGAAAGGGTTGATATCAATCTCTCTGAATAAAAGAGTTTCATTTTTCTGTATTTATCATTTTGATCGTCGAAACGAGCCGGGAGGGAAATTTTGCACTAAATTCAGGCGACGTAAGAAACCGCAAAACTGCACGCAGGCGGTTTTGCGGTGCAACGCGATAACGCGTCATAAAAGATTATGCAGGTGACGCTAGACATCCTTTTCTAATGGTTCCTCTTCTTCATCTTCTTCCTCATCTTCAGGATAAATCTCAGCGTCATCGGGCAGCGGCTCATCGTAATCAGGGCGTTCAGACATAATTTCCTCCGGTGTCAGATAGCAATTTTGCTATGCCCTTTGAGTGTAGCTTACTCCTGCCATCTGTTTTGCAAGGCTCGCAAAAGATATCAGAAATGCGGGCGCTGCCGCAGACTCTGCTTCGCCACTGTGTGAAACAGCCTTGCGTCACAGCCGGTGCTGATAGCGTACCGGTTAATCGGATGCCCATTCGCCTCCCCCAGCCGCGTTATCATTGACGTCAGTCTGATAGCGGGTTTAATAATTCGCCGCTGAAAAAACTGTGTTTTTAAAAAAACCTGTTACTCGTTTAATGAATAAAAGGCCGGAACTTAACTACCTATAATATAGGGACACGAAAAGTTAATGATGCGATTCAAAGCGCAATTATGCACAAAGAAAGGTAACATTAAATAAAAACTCAACAGGAGTAGCATTAAACATCGTTATGTTGTTATAAGAAAAAATCCCTGATATAAAAGAGACAGAATTTAAACGTAATCTGTGAGCATTAGCGGATTGAATATTTCCTCTGATGCAGCCAATCTGACTTAACAGATGGTAGAGAGGTAATTAAAAATTCAGAAATTATGTTATCTTTCACAGGCAATAAAAACTTGTCGCTGGATAAGTCACATCACAATAGAAACCATGCCCCACGGCATCCGTCCTCTTTAAAAGGCCGTTTAAGACTATCTCGCTAAAGATATCCGTTAATGTAAATGAAGTGGGGTTTTATATTATAAGTGAAGTGGGATGTAATCTGGCTGTTGCTACCCTATTGCATCTATCCGTCAAAATGGACACCATTACCTCAACAAGGAGAAATATCATTGTTCCCTAAATTACCCCGGTATAGCTTAGTGATTCTGACGCTGAGCGGTTGTGTTACCAACGATGAGGTCAAACTTAACCCAGTTGGTCAACATAGTGAACCTGTCATGCCGCATATAAATCAGGGAATCAGCCCTGCACAGCGGCGCGCGATTATGTCCGGCGAACAACCAGACTGGTCTGACGTTTATCCTCAGCGAATCAATAAAAACTCGTCAGCTGTCAGGAAATGATCTGCACGTCGTAGCAGTTAACGTCGTTACTCCACCACTCACATAGCGTAAAAAACACTGTGGAAAATAATCAACACGTCGATGATGTCTCCCTATGGGATTGGATTGTCACATTAATTTTAACCGGCATACCCGTATTAAATCTTTTCATGCTGCTTTACTGGTCCTTAAACCGAAGGACTAAACGTTCAAAGAAAAACTACGCCAGAGCGAGTTTATTATTGATATTCATCGTACTTATCTTCTATATCATCACCCTGGAAGTTACAACGGGCTATTTTCTTTTTAAACATTACTGATCCTTAAACTGACAGCGTCACACCCTTAAATGGAGTTTTTATGGTGCGTTATTTCACTTTTCTGTTACTGGGCGTCACTTCCGCTTGCTGCATAGCAAAAACGTCAGTGGTGATAAATAACACCCTGAAAGCGCAAGAGATAAAATCGGCAAAAATTGTTTACATTGGCGAGGTTAATGGCACTAAAGTGGCAGAATTGATGGCAGGCATCGATGATATTAATGTAAGTTACCCTGCTGTAAAAGAAATATCGCTTTATATAAACAGCTTTGGCGGCGACATGGAAGCTGGCTATATGGGCGGCCAGGCCGTCAGAGGGTCAAGGATTCCGATAAAAACCATCAATGCCGCAATGACGGGTTCGGCGGCTACCCTGATTTATTGCTCAGGGGCGCAAAGGGAAACATTACCCAGCGCAACGTTTTTAATCCACCCTGCAGCGAGTCAAAACATTCAGAGCAACTATCTGAAAAAAAATGAAGTCATTTTACTCAGCAGAGATATCGATAATGTCAGTAAAATATTCAGGGACACCTATGCATCCTGTTTCAAAGATGACGGAATAGAGATAGATAAAGCCTTATTCAGTGAAGACAACCGTATTTACCTGCGTTTTCCAGAATCTGTAAAACAGGGTATTGCACAAAAACGTGTTGAAGGAATCGCCCCCGCTGATGTCGCTTATTACATTTTCACTTCAGAGGCCAGCGGCTAGCAAAAATAGCGCTATTTATGCCTGCTGGACGAATACTTTTTATCAGATATGCGCCGCCTGGACAGATGGGCGTGCTGGCGGGGAGACATATCGAGCCGTTAGCGGGTAATCCAGAGAAGAACATAATGCAGACGACGTTCAGATGGGACGCCGCAGGATCTCACCATCAATATCACGGTGGATTTTCGCAGTAAGCGCTACCCTTGCATGGTGAGTTTTTTGAGCAGCAATAGCAGGGTTGATTCAACACTGGCCAGATAAAAAGCGGCAGATAAAGCAGGCCGCTCAGCCAGATACGGCTCATTCTGGTACAGGGCGTTTATCTGTTTCTGGCTGGTGACCTGATATCACGATCATTGGTGACGCTGCTGTTGCGACCTGCTTATAAGCGGACGTACAACGCGCCCGCCAGCATAACGATGAACAGAATAGCGAAGGTAATAAAGCCCTGCTTAGTGCCACGGGACAATCCAACAAACGCCGAAACCACAATAAACAGCAGCGTCAGTGCGCCGACCATCACCCAAAAAAGATACTGCGTATTCGCCATGCCTGAATCCTCATCCGTAGCGCGATTTATCTGCTGTTTTATAACATTTTTATGCCGCGCGTGCCCTCACTTCTCCCGCTCTTTCGACGCTTTATGCTGCTTTAGTGCAGCAGGGCTGCAACAGTGACAACGTCCGCGGCTCATTATCATGATGCAGACAGTGTGATGCAGTTAGCAAATGCAGAGGAACGCAGCGAGTAAACAAACGCGCGGATTATAATGATTAAATCAGCTTACCGTTGGGATGTGGCACCCGTAGGCTGACGTGCTGAGACTGGTTTAACATTGCCGATCAGGCGGTGTTAAATAGATGGCCTTAACCCGACTGCCTGACTCAGGCGGAGGAATGTATGAACTGTTTCCGCATCGGCTCTCTGGCTGGCGTGCTGCTGCTCTGCGGCTGCCAGGCACCCACGCCTGATCAGGCTCGTCTGCAGCAGCCTGTTTTTCAGGGTCAAAGCACCCGCACCGTCCCTCAGCTCAGCGACTGTATTTATCGCGGCTGGTCCACCACCAGCGTCATTGCCAGAGATAACACCACCCACACCCAGCCCAACGGCAGCGAGATCAGCGTTTTCACCTGGGAAGATTCGATTTTTGCGGATGTGTCGCCCCGCCGAAAAGGGACTGAGGTGAAATATTTTACGACTTTCCGGATGGCGCCCCAGGTGATAGCGGACAGACAGGCGATTGTTGAGCGCTGCCTGTAAAGCGTAAGGGGTGACAGCGATGTCGGGAGTGTGCCAGGCTAATGCGCAATTAACCAGGGAGAAACCGATGAGTATTACCCGCATTGACCCGGAACACCGTATGTCCGAAGCCGTGATCCACAACGACACGATCTATTACACCAGTGTGCCTGAGAATCTGGATGCCGACGCAGAAGCGCAGACAGCCAATGCGCTGGCAGTGATTGATGCGATTCTGACACGGCTCGGTAGCGATAAAAGCAAAATCCTTGATGCGACGCTGTTTCTGGTGGATAAGGCCGATTTCCCCGCGATGAACCGCGCATGGGACGCATGGGTCTCTCCAGGTAATGCGCCGGTGCGCTGCACGGTACAGGCCGGGCTGTTGAATCCGAAGTACAAAATCGAAATTAAAATTATCGCTGCACGTTAAAACGCCGGGCGTTATTCCTCTTCGTTTTCTTCATCTTCGTCTTCGAATAGCGCCCGAATCCGTTCGCCCTTGAAATTTTGTCGGATCTCCTGCGCCACCTGGGTGATCGCTTCACCGCTCGACAAACCTCCCGCCATCAATTCCTGAATACGTTCGACGGCCTGCTGCTGCTGCTCATGAGAGAGAGCCGGTATTCCTATAAACATGTTTCACTCCTGCGTTGGGGCAGACAGTATCCCACGCGGAACTAACAGGTGCCAGTCAGGAAAAAATATGGCAGTCTGACCGCCTCTTTGCTCTCTGATTTCTCTGCCCGATGATTGTTGAAACCCTCAGTCTTGATTATACCCCGGATGCGCTGACTCAGCGTTTTGCCCCGATTGCCCATCTGCCCTGGGCGATGCTGCTCTCCTCCGCGCAGGCGAACCACAGTGACAACCGCTTTGATATTCTGACCGCCGATCCCCGCGCCACCCTGGTGACCCGCGGTGCGATGACTACGCTCAGCGACCCGACCGGCACGACCGAATCAACCGCCGATCCCCTGCTGCTGGTGCAGCAGCAGTGTGATGCGCTGGGCGTGACGCCGGCTGCCAGCGATGCCCTGCCGTTTCAGGGCGGTGCGCTGGGCCTGTTTGGTTATGATCTGGGCCGCCGGTTTGAGTCCCTGCCTCAGCAGGCCGCAGCCGATCTCACCACGCCTGACATGGCGGTGGGTATCTATGACTGGGCATTGATTGCCGATCATCATCAGCAGACCCTGACGCTGGTGGCGTTAAAGAACGCGGAAGAACGCGCCGCCTGGCTGGCGCAATGGCCGGCGCGCGAGGCCGTGCCCTTTTCACTGACCAGCCGCTGGCGCTCCAACCTGAGCTATGCAGATTACGCTGCGCGTTTTGCGGCGGTTCAGGCCTATATTCAGGCGGGTGACTGTTATCAGGTTAATCTGGCGCAGCGCTTTCAGGCCGGTTACCAGGGTGATGAGTGGCAGGCGTTCAGTATACTCAATGCGGCTAACCGCGCGCCGTTCAGCGCTTTTCTGCGTCTGCCGGAGAGCGCGATCCTCAGCCTGTCGCCGGAGCGCTTTCTGTCGCTGAATAATAAGCAGATCGAAACACGACCGATCAAAGGTACCCGGCCACGCTGTGACGATCCGATTGCTGATGCGCAACAGGCTGAGTCGCTGCGCCATGCAGAAAAAGATCGGGCCGAAAACCTGATGATTGTCGATTTGCTGCGCAACGATATTGGCCGCGTGGCGCTACCCGGTTCGGTCACGGTGCCTGAACTGTTTGTGGTTGAACCCTTCCCCGCCGTGCACCACCTGGTCAGCACGGTGCGGGCGCAGCTGCCTGACACCCTGCAGGCCACCGATCTGCTGCGCGCCTGTTTTCCGGGCGGCTCGATTACCGGTGCGCCCAAGATTCGGGCGATGGAGATTATTGATGAACTGGAGCCGCAGCGGCGCAATGCCTGGTGCGGCAGCATTGGTTATCTCAGCCTGTGTGGCCGGATGGATACCAGCATCACCATTCGCACGCTGATCGCTGAAGGTCAGCAGCTCTACTGTGCGGCGGGCGGCGGGCTTGTTGCAGACAGCGATCCCGAAGCGGAGTATCAGGAAACACTCGACAAAGTCAGCCGGATCTTACCGGCACTGGAACAAACCGGAGGTTCAGTTGGCCCTGACGCTTAATGATTTCCGCAGCCGTTTTCTGTTGCAGCAGCCTGCCCGCAGCACACAATTGCTATCCGGGCGCCATGCGGCGGTGCTGGTGCCGATTGTGGCACGGCATGAACCCGGTCTGTTGCTGACGCAGCGCTCACACGCCCTGCGCAAACATGCCGGACAGGTCGCTTTTCCCGGCGGGATGCAGGATGACACTGACGCATCGCTCATCGCCACAGCACTGCGTGAAGCACAGGAAGAGGTTGGCATTGAGCCGCATCAGGTCGAGGTATTAGGCGCACTGCCCGCCGTGACCAGCAGCACCGGCTTTCAGGTGACGCCGGTACTGGGGATCATTCCGGCCGATCTGCGGTTAACGATTAATCCGGATGAGGTGAGCAGCGCCTTTGAGATGCCGCTGGCCGAGGCTTTGCAGCTCAGCCGCTACAGCGCGCTGGAAGTGCATCGGGCTGGTGTTCGCCACCCGGTCTGGCTGTCGCGCTATCAGGATTATCTGGTGTGGGGCATGACCGCGGGTATTATCCGCTCACTGAGTACTCAGATCGCATTCTGAAACCTTTCTCGTTTTTCTCTCTCCGGCCCGTCAGGTTACTGGCGCGCTGCACTATAATTTTTTCTATGAGTTTTGATAAGTTTATTTCATGCGAAAAGCTGCTCTTTCCTGGTGCATGACCATTACTATGGGCGCCATAAACTGCCCCGGCAGACTGAGAATAATTGTGAGGAGTGTCACCTGTGATTAGTGTTTTTGACATGTTCAAAGTGGGCATCGGCCCCTCAAGTTCGCATACTGTCGGCCCGATGAAAGCAGGTAAACAGTTTGTGGATTTGCTGTGCGAACAGGAAAAGCTGCAGGAGGTCACCCGGATCGCCGTGGATGTTTACGGTTCTCTCTCTCTGACCGGCAAAGGCCATCACACTGATATCGCCATCATTATGGGTCTGGCGGGTGAATCGCCGGATACGGTGGATATTGATGCGATCCCCGCCTTTATTAAAGATGTTGAGCAGCGTGAGCGACTGCTGCTGGCGAAAGGCGCACATGAAGTGGATTTCCCGCGTGAAGGCGGCATGGTATTTCGCAGTGAAAACCTCTCCCTGCATGAAAATGGCCTGCGCCTGCTCGCGTTTGCGGGCGACCTGCTGATTCTGTCAAAAACCTATTACTCCGTTGGCGGTGGTTTCATTGTTGATGAAGAGCACTTCGGGCAGTCGGCACTGGATGAAGTCTCTGTGCCCTGGCCGTTCCACTCCGCCAAAGATCTGCTGGCTCACTGTCGTGAAACCGGCCTGTCACTCTCAGGTCTGGTGATGAAAAATGAGCTGGCGCTGCACAGCCGCGATGAGATCCATGCCTATTTCACTAACATCTGGCAGACGATGCAGGCCTGTATCGATCGCGGTCTGAATACCGAAGGCGTGTTGCCAGGGCCACTGCGCGTGCCGCGTCGCGCCGCCTCCCTGCGTCGTCTGCTGACCTCCTCTGACAAGCACTCAAGCGATCCGATGATTGTAATCGACTGGATCAATATGTATGCGCTGGCCGTTAACGAAGAGAACGCCGCGGGAGGCCGCGTGGTGACCGCGCCCACTAACGGTGCCTGCGGTATCGTGCCTGCGGTGCTGGCTTACTACGATCACTTCATTGAGCCAGTGACACCCGACATTTTCCTGCGCTATTTCCTCGCCTCTGGCGCCATCGGCGTGCTGTACAAAATGAACGCCTCTATTTCAGGCGCGGAAGTGGGCTGTCAGGGTGAAGTGGGTGTCGCCTGTTCTATGGCGGCGGCCGGTCTGGCTGAACTGCTGGGCGGCAGTCCGGAGCAGGTCTGCGTGGCGGCTGAAATCGGCATGGAACATAACCTTGGACTGACCTGTGACCCGGTAGCCGGTCAGGTTCAGGTGCCCTGCATTGAGCGCAATGCTATCGCCTCGGTTAAAGCGATTAACGCGGCGCGCATGGCACTTAGGCGCACCAGCGAACCCCGCGTCTCGCTGGATAAGGTTATCGAGACAATGTATGAAACCGGCAAAGATATGAACGCCAAATACCGTGAAACTTCGCGTGGCGGTCTGGCGATTAAAGTTCAGTGTGATTAAGCGAAACGATTAACTGATTAAAAAACGTGCAAACGTAATAAAATCCGCATCCTGCGCTATCTCAGCGCAGGTTTAACCGGTAGAGTGATTTCCGCGCAGCCGTCCGGCTTACGCAACTTTCCAGACCCGCTTTTCTGCATTCCGGCCTCAATGTTGATCTGACCGTGCCGATACTCACCCCGTTGTGTTTTGCTTTTTACTGGCTTTTGGGAAGGTGGATACAGATGTTTATGGCCCAGCAAAATGTTGGACAATTCAGACGCAAGCGTGTGCTGATAGCGCTGTCGATCGCCACCGTGGTGCTGATATTAACCCTGGCCTTTCGCTATATCGAAGAGAAGTCACGTATCGAGCAGCAGGCGATGGATTTCGCCGATAAAGCGATTATGCGGTTTGACCGGATGTTTTCACCGCTGGAGGTTTCAGCCAATAATACGCTGGGTCTGGTCGGCGTTCCCTGTCAGGATGTTCGCTTTCCACTCATCGAAAAAATCTCTTCCCTGCAGACGGTCCGGGCGATCCTGCTGGTGGATAACGATGTGCTCTACTGCTCCAGTATCTACGGGCCGCGCACCATTCCCTTTAGTCAGACCTACCCTGATTTAGCCTTTAACAGTCAGCGTATGACGCTGGCAACCGATGAGTATCTGCTGAAAGGCTCGCCCATTTTACTGCTGTGGACGCCAAAGAGCCTGGATAACCGCTCCGGGATTTTGCAGGTGATCAACATCGAAATGATGAGCAATTATCTGCTGGAGCCGCAGTTGCCCTGGGTGGAGCGCGCTGTCTTTAACGTCAATGGAGAGAGCCTGGAGTATGGCAATCCGCTGATCGAGCCCACGGTGCCGTCTGAAGACGAAGTGAGCTATGAGCAGGGCTCGCTGCGCTATCCGTTTACGCTTACTCTCTATGGCCCCTCTCCGACCCGCCTGGCGCTGGCGACGCTTCCCTCACAGCTCCCGCTGGCGCTGCTGCTGAGTCTGCTTATGGGTTACATCGTCTGGCTGGCGACCGCAAATCGTATGAGCCTGAGCTGGCAAATCAGTTATGGCATTACGGCCCGTGAGTTTATGGTTTATTGCCAGCCGCTGATCAACACCAAAAGTGGTGAGTGCGACGGTATTGAGTTACTGCTGCGCTGGCATAATCCCCGTCAGGGCTGGATTGCACCGGATGTCTTTATTCCCCTGGCCGAGCGACAGAACCTGATCAAACCGCTGACGCGCTTTGTACTGAATGAGGTGGTGAGTCAGTTACCGCAGCTGCCCGACGATCCCGCGTTCCATATCGCCATTAACGTTGCCGCCAGCCACTTCCGCGACCACGCCATTCTGGAAGATCTGCACAACCTGTGGTGGCCTGCCAATCCGGTGCCAAAACTGGTGGTGGAGCTCACCGAGCGCGATGCCCTGCCGGTCGTGGACCAGTCGGTGATTGCGCAACTGCACGACATCGGTGTCCGGCTGGCGATTGATGATTTTGGTACCGGTCACAGCTCACTCTCCTACCTGAAAGATCTGCAGCCAGATGTGCTGAAAATCGACAAGATTTTCACCGCAGCCATCGGCACTGACGCGATTAATGCCACGGTGACGGATATGGTGATTTCGCTGGCCCAGCGCCTGAATATCAGTCTGGTGGCCGAAGGCGTGGAGACGGCTGAGCAGGCGGCCTATCTGCGCGAACGCGGCGTGGATCATCTGCAGGGCTACTATTTTGCCCGCCCGATGCCGCTGCAGGATTTCCCGGCGTGGCTGGCGCAGCATCAGGCTGATGCCCGCAGGTGACAATCGCCTGAGCCCCGTTTCGCCCTGCCTGATGACCTTACGCCACAGACAAAAAAACAGCCGCGGCAATGAGCCAGCGGCTGTCGGAGAATTCAGCGCGGCCGGTAAGCCCGGCAGCGCCTCTGCATCAACGAGAACGATTAGCCCTCTTCATCCTCATCATGCGGTTTATCTTTAGTGACACGCACCAGATCGATACGGTAGTCGGTCGCTTCGATAATCTGGAAGTGCAGCGGAGTAATATCAATCACATCGCCAGGAAGCGGTAACTGCCCTTTCTGCTCAATCAGCAGGCCCGCCAGCGAGGCGTGGTCTTCTGTCGGGTCGACCAGCTCATGGAAGTCGAGCAACTGCTGCAGCGAGTGCAGATCGGTCCCCCCTTTCACTAACCAGCCATCACCATCCGCAATGATATCGGGCGTTTCATCTTCATCCGGGAATTCACCCGCAATCGCTTCCAGCACGTCCAGCGGCGTAATCAGACCCTGAACCACACCAAACTCATTGGTGACAATCACGAAGCTGCCCTTGGCACGACGCAGCACGCCAAGCAGGTTGATCGGATCCAGCGTCTCCGGCACCACGATAGTCGGTGTATTGGCCGCAAACGTTGCCACATCCACACCGTGCTCCAGCGCCACCAGCAGCTCTTTGGCTCGCACTACACCGACAATTTCATCCAGTTCACCCCGACAGACCGGGAACAGGCTGTGTGGCGTATCAAGCAGCTGACCGCGAATCTCATCTACCGGCCGATTCGCATCGACCCAGGAGATTTCACCGCGTGGCGTCATGATGCTGCGAATCGAGCGGGAAGCCAGCGTCAGCACGCCATTAATCATATAGCGCTCTTCATCTTTAAACGCTTCCTGCGGCATCGCTTCCGCCAGTGCAGCCTCTTCGCTGCTGCTGGTGTTGCCATTGCTGGCGGTCTGGGCACGGTTGCGGCCCCCCATCAGGCGTAAAATCGCTTCGGCGGTGCGTTCACGCATCGGGCGATTTGACTGATGGCGGATAAAGTTACGACGTGCAACCTGGTTGAACAGCTCAATCAGAATCGAGAAGCCAATCGCCGCATAGAGGTAGCCTTTAGGAATATGGAAACCAAAGCCTTCTGCCACCAGCGACAGACCGATCATCAGCAGGAAGCTCAGGCAGAGCACCACTACAGTCGGATGCGCGTTAACAAAATTGGTTAACGGCTTAGATGCCAGCAGCATCACACCCATCGCAATCACCACGGCGGTCATCATCACCGGCAGGTGGTTCACCATACCTACGGCGGTAATCACAGCATCCAGCGAGAAGACGGCGTCCAGTACCACAATCTGCGTCACGACAGCCCAGAAACTGGCATATCCCCGATTACCGGATCCGTCGAGCTGCCGGTTCTCCAGCCGCTCGTGCAGCTCCATGGTCGCCTTAAACAACAGGAACAGACCACCCGCCAGCAGAATTAAATCACGACCGGCAAAGCTGAAACCGCCTACGCTAAAGAGAGGCGTCGTCAGCGTCACCATCCAGGAGATCAGCGACAGCAGACCCAGACGCATGACCAGCGCCAGTGACAGGCCAATCAGGCGTGCTTTATCACGCTGCTTCGGCGGCAGTTTGTCGGCCAGGATGGCAATAAACACCAGGTTATCAATGCCGAGTACGATTTCCAGCACCACGAGCGTCAGTAAACCCGCCCAGATTGAGGGGTCGAATAAAAATTCCATTATTTATGACTCCAGAACAGGGAACAGATCGCGGTGCCGCTTATCAGCGCAGCAATGCGTGACATGCAGGTAGTCGGGAAAGCGGTGAAAACGCCGTGAGGCGAAGGGTGACGCGCCAGCAGGCGCAAAGAACAGATTAAGCGACGTCGGTGACGATCCATAAAGGTGGGCTGAAGCCCGTTACTCCTGAGTAATAAACAGAACGTTAATGTATCAGGTCGGCGAATTGCGTCAAAAAATTTTCTTATTTTTACAATCTGCCTGACGGATGATCAGGCGCATAAAAAGGGTTACTGGTCACTTCACAGGATGAATAGCTGACAGACATCACATAATTTATTTTTTCGATCACTAAAATAAATCGCGACTTTACCGCCTTGACGTAGTTAACCCATGTTTTTTCGACGCTATACCGATAATTCGAATCATCCGGTTAAACAGATCATCAAAGCAATTCAATACAGTTCATTGACTCAGATGAGCATCTCTAGCGAACGGAGGTAGCACGTGACCATTGCGATAGTAATTGGTACACACGGCTGGGCAGCGGAACAACTGCTGAAAACAGCAGAAATGCTGTTGGGCGAGCAGGACAATGTCGGCTGGATAGATTTTGTCCCCGGTGAAAATGCAGAAACGCTGATTGAAAAATATCAGGCACGACTGGCAGAACTTGATACGACGCAGGGAGTCCTGTTTTTAGTTGATACCTGGGGTGGCAGTCCGTTTAATGCGGCCAGTCGCATCGTGGTCGACAAACCGCAGTATGAGGTCATCGCCGGGGTCAATATCCCGATGCTGGTCGAAACCCTGATGGCGCGCGATGACAATCCCGGTTTTGACGAGCTGGTCGCCGTGGCGGTGGAGACCGGCCGTGAAGGGGTCAAAGCCCTGAAAGCCAAAGAAGAAGCGCCGGCGCCAGTGGCGGTGAAACCGGCCGCTGCGGTGCAACCGGCTAAGCCGATGGCGCCTGGTGACCACATGAAAATCGGGCTGACACGCATTGATGACCGTCTGATTCATGGGCAGGTGGCAACGCGCTGGACCAAAGAGACCAACGTTCAGCGCATTATCGTAGTCAGCGATGAAGTGGCCAACGATCATGTGCGCAAGACTCTGCTGACGCAGGTCGCTCCGCCCGGCGTCACGGCCCATGTGGTGGATGTCGATAAGATGGTGCGGGTGTGGAACAACCCGAAGTATGGTCAGGATCGCGTGATGCTGCTGTTTACCAATCCCACCGATGTACTGCGCGTGGTGGAACAGGGTGTCGATATTAAAACCGTCAACATCGGCGGTATGGCGTTCCGCCAGGGGAAAACTCAGGTCAATAATGCGGTCTCGGTCGATGAAAAAGATATTGCCGCATTCCGCAAACTCAATGAACGCAATATTGAACTGGAAGTGCGTAAAGTTTCCAGTGACCAGAAACTGAAAATGATGGATCTGATCGCGAAAGTTAACGCGTAACAGAAGCACTTATGCGCCTGCGTTTCCGGGCTCCTGGTTATCCTGCTGAGGACAAGAAGTATGATGGAAATAACCTCGCTACAAATTATTTTGATTTTTATTGTCGCCTGTATTGCCGGTATGGGGTCGATTCTGGATGAGTTCCAGTTTCACCGTCCCCTGGTGGCCTGTACCCTGATTGGTATGGTGCTGGGTGATATGAAAACCGGCATTATTATCGGCGGTACGCTGGAGATGATTGCGCTGGGCTGGATGAACATCGGTGCCGCCGTTGCGCCTGATGCCGCCCTCGCCTCCATTATCTCGACCATCCTGGTTATCGCTGGCGGTCAAAGTGTGGGTGCCGGTATTGCGCTGGCGATACCGCTGGCCGCCGCCGGACAGGTACTGACCATAATCGTGCGTACGCTGACCGTCGCCTTCCAGCATGCGGCTGACAAAGCCGCAGAGAAAGGTAATCTCACGGCCATCTCCTGGATCCACGTCTCTGCCCTGCTGTTACAGGCGATGCGTATCGCCATCCCGGCGCTGATTGTGGCGATTTCGGTCGGCACCAGTGCGGTTCACGCCTTACTCAGCTCTATTCCGGACGTGGTTACCAACGGCCTGAATATCGCCGGTGGCATGATTGTGGTGGTCGGTTATGCGATGGTCATCAACATGATGCGCGCAGGCTACCTGATGCCGTTCTTTTACCTGGGCTTCGTCACCGCCGCCTTCACCAACTTTAACCTGGTGGCGCTGGGCGTCATTGGCGTGGTTATGGCGGTGCTTTACATTCAGCTCAGCCCGAAATACAACCGTGTGGCGGGAGCACCAACAGGTGCTGCGACCGCAAACGATCTTGATAACGAACTCGATTAAGGAACAGGTGAGCACATGGTTGATATTACGAAAGTCGAAAAGAAACTGACTCCCGGTGATGTTCGCGCCGTCTTTCTGCGCTCTAACCTGTTCCAGGGTTCATGGAACTTTGAACGCATGCAGGCGCTGGGCTTCTGCTTCTCAATGGTGCCGGTGATCCGCCGTCTCTATCCTGAGAACAATGATGATCGTAAGCAGGCGATCAAGCGTCATCTGGAGTTCTTTAATACCCATCCTTATGTGGCCGCGCCGGTTCTGGGCGTGACTATGGCGATGGAAGAGCAGCGTGCTAACGGCGCCCCGATCGACGATGGCGCGATTAACGGCCTTAAAGTCGGCCTGATGGGACCGCTGGCCGGTGTTGGCGACCCGATCTTCTGGGGTACGGTGCGCCCGGTGTTTGCCGCGCTGGGAGCCGGTATCGCCATGAGTGGCAGTCTGCTGGGTCCGCTGCTCTTCTTTGTGCTGTTTAACCTGGCACGCCTGCTGACCCGCTACTACGGCGTGGCCTATGGCTATCGCAAAGGGATCGATATCGTCAGTGATATGGGCGGCGGTTTCCTGCAGAAACTCACGGAAGGGGCGTCGATTCTCGGCCTGTTTGTCATGGGGGCGCTGGTCAACAAGTGGACACACGTTAACATCCCGCTGGTGGTGTCACGTATTACCGACTCGACCGGTAAAACCACCGTCACCACCGTACAGTCGATCCTCGATCAGCTGATGCCGGGCGTGGTGCCGCTGCTGCTGACCTTTGGCTGTATGTGGCTGTTACGCCGTAAAGTGAACGCGCTGTGGATTATCGTCGGCTTCTTTGCTATCGGTATTTTTGGTTACTGGATCGGCCTGCTCGGTCTGTAATTTCACCCGGCCGGGAGCCTGCGCTCCCGGCTTTTAAGCGTGGTGAGCTGAGCCACAACCGGCTGAGCTCACCCTGTTTGAGGTAGATGTGATGTCATTAACCGACGCGCTGATTGCGTGTTGTATTGCCGCCCTGATGGGGTTTGCCATTTATCATGAGGCGATTCTGCCGCGTCGCCACGGCCCGACCCGCTTACGGGTTGCGCTGCGCAGGCAGCATAAGCTGGATAGCCTGATTTTCATCGGCCTGCTGCTGATCCTGCTGTGGAACAACGTCAGTCATCACGGCCCGCAGCTCACCACCTCACTGCTGATGGTGCTGAGTTTTCTGGCGTTCTGGTTATTCTGGCTGCGAAAGCCAACGCTGCTGATGAAAAGTGAGGGGTTGTTTTACGCCGGTGTCTGGATCGATTACCGGCGAATTCAGGGCATGAATCTCTCTGAGGATGGCATTCTGGTGATTCAGCTGGAACAGCGTCGGCTGCTGATCGCGGTGCAGCAACTCGACGATCTGGAGCGCATCTATAACACCCTGGTCGAGGCGCGCTAGTCGCGCTGCCACACAGTCAGGGTAAAGTCTGCGTCGCAGCTGAACTGCTCGCTCTGCTGCAGGGTCTGCCAGACCTCCTCACGCGCCCGCCAGGCGAACGGCGTCATCTGAAGCAGGGTCGTCGCGGCTGCGCCGGTTAATGCCATCGGGTAACCCAGCGCATGCTGCGCCACCTGGCGGAATCCGGGATACGCTTTCTGCTCCGGCACATGCAACTGCACTTCGCGGTAAATCAGCGCCTTGAACTGCTGCAGATGATGCGGGCCCGGTGTTACGGTCAGTACCAGGCCACCCGGCTTCAGCACGCGCGCCAGTTCCGCTTCATTGCAGGGTGCGTAGATTCGGACAACCGCATCCAGGGCGTGATCGGCAAAGGGTAAGCGCTGGCTGGAAGCGACGCAGAAGCGCACCGCCGGATAGCGCTTTGCTGCCAGCCGGATCGCCATTCTGGCGACATCCAGCCCATAGACCTGCCCGGCCTCGCCTGCTGCGTCAGCCAGTGCGGCGGTGTAGTAACCTTCGCCACAGCCGATATCCAGGATTTTGCACTCCGGCTGGCTCAGCGCGGGCGCAAGCAGGCTGACGACCCGATCACGCAGCGGCTGGTAGTAGCCTGCCTCAAGAAATTCGCGTCGTGCCTGCATCATCTCTGCACTGTCACCCGGTTCACGCGACCGTTTATGCTGAACGGGCAGCAGATTGACATACCCTTCTTTCGCCTGATCAAACTGATGGCGATTCTCGCAGCACCAGCTGCGCGCAGTAAAGGCGAGAGGAGAGTGACAAAGAGGGCAAATCAGGGACATAGGGTGCTCCGGCATCAGATAACGCGGCGCAGTGTAACCTTAACGTTTACGCATCGGAAGCATAAAGAAAGCCCCGGCTGAGAAGCCAGGGCTTTGAGATTTCATGTCAGGGTGCAATGCACCGAGGCGGAGTTGAATCAGATAGCCGTAACGTTAACGGCTGCCGGGCCTTTCTGGCCGTCCTGAATTTCGAACTCAACGCTCTGGCCTTCAGCCAGGGTTTTGAAACCATTGCCCTGAATAGCGGAGAAGTGTACGAACACATCTTTGCTACCGTCAGCAGGGGTGATAAAACCAAAACCTTTAGACTCGTTGAACCACTTAACCTGACCTTTAATCTTTGCCATTTTGCAAATTCCTTTAGATGTTTATTTAGCCCGAAGGCTGTCGTACAGAAAAACCAGAGACATTACTGCATGAGGCACTAATTAAGGTTCGGCAAGGAAGCGGTATTCAACGTCAACGTCTTTACTCGTTCTTCTTTACAGACTTCTTTACAGAAGATGCCATGCATAAACAGAACTGTACCTCGTTTAACTCAGGATTTGTTATCACATATCCTAAAAACAATGGCAAGCCATTTTTAAGGGCCTCAGCCAGCCTGCGCACATAATTGCCAGAAGGCTCACATTGCCTGTTCTGTGGCGCTTACAAATGCCGATGCAAATTAAGCACGCTCTCCGGCCAGACCCCTCTCCGGCCTCTGTTGTCGGGTCTAACCCAATGGATACCATAAGAAATTAATATTTCACAAATATGGCAATAACAGAATGAATAAGCGAAGCGCGAAAAGTTGAAAATATCTATAATCCGGCGTCAATCCTGTACAGCGCCTTTTATTTCGTACAGATAACACTTTTTTTGCACCAAAAGCAGGAGCCAGACAGTCGTCCTGCTCCAAATAAAAGCATTGAGCCCGATTTTACTTATTAAGAATTTAACTTTTGATTTGAAAAATTGATATCAGATAATAAAAACGGGCTTTTGTTTTAACTCTGATGTTTTAGGATAATTCCTGGGTATCCTTATTCAGCCCGCGGCTTTCGCCTATTCGCCACGGTGCGAAACCGCCCTTTTGCTCGTTTGCCCGCAGCAGCGCATCCGCCAGTTCTTTGGGTGGTGCATCAAGCGACTCATCGGCCAGTTCGAACACGCCCCAGTGGATGGGCAGCGTCAGTGGCCTGCCTGCTGCCTGCCACAGCGCCACCGCCTGATCGGGATTCATATGTTGGCCCGCCATGAACCATTCAGGTGCATAAGCGCCAATCGGCAAAGCCGCCAGGCTGAACGGGCCAAGTCGGGCAGCAATCTCCGGCAGGCTATCGCTGTAGCCGCTGTCGCCTGAGAACCAGAAGCGCACGGAGGCAGAACGCACGACCCAGCCGCACCAGAGCGAACGGTTTCGATCGCGCGGCGTTCGCATACTCCAGTGACGTGCCGGCACCGCATCAAAACAGAGGTCGCCGACAGTAAACTGTTGCCACCAGTCGAGCTGATGGACCTGTTTCACGCCCCGCGCCCTGCACCATTTAGCCAGGCCCAGCGGCACAATAAAGGTCGCCTGCGGAAAACGCCGGACGATCGCTTTAACCGTCGGTCGATCAAGATGATCGTAATGGTTATGTGAAATAAGCACGACATCCAGACGCGGCAGATCAGCGATGCTAAGCGGTGCTGGCGTTTTTCGCTGCGGCCCGGCAAAAGAGAGTGGCGAGGCGCGTGACGAGAGTGCGGGATCGATCAGGATATATTGCTGGTTCAGTCGCAGCAGCACGGCGGCATGGCCCAGCCACCAGATGCGATCGTCACTGCCGCTGATATCGGCGGGCTGCCACCACTGTTCGGTGAAAGCCCCGTAGCCCTGCTGCGGTGGCAGCGGCAGCCCCTGCGCTTTGCGCTCCCTGCGCCAGCGCTGCAGATCGCCCGGCTTGCGCCGTTCCGGTTCAGGATTGCAGAATCCCTCGGGCGTGTGATGCGCTTTGCTGCTGTCATACCACGGATTTTTCCAGACCATCCCGCCTCTCTGCTGTGATTATCGTTCAGGAATCAACCGGATAAAATCGCGTTTCTCGCGATCGTCATCGGTTTTTTTACTCTCTGCCCCTGGCTGCATTTCAATCAGACGGCGCAGCAGCTGATTCTGTTTCTTCTGCTCTTCCAGCAAAGATTCCAGTAAGCGGATTTGCTCACCGGCGCGCACGCTGGCGCGGTTGACAAAGAACCAGGCGATAAACGCCACAATCAAAATAATGACCAGCAGGCCATAGCTGACCAGTGGGCCCGAATTTGCGGCTAACTCATTCATAACTGCCTCGTAAAACTAAGTGGGAACGCCAGAACATGGCAACCGCCCATTCTACCTGTCGCCATCGCAAAAGATAATGGGGTTAACATCAATGCAGAATTTGCCGTTTCAGTTATCTCTGATCGATCCCACCAGAAAAGCGAGGCATGCTGATATCATCATAACCGGCGGCACCAGGTGGAGCGCTGAGTTATCTTTCACAAGGAGACATAATGAAACTGTTTATTCGTACGGTAGGCTTGCTGGCGGTGATCTGGCTGGCGATGCTGTTTACCGGCTATGGCGTATTAACCGGCAGTACTAAAAATGCCGCCGGCCTTGGCCTGCAGTGCAGCTATCTGACCGCTCGCGGTGTGATCAGTGCGCAGTATCTGCATACTGACAGTGGCGTGGTGGGCGTGACTGATTGTCCGTTGCTGAAGAAAAGCGGAGAAGTGATCGATAATTAACAAAGCAGCGGGCCACATGGCCCGCTGTTTTCAGAACGGATAGTCGTGATAGCCCATCTCCGAGGAGAGCGTACGCGCCGCCCGATGCAGCATGGCCACGTAATCCTGACGGGCATCTTCTGAAAAGCGAATGGTGGGAAAAGAGATACTCAGTCCCGCAATCACCACGCCAAAACGGTCAAATACCGGCACGGCAAGGCAGCGTAAACCCTCTTCCTGCTCTTCGTTATCTTCACCATAGCCCTGCGTTCTTACCTGATCCAGCGCCGTAATCAACGCCTCCGCGCTTAACAGCGTATTGGCGGTGCTCCGTTTGAACTCGACGTCCCGCAGGATCTCCTCAACTTCGCTGCGATCGCGCCAGGCGAGCAGAACTTTCCCAATCGCGGTGGTATGCAGCGGATTACGACGGCCAATGCGCGAATACATACGCAGGTTGTAGAGGGAGTCGATTTTGTGGATGTAGACAATACTGTCCTCTTCCAGCGCCCCCAGATGAATGGTCTCTTTGGTCAGACGCGAAAGCTCACGCATCTGCACATCCGCACTGCGGATTAAATCGACGTTCTGCAGCGCTTTAGCGCCCAGTTCAAACAGCTTCAGTGTCAGTGAGTACTTCTCGCTCTCACCTTCCTGCGTGACATAACCCAGCGACTTCATGGTCTGCAGGAAACGGTAAACGGTGCTTTTTGACATCATCACGCGCTGCGCGAGCTCAGTAATACCGTGATCGCGCTCTTCACCCAGCGCCTGCAGAATGCCGAACACTTTAAGTACCGAAGAGACGGAATCGGGCTGTTTATCATTTTCAGCAGAGGACATCGCGCACCTTGTTAAACCTGTTTCAAAAAAAATGGAACGGACTGTCAGTATAGAGTGAGGCACACGAAGGCAGCAATGCTTTAACCATGACGTCATATTTAAAGACAGTTTTTTCTCCGTCCGATCGCTGTATTTCAGCCTTAATTTCATTAGCATGATGATATTCACCCTCTTTAGTAATTAACTTATGACACTCTCCCCTCCTCAGGATGGATTACCCGCGCGTCAGCGCTATATGGCAATCGTCACCATCGCGCTGGGTCTGACCATGGCGGTGCTGGATGGCGCGATAGCCAATGTCGCCCTGCCCACTATCTCACGCGAACTGAATGCCAGCCCGGCGCAGTCGATCTGGATAGTGAATGCCTATCAGATTGCGATTATCGTCTCGCTGCTGTCCCTCTCGTTTCTGGGCGACATGCTGGGTTATCGTCGCGTCTATCAGGCAGGCCTGGCGCTGTTTATTGCCACTTCGCTGTTCTGCGCCTTCTCCACCACCCTGACCATGCTGACTTTCGCCCGCGTGCTGCAGGGGTTAGGGGGTGCAGCGCTGATGAGTGTGAATACCGCGCTGATACGCATTATCTATCCGCAGCGTCATCTGGGACGCGGCATGGCGATCAACTCGCTGGTCGTGGCGGTTTCAACCGCGGCAGGCCCGACGGTTGCCGCAGCGATTCTTTCGGTGGCAAGCTGGAAGTGGCTGTTTCTGATTAACGTCCCGCTGGGTGCCATTGCGCTCTGGCTGGCGCTGCGCACGCTGCCTGATAATCCGCAGAAAGCGACGGCGCAGAAATTTGATGTTCCCAGCGCGATCATGAACGCCCTGTTCTTTGGTCTGATCATCTCTGCGCTGAGCGGGTTTGCACAGGGACAGAGTCATCTGCTGGTGCTGTCGGAGGTCATTGCTCTGCTGGTTGTGGGCTGGTTCTTTATTCGTCGTCAGTTAAACATGGCGGTGCCGCTGCTGCCGGTTGATCTGCTGCGTATCCCGATTTTCAGCCTGTCGATGGGAACGTCGGTCTGTTCGTTCTGCGCGCAGATGCTGGCGATGGTGTCGCTGCCCTTCTTTCTGCAAAACGTCCTGCAGCGTGATGAGGTGGCAACCGGTTTACTGCTGACGCCCTGGCCGCTGGCAACCATGGTGTTTGCGCCGATTGCCGGCCGGCTGATTGAACGGGTGCATGCCGGGCTGCTGGGCGGCATCGGGCTGGCTATGTTCGCCCTGGGGCTGTTTCTGCTCGCCTGGCTTCCGGCCAACCCGGGTGATGGCGATATTATCTGGCGCATGATGCTGTGCGGTGCCGGTTTTGGGCTGTTTCAGTCACCCAACAACCACACTATTGTCACTTCCGCTCCGCGTCATCGCAGCGGCGGCGCCAGCGGCATGCTGGGCACCGCGCGCCTGCTGGGCCAGAGTATGGGTGCTGCACTGGTCGCGCTGATGTTTAATCTGTTTGATGATCGCGGGACGCACGCTTCGCTGCTGCTGGCGGGCAGCTTTGCCGCCGTGGCCGCGCTGGTCAGTGTGTCGCGGATGACGCAGACCCGCGCCTGATGGCAGAAACAGAAAAGGCGACCACCTGACAGAGTGTGACCCGATTCGCTGTAAGGCCGAGCCTTCACAGGGAACCCGGTCAGATCGGAAAGACTTCTGTCATCCATGACGGTCGGCCCGCACCATCCATGGCGCGGGACGCTTTCCTCCTCTGCCCGGGTTCCCTGCATGTTGGGCTAAGATATTGCTGTCAGATTCAGTCTGATTATGGTTTCTAAACAGAAAAGGCGACCCAGGGTCGCCTTTTTTGCTCTGCTTAACGCTACTTCAGATACTGACCGCTGCGCAGTGCTTCAATACGCTTATCTAACGGCGGATGCGACATAAACAGCTCGCTGAACGATTTGCCCTTACCGTTGATACAGAACGCCATCATGCTGCTCGGCTCCTGCGGTTCATAGCTGGTTTTCAGGCGCTGTAACGCCGCAATCATCTTCTCACGACCTACCAGCTTCGCTGAACCGGCATCGGCATGGAACTCACGGTGACGCGAGAACCACATGGTGATGATGCTGGCGAGAATACCAAACACCAGTTCCAGCACCATCGACACCGCAAAGTAGACCAGCGGGTTGCCGTTGCTGCTCTCCTCACCATCGCGGTTGCCGGACATAAAGCCCGCCGCGATCTGCGCCAGAATACGTGAAACGAAAATCACAAAGGTGTTCACCACACCCTGGATCAGCGTCATGGTGATCATGTCGCCGTTGGCGATGTGTGACACTTCGTGTGCCAGCACCGCTTCCGCTTCATCACGGCTCATGTTCTGCAGCAGACCGGTTGAGACGGCAACCAGTGAGGCGTTACGCCGTGCGCCAGTTGCGAAGGCGTTGATGTCAGGTGCGTGATAGATCGCCACCTGCGGCATCGCAATACCCGCCTGCTGTGCCTGACGGCCAATTGTATCCACCAGCCAGCGCTCGGTTTCGTTGCGTGGCTGTTCAATCACTTCACCGCCAACCGATCGCAGTGCCATCCACTTCGACATCAGCAGTGAAACAAACGCACCGCCGAAGCCAAACAGGCCTGCCATGATCATCAGGCCCTGAACACTGCTTGACTGGATCCCTGTCAGGCTGAGAATCAGCCCGAATACCAACATCACAGCCAGGTTGGTCATCAGGAAAAGAGCAATACGCATCATTTTTGTTAATCTTCCTCAGTAGTTCACGCGCCTATACGCGGATCCATATCCTATGGGCATTGGGCTGCTTTTCAAGCAACCTTAACGTTTAAGTGCCTAAAAAGACATAACTTTACATTCTGACACGCCTGATGAGGAGCCCAGCCTTCAGGCACCTTCACCAGCGCTAATCATTGCTTACTGGAAACTTTTCTGAGTACAAAAAAAAGCACCGCTGAGCGGTGCTTTTTCTGGCAACAGCGGATTATTTAGCCGCTGGCGCCTCTGGCTGGGATTTCTCCAGCTGCGCAAGATCGTTAGCGATCTTCACCGTCTCATCAAGATACGGATCCGGCTCTTTATAATCTTTCGGCAACTCATCCAGATTTTTCAGCGGTTTTTTGCCTTCGGCCTGATAGCGCGCGTTGATCCGCTCCAGACGAGACGCATCATCTTCGTGATTCTCTTTCTCGCGCTGGGCAAGATTAAGCGACACGATGTTGCGCTTATCTTTCAGGGCATTGTAACGGGCAATGTCCTTCATGATGTACTGGAACTCGCGATCCTGAGCGATGCGGTCAGCATGCTGCTTAGTCAGTTGCACTACCAGCGGTTTCACATCACCGGTTTTGACATAGGTCGCCGCTTTGATGCTGTCCCACGGCAGTGCGTTATCTTCAAATTTCTCACCGGTTTCAGCCGCTTCAACGCCGGTTGGCATCAGCAGATCCGGCGTGACGCCTTTACGCTGTGTACTGCCGCCGTTAATGCGATAGAACTTCTGAATGGTGTAAGAAACGGAGCCTAACGCAGGCCACTCCGGACGCAGCATCTGATCGTAGATGCGGTTCAGAGAGCGATACTGCTGAACGGTGCCTTTACCAAAGGTTGGCTCGCCGACAATCACCGCACGACCGTAATCCTGCATCGCGGCAGCGAAGATCTCAGAGGCTGAGGCGCTGAAACGATCGACCAGCACCACCAGCGGTCCTTTGTAGTAGACAACGCCGTCGTTATCGCTGTCTTCACGAACCCGACCATTGTTGTCGCGTACCTGAACTACCGGACCACTCGGAATAAACAGACCAGAAAGCGAGACTGCTTCGGTCAGCGCGCCGCCGCCGTTGGTACGCAGATCGATCACCACACTGTCGACGTTCTGTTTCTGCAGTTTCTGCAGCTGTACTTTTACGTCGTCGGTGAGGCCGACATAGAAACCAGGAATATCGAGCACGCCCACTTTCTGCTTGCCGACATTTTTGATGGTCAATTTAACCGCGCGATCTTCCAGACGGATTTTCTCACGCGTCAGCGTCACAGTACGGGTTTTAGTACCCTTACCGGCTGGCAGAACTTCCAGGCGCACTTTGCTGCCCTTAGGTCCTTTAATTTTTGCCACGACATCATCCAGACGCCAGCCGATCACATCTTCCATCGGCTTGCCTGGCTGACCCACACCGACGATGCGATCGCCAACGGTAATGGCTTTGCTCTTCGCGGCCGGGCCGCCTGCGACCATCGAGTTGATCACCGTATAGTCGTCATCCATCTGCAGAACCGCACCGATGCCTTCCAGTGACAGGCTCATTTCGGTGTTGAACTGCTCGGTGTTACGCGGCGACAGATAGCTGGTGTGCGGATCGATTTCGCGGGCAAAAGCGTTCATCACCAGCTGGAAAACATCTTCACCGTTGCTCTGGGCCAGACGACGGATAGCGAAGTTATAACGCTTGGTCAGAACGTCGCGGATCTCGTTATCATCTTTGCCCGCCAGCTTCAGACTCAGCTGATCATATTTGACCTTGGCATCCCACAGCGCATTCAGTTCAGACTGATCTTTCGGCCAGGGTGCTTTCGCGCGGTCAATGTCGATAGTGTCATTGCCGCTGAAATTCATCGGACGAGCCAGCACCGTCAGCGCATATTGATAGCGCTCAAAACGGCGTTTCTGCGCCAGATTATAAATATCGTAAAAGAGATCCAGCTTGCCACTGCGCAGCTCATCGCCGACGGTGGTTTTTTTGCTGGCAAACTGCGCCACATCTGACGCCAGCAGCACATTGTGGCTGTAGTCGAGCATGTTCAGATAGCGATCAAAAATTTTCGCTGAAAAGTTCTGATCCAGGTCGAACTGGCGATAGTGGGAACGGGTAAAGCGCGAGGTTACGCGCTCACTGACCGTCGGATCCTGCGGATCTTCGTGAAGCTGGGGAATCTGATCGGCGCGGGTAATGTTCTCCGCGCCGAAGGTTGGGCCTGCTAATAGCAGGCCCGCAATAAGTCCAACTTTAAAAAGGGTGTTCATGCCGGGGTTAGCCTCCGTTTCAGAACTGCAAGTGTTCTGCGCGCACAATCATTGCCATGCCGGAAGCGAGCTGGACCCGAACGCCGTCTTTTGATACTTCAAGAACGGTAGCGTCCATCGCACTTTTGCCTGCTTTAACTTTAATACTCTGGCCGGGTTGCAAAGTTGAGGTATCAGTGATGGGTCGGGCTTCATGCTCCGGACGTGGGGCTGGCTTGCGATGCTGTGAGGCGGTCGCACGCGGTGCAGTGGTCTGCGGACGCGGTTTACGCGCGGCTTCGCCTTCTGCAGGCTTACGTGCCGCGGGCTTGCGTGGACGACGCGGTGCCGCGCCCTCTTCGCTTTCGCCTGCTTCACGACGCGCGGCGCGCTGCTGGTCACGCTGCGCCTGGACGCGTGCTTTCGCTTCTTCCAGCTGCTTGCGTGCATGCTCAACGTGTTGCTCATCCAGCACGCCACAGGCGTTACCGTCGAGATCGACACGGATAGCACCAGCTTTGATGCCGTACAGATAACGCCAGCTTGACGTATAGAGACGCAGCGCGGAACGCAGCTGTGTTTTGCTCAGACCCATTTCGCCCTGAACACGCTCGACCAGATCCTGAAAGATACCGATTTTGAGCGGACGCGCTTCACCTTCAGCGCTAAAGCAGTGCGGAAAGCGCTCCGCCAGAAAAGTGATGACTTCTTTACTGCTATTCAACTTAGGTTGATTTTCCATGAAATTTCCTGATTACAACGGGTTTGCCGACCAGCGCAGGCATGAACAGGCGACATTATAATGACAACATCGCTAAATGCCATGTGATCCAGTCGATTAGCTGCGCGTCAGCTGCAGATATTTTTCTAAGTCGCTGTTCGCAAGCACTTCACAAAGCCCATCAGTCAGTGTGACCAGCCCCGATTCGTCGTCGCTGTCAAAGCGATTGTACGCCACGCTGTCGATGTCCAGCACCCCAACCACAGTGCCATTCACTTTCAGAGGAATCACAATCTCAGCATTGCTGGCAGCGTCACAGGCGATGTGGCCCGGGAAGGCATGCACATCATCTACGCGTTGCACTTTTTCTTCTGCCAGCGCCGTGCCACACACACCTTTACCGACCGGAATGCGCACACAGGCGATTTTTCCCTGGAACGGGCCCAGCACCAGCGTATCCGCTTCCGTCAGCAGGTAGAAACCAGCCCAGTTCACGCCATCGAGACGTTCGTACAGCAGCGCGCTAAAGTTTCCCATCGCGGCGAGGAACGCCGTTTCTCCCGCCAGTAAGGCGCGCATATCGCGATTCAAATCGGCGTAAAAGGCAGTTTTGTTCATTATTTAACCGTTACCAATGACATCTGAACGGGGCATTAAAGACCGTTCGTTAAAAATAAGTTTTAAATATCCAGAGCCACAAGGTGAATCATAGCGTTAGTTGCTATACCCTTAGCATTCTGTGGATCGAAGCGTGATGCCCGAGACAGGCACACAGACAATGTCTTTATGACCGATATCTGTTACTTCTGAAGAGCGAAGATTGCATCACCCTATGAAAATTCACGCTATCAGCCAGACATTGCCTCACGCACGTTATCAGCGTTGCCCGCAATGCGATACCCTTTTTTCCTTACCGGATGTGAAATCGCATCAGTCGGCACATTGCCCACGCTGTAACGCCGAAATTCTCAGTGGTCGTGACTGGCCGATGACCCGTCTTATGGCGATGGCCGCCACCATGATTGTGTTAATGCCCTTTGCTTTCTCCCTGCCGCTGGTAGATATCCGGCTGCTTGGCATGCGCATCAATGCCAGCGTACTGGAAGGCATCATCCAGATGACCCAGCAGGGTGATGTACTGACGGCCTCAATGGTGGCGTTCTGCACCATCGGCGCGCCGGTGACGCTGGTGGCGGGTATCTGTTATCTCGGTATCGGCCACCGGCTGGGCATGAACCTGCGTCCCGTGCTGCTGATGCTGGAGAAGCTGAAAGAGTGGGTGATGCTCGATATCTATCTGATCGGCATCGCCGTGGCGTCAATTAAAGTGCAGGACTATGCTTCGCTGGAGATTGGCTACGGGCTGGCGGCTTACATCGCCCTGACGGTGCTGAGCGTGCTGACACTGATCCATCTGAATATGGAGCAGCTGTGGGAGCATTTCTACCCGCAGACGCCTGGCAATATGGCCCGTGACGATATGCAGGTCTGCCTGAACTGTCACAACACCAGCATACCCGATGAACGGGGCCGCTGCCCGCGCTGCCACACGCCGCTCGACTTCCGACGCCGCCACAGCCTGCAGAAATCCTGGGCCGCGCTCATCGCATCGATTGTGCTGTTAATCCCCGCGAATCTGATGCCGATCTCCGTGGTCTACCTTAATGGCTCACGGCGTGAGGACACCATCTTCTCCGGCATCCTGGGGCTGGGCGAAGGCAATATTCCGGTGGCGGCGATTGTTTTTATCGCCAGTATTCTGGTGCCGTTTATCAAGGTGCTGGTGATGCTGACGCTGCTGCTCAGCATTCATTTTCGCTGTGAACAGGGGCTGAGAACCCGCATCCGCTTGCTGCGGTTTGTCACCTGGGTTGGCCGCTGGTCAATGCTCGATCTGTTTGTCATTTCGTTAACCATGTCGCTGGTCAACCGTGATCAGCTGCTGGCTTTTACCATGGGACCGGCGGCGCTGTTTTTTGGCGCGGCCGTCATCCTGACCATTATGTCTGTTGAGTGGCTGGACAGCCGCCTGCTCTGGGATGCACATGCAACAGGAAACGCCGACTACACCGACTAACGCAACGCTGCGCAATAAGCGCAAAATTTCGCCCTTCTGGCTGCTGCCGATTATTGCGATGCTGATCGCCTGCTGGCTGCTCTGGACCAATTATCAGGAGCGCGGCACCACCATCACCATCAATTTCCAGACGGCGGATGGTATCGTGCCGGGTCGCACCCCGATCCGCTATCAGGGCGTGGAAGTGGGCACCGTGCAGGGCATTAATCTCAGTGATGATTATCGCAGCATTCAGATTAAAGCCAGCATCAAAAGCGACATGCGCGATGCGCTGCGTGAAGATACGCAGTTCTGGCTGGTGACGCCTAAAGCCTCGCTGGCGGGTGTGTCGGGGCTGGATGCGCTGGTCGGCGGCAACTACATCGGGATGATGCCGGGTAAAGGTAAACCCAGCGAGTCGTTCACCGCGCTGGATACGCAGCCCAAGTATCGGGTGAATACCGGCGAATTGATGATCCATCTGCATGCGCCCGATCTCGGCTCGCTCAACACCGGCTCGCTGGTCTATTACCGCAAAATTCCGGTTGGCCGGGTCTATGACTACAGCATTAACAGCAAATCCGATGGCGTGTCGATTGATGTGCTGATTGACCGTCGCTTTATCAATCTGGTGAAAACCAACAGCCGTTTCTGGAATGTGTCAGGCATGAATGCTGACGTCAGCCTGAGCGGGGCTAAAGTGCAGCTGGAGAGTCTGGCGGCGCTGGTCAATGGCGCGATCGCGTTTGACTCGCCACAGGGTGCGGAAACGGCCAAAGCTGAGCAGAATTACCGGCTCTACCCCGATCTGGCACATAGTCAGCGCGGCGTGCAGATCACACTGGATCTGCCTAACGGCAACAATCTCAAGGCGGGCAGCACCCCGCTGATGTATCAGGGACTGGAAGTCGGCACGCTGACCAAACTGAACCTGCAGGATGGCGGCAAGGTCACCGGCGAGCTGACGATTGATCCCTCTGTTGTCGGTCTGATGCGCAGCGGCACCCGCATTGAGATGCACAGTCCGAAAATCAGCCTGACGGATACCAGCCTCAGCGCGCTACTGACCGGCAACACGCTGGAACTGGTGCCGGGTGAAGGCGAGCCGCAGCAGCACTACACCGTGCTGGCGTCCAATGAGACTCTGCTGCAGAAGCCCAATGTACTGACGGTAAAACTCAGCGCGCCAGAGAGCTATGGTATCGATCAGGGCCAGCCGCTGATGCTGCACGGCATGCAGATTGGTCAGGTGATGTCGCGTACGCTGGATGAAAATGGCGTGAATTTCGTGGTGGCGGTCAATCCTGAAAATCGCAATCTGGTGCATGGCGACAGCAAATTTATCGTCAACAGTCGGCTGGATGTGAAGTTCGGTCTTGATGGCATGCAGGTATTAGGTGCCAGCGCCCGTGAATGGGTGGATGGCGGTATCCGGCTGGATCCGGGCAAAAAGGGTGAGCCAAAAAGTGCTTACCCGCTGTTTGCGGATGCTGAAAAAGCGGAAGAAGGCATTACCGGCGATGGCCCTTCTACCACGCTGATGCTGACCGCCAACAGTCTGCCTGACGTGCAGGCCGGCTCTGTCGTGCTTTACCGCAAATTTCAGGTGGGTGAGATTGTCAAAGTCACGCCACGCGCTGACGCGTTTGATATTGCGGTACATATTCAGCCGGAGTATCGCAAGCTGCTGACCAGCGAAAGCGTGTTCTGGGCTGAGGGTGGCGCACGCGTCAGCCTTAACGGCAGCGGCCTGACGGTGCAGGCATCGCCGCTTAACCGCGCGCTGAAAGGCGCGATCAGTTTCGACAATATGAGTGGTGCGCAGTCGGCCAAAGGGGCCAAACGCGTCCTCTATCCGTCTGAAACCGCCGCCCGCGCGGTGGGTAGCCAGATTACGCTGCACACCTATGACGCCAGCAAGCTCTCTGCCGGGATGCCGATTCGTTACCTGGGTATTAATGTCGGCCAGGTGGAGTCACTGTCGTTAAGCAAAGATAACAATCAGGTGGTGGCGAAAGCGGTACTCTATCCGGAGTATGTCAACGATTTCGCCCGTCTCGGCAGCCGTTTCTCGGTGGTCTCACCGGAGATTTCCGCTACCGGCGTGAATCATCTGGAAACCCTGTTGCAGCCTTACGTCAACGTGGATCCCGGTAAAGGTGGCGCCGCGCGCACGTTTGAGCTGCAGGAGAGCACCATTACCGATTCCCGCTACCTTAATGGCCTGAACATTTATGTTGATGCCACTGAGGCCGGCTCACTGTCGCTGGGTACGCCGGTGCTGTTCCGTGGTGTGGAAGTGGGTACCGTGACCGGCACCTCACTGGGTAATATGGCGGATCGTGTGCAGATCGCCCTGCGCATCAGTAAGAAGTACCAGCATCTGGTGCGTAATAACTCGGTGTTCTGGCTGGCATCTGGCTATAACCTGGACTTCGGTCTGGTGGGTGGCGTAGTGAAAACCGGGACCTTCCAGCAGTTTATTCGCGGTGGCATTCAGTTTGCGACGCCGCCGACGGTGCCGCTGGCGCCGCAGGCCAACCCGGATAAACACTTCCTGCTGCAGGATGAAGCGCCGAAAGATTGGCGTAACTGGGGAACGGCGATCCCGTCTCCGCGCTAAAGGCTATCTCAAACGGGCAGACTGTTCTGCCCTTTTAGGCGTTTAAAGTCAGCACCGGCTCAGGGAGCATACGCCTTATTCACTCCCTCAAACGGGCAGCCTGGCTGCCCGTTTCCTTTCCTCATGATACACTGCCGCCTTTGCCTTAACTGGAATGTGCCCGTGTCAGATGCTTCTTCGCTTTTCCCCGCCGATTTTCTCTCGTTAATGCGCCAGAGCCTGCCCGATGAGGCGAGCCTCGCGCAATTTATTGCCTACAGTCAGCAACCCCTGCGCCGCAGTATTCGCGTCAATACCCTGAAGATCAGCGTGGCTGACTTTCTGAGTCAGACCGCGGGTTATGACTGGCAGCTGACGCCGGTGCCGTGGTGCGAAGAGGGATTCTGGATCAGCCGGGAAGATGAGAGCCTGCCGCTGGGCAGCGTAGCTGAGCATCTCAGCGGCCTGTTCTACATTCAGGAGGCCAGCTCCATGCTGCCGGTCACTGCCCTGTTTGATGCTCAGCCAGAGGTCAGCGCCGTGATGGATATGGCGGCGGCACCGGGTTCTAAAACGACCCAGATTGCTGCGCGGATGGGCAATCAGGGCGCTATCCTGGCTAACGAATTCTCCTCCAGCCGGGTAAAAGTATTGCACGCCAATATCAGCCGCTGTGGCGTCAGCAACAGTGCCTTAACGCACTTTGACGCGCGGGTCTTCGGGCCAGCCCTGCCGGAACAGTTCGACGCCATCCTGCTCGACGCTCCCTGCTCCGGCGAAGGGGTGATTCGCAAAGATGCTGATGCGCTGAAAAACTGGTCGCTGGCAAGTACGCACGAGATCGCCGCGACCCAGCGCGATCTGCTCGACAGTGCCTTTCATGCACTCAAACCCGGCGGCACGCTGGTCTACTCCACTTGCACCCTGAATCAGATTGAGAATCAGCAGGTCATTGCCTGGCTGCTGGCGCGCTATCCCGACGCTGTTGAGGTTGTAGCGCTCGATGGGCTGTTTGAGGGTGCCGGACAGGCCGCGACGCCCGAGGGCTATCTGCATGTCTTCCCGCAGATGTTCGACAGCGAAGGCTTTTTCGTTGCCCGGCTGCGTAAAACCGCGTCGGTCGAACCCTTACCGCTGCCGGGCTACAAAGTGGGTAAACTGCCCTTCTCCCACCTCAGCCGCAAGCTGGAAAGTGAGATAGCCCAGGCCGCCGCCGCAGTCTCTCTTAAATGGGATGCGTCGCTGGAACTGTGGCAGCGTGATAAAGAGATCTGGCTGTTCCCGAAGGCCGTTACTCCGCTGCTGGGCAAAGTGCGGTTCTCGCGCATCGGCCTGAAGCTGGCAGAAACCTTTGCTAAAGGCTATCGCTGGCAGCATGAAGCGGTGATTGCGCTGGCAAAACCGGATGCGGCGCAGACTTTTGAGCTCACCGCAGCAGAGGCGGAAGAGTGGTATCGCGGGCGGGATATCTACCCGGAAACGGAACCCACCCGTAATGAGATGATTGTCACTTATCAGCAGCAGCCGCTGGGGCTGGCTAAAAAAGTCGGCAGCCGTATCAAGAACAGCTATCCGCGGGAGCTGGTGCGCGACGGACGCCTGTTCCGCTAAGTCACTTTATTTGCACCATCGTCAGATGATTGCCAAACACTGCGCCGGTATCGATGTAATGCAGATTGGCAATCGTCAGCGGCTGTTTCAGCGGCGTGTGTCCGAAGTAAAAGGCGTCTGCGCCACGGATACCCGCCCGTTCGCCTGACTCCATCGCCTCCAGCCGATGACGGCTCCAGACCACCTGCTGCCAGTCGAGTGGCTTATTCAACGCATATTCCCGGGCCGGATAATCAGCATGAGCAATCACAATAATTCGCTCATCAAGCTGCAGATGGAGAATCAGCGGCAGCTCACGGCAACGCTGCAACGCGTGACGCGCCGCAATCAACGCTGCACCTCGCAGCTTAAAGAACCAGTCGCCACCGTTCATCTGCCAGAGCGCCATTTCCTGCCCCTGTAATGCTGAAAGCGCCATCTCCTCATGATTCCCCCGTACGCAGCGAAACCAGGGCTCCTCCAGCAGCGCCAGACAACCCAGGCTGTCGGGACCGCGATCGATGATGTCACCCACCGAAATCAGTAAGTCCTGCTGGGGGTCAAACTGATGCTGCTGCAACAGCGCATCCAGTTCGCGGCGGCAACCATGCAGATCGCCGACCACCCAGATCCGTCGCCACGCTGCGCCATTCAGGGATTGGTAATACATCGCTGCACCCGGCCTTTGTCTGCTGAAACCATCTTCAGAGTATAGTCAGGGTCGACACTGTACTGGCGTGACGCGCTGGAAAGCAGAATGCAAAGGAGGCTGGGTGAAAGGGTGCAAGGGAACAAGGGAACAAGGGAGCAAGGGAGCAATGAGGTCGGGCCAGGCGATTAAAGAGAGGTGAAAGGTGCGTCCCTCCCGGCGCTTATCTCCGCCACTCAGTTAAGGTGGTAGCTCTGTCAGGGACGAAATACATCATAAAGCGATCAGGCGCGCCAGGCTATTCTGCCCCCATCATATCTGTAGTCATTTGGGATCAGCTACGCATTTTAGCCGGATATTTCTGCAGTTTCTCTGCCGGACGCACCGGGCGGCGCACCAGCTCACCGCCGCAGTTAGGGCAAAGATGAGTGAGATGCTCAGCACAGTCAGCGCAGAACGTGCATTCAAACGAGCAGATGCGTGCCGCCAGCGAAGATGGCGGCAGATCAACGTCGCAGCGTTCACAATTGGGGCGAAGTTCCAGCATGGTGTGACTCCTTAAAAAAGCGGTATGCGCCAGCTTCGCGGTTGCTGACCCGAATGTCGAGCCAGCAACCGGACAAGAGTGTGTCAGATCCGGACATCCTGCTTTAACGGTGCAGTCAGCGGCGAACGGCATCCTGCTTTGCCGCTGCTATTTGTGCCGCTGATCCTCAGGAAGGTCATCGGGCAAATCCTCTTCGTCAGCTGTGCCATCGAATTCAGCACTCTCCTCTTCCGGCTCCTGACCGCCCATCGACGCATGAATCACCTCCTCTTCCAGCGTCGGGATCAGCGCGGCACCCAGTGGCGAGGTCGCCAGACTGTCAGGCATCACCACATGCGGTAACGGCACTTCGGTCGTCGGAAGCGGACCCGGCGCACGCACATAACTCAGTCCGCCAATCACCAGCGCACAGAGCATAAAGAAGAGATAGAGCATATTGCTACCCAGCGGCTGCATCAGCGCACCGACCACCAGCGGGCCGATACTGGCGCCAATACCAAACGCCATCAGCAGACAGGCGGTTAACGAGACACGGCGATCGGCGGCGACCTGATCGTTGGCCAGCGCCACCTGCAACGGATAGAGCGCAAACTGCATCATGCTGGCGGCAAAGGCGATACCAATCATCCAGTGGAAGGTGAGATGCGGCAGCACCACCAGCGGCACGCAGGCCACGGCAAAGAGCATGGCAATGATGAATAACAGCCGCTGGCGGTCATAGCGATCAGAGAGCCAGCTCAGCGGAAACTGCGACACCAGCCCGGCAAAAATCGTGAGACTCATAAAATAACCGGTCTGGCTGGTGGTGAAGCCTTTGCTGCTGCCATAAACCGGTGCCAGGCCATAGAACGCGCCAATCGCCATGCCGGTCACCAGGGTGGTGCCGAGCAGTTTGGGAATAGTGCGGATAAAATAGCCCAGCTCCATCGGCGCCGGTGTCATGGGCCGGACGTGAGTGCGAGTGGTCAGTGCAATCGGCACCAGACAGAGCGCGAAACAGAGCGCCACAATCAGCAGCGTGCTCACCCCAAACCCCGATTGCAGGCTCAGTATCACCTGTCCGCCACTGAGTCCAAGGTAGGTGGCGACCATATAGAGGCCGAAAATCATGCCGCGCTGGGAAGATTCCGCCTGATCGTTGAGCCAGCTCTCCAGCACCATGTACTGGCACATCATGCAGAGCCCGATAATCAGACGCAGAAAGACCCACAGCGGAATAAAGTCCGTCAGCCCGTGACCTACCACCGAGGCGGTAATGATCCCGGCACAGGCCACGTAGGCACGGATATGGCCGACGCGGGCAATCAGGTTGTGCCCCACCTTGCCGCCAATCACCAGCCCGATATAGTTGGCCGCAATAATCGCGCCGATCAGCGCACCATTAACCTGCTCACTGGCCAGCCGTAACGAGACGTAGGTAGTCAGTAAACCGGAACCCAGCAGCATCAGAAGCGTAGTGGTATAGAGCGGCAGAAACGTACTGAATATTTTTCCCATATGACTCCCTGTCTACGCTTTTCAGGCATCAGGCCAGCAAAGCCCTAAAGATAGTCGATTTCGGCAGGTGAAGCGGTATTGTTCATGACGACGGTAGCGAAAAAAAAGCCCGCCAGCAATTGCTCACTGACGGGCCCTGATTTAAGCGCTTGGGAAGCTGATGTTGCTGCCCGGCGCTTCACGGTTGAGATGGATGAAGTTCAGGTGTCGCTCATACTGATCCAGTATGTCGATGATCACCTGCTCTTTGCTGTAATCCATTAAGTCGTTACCCTGGCTGCCTTCCATCAGGAAGGTTTCCAGCCGGTAGTAGGTCGACTTACCGCTGCGGGCGCGATAGGTAAAGCCCGGAATCGAATATTGCTGCGGCCAGACCTGATAGATAAAGTCCTGCTCCTCGCCCAGATGGACGCGCAGATCCAGATAGCCAATCGGGTTGCTTTCATCCGCCTCAACACTCTCCAGCGTGACCCGGCCATCCCGCAGCTCCAGCTCTTTCGCCACTTCCTGCATCGCCGGATAGATGGTTTTTTCCATCATCTGCTGGGTATAACGCGAGCCTGGGTAGTTCATCAGGCGCGACAGACGCTTCTTCCAGGTCAGGCGATCGGTCGCATGAGCCAGATAGGGCGCGGTGTCGCGCGTGGCGCTGGCCCGACGGTGATCTTCAATCTTCAGGGATTTAAACAGCCCCGCCATGACAAAGAAGATAACAAAGCTGAACGGCAGCCCCATGATCACCGTGGTGTTCTGCAAGGCAGTGATACCGTTGGTCATCAGCATGCTCAGGGTCAGTACCCCAATCGCCACAGACCAGAAGATACGCAGCCAGTTCGGTGCATCACTGTTGATATCTTTCAGTCGCGAGGTGAAGTTACCCAGCACCAGCGAGCCGGAATCCGCCGAGGTGACGTAGAACAGCATACCGGTGATCGTCGCGACCGAGGCGCTGAGTTTAAACGCCGGATACTGCGCCAGCAGGCTGTAGAAGCCGCGCTCCGCATGGTTCATCACTTCCTGCGCAAACTCCGTATTACCGTGGATGATCTGATACAGCGCGGCATTACCGAACACTGACAGCCACAACAGCGTAAAAGTGAACGGAATAATCAGCGTGCCCAGCACGAACTCACGGATGGTACGACCGCGTGAGATACGCGCCAGGAACAGGCCGACGAATGGCGACCAGGCCACCCACCACGCCCAGAAGAAGAGCGTCCAGCTGTTCATCCACTGGGTCGGACGATCAAAGGCAAAGGTATTGAGCGTCATGCCCATGAAGCGGTTGATGTAATCCCCGACGTTCAGCACCAGCGCATTCAGCAGGAACTCGGTGTTGCCGAAGAACAGCACAAACAGAATCAGTCCCAGCGCCATCACCACGTTCAGCTCAGAGAGAATACGGATCCCTTTATCGACGCCCGACGTGACAGAAATGGTGGCGATCACCACGGAGAGGACAATCAGCGCGGCCTGCGCGGTCAGGCCTTCCGGGATATCAAACAGCACTTTGAGGCCATAGTTAAGCTGCACGACCCCGATGCCGAGCGTGGTGGCGATACCAAAGATGGTGCCGACCACGGCGGCGATATCTACGGTGTGGCCAATCGGGCCATAGATGCGTTTACCAAAGATGGGATAGAGCGCGGAACGGATGGTCAGCGGCAGGTTATAGCGATAGCTGAAGTAGCCCAGCGCGATGCCCATCAACGCATACATTGACCAGCCGGTCAGTCCGTAGTGGAACAGCGTCCAGACCATCGCCTGGCGAGCCGCTTCCAACGTCTGCCCTGCCCCCTCCGGCGGCTGCATATATTGCGTCACGGGTTCGGCGACCGAGAAGAACATCAGGTCGATGCCGATCCCGGCGGCGAACAGCATGGCGGACCAGCTAAGGACGCTGAACTCGGGTTTGGAGTGCTCTGGCCCGAGCTTAATCGAACCAAAGCGCGAGCAGGCCATATAGAGCACAAAAACAATATAGAGCGTGGCAGCCAGCATGTAGTACCAGCCGAAGGTGGCGGAAACCCAGTTTACCGCCTTGAGGATCCAGCTCGCGGCCAGTTCACTATAGAGAATCGTCACGAGTGAAAACGTCAGAATCAATCCGGCAGAGGTATAAAATACAACGGGATTGAGTCTGTCTTTTTCACCGGCAGGTGGATTATTCATCGGTTACCTCTGGTTAATGTCCTGAAAATACGCAATGGATAAGTCTTGCCGTCCACGGCTTTCCGGCCGTGCGGCCCTGTTTCGTTCTGTCACTTCCTGTTAATCGCTCAGGCAAACCAGCCTATTTTAGCACTCATTGCCGTTTCGCTTTCGCTACATTTAAAGAACAGCATCCTAACAAATTTTCTTTTTATATTGAACGTGCAATCAAAAAAAGTTTAAATAGGGGCTCGATTTGAGGGTGGAGCTGGAGCTATGCCAAAGGTAGGGATGCAGCCGATACGTCGTCGGCAACTGATTGATGCGACCCTGAGCACGATTAATGAAGTGGGGATTAATGATGCCACTATCGCCCAGATCGCCCGTCGGGCGGGGGTATCCACCGGCATCATCAGTCACTATTTCAAGGACAAGAATGGCTTACTGGAAGCCACGATGCGTGATGTGACGCGTCAACTGCGGGAGGCGGTACTGTCGCGGTTAGAACCGCTGGCCGGTGCCTCTGCAGAACAGCGGTTGTGTGCCATCGTTGAGGGTAATTTTGATGATACCCAGGTGCACACGGCAGTGATGAAAGCCTGGCTCGACTTCTGGTCGAGCAGCATGCATCAGCCCCAGCTTAATCGCCTGGAGCGGGTCAGCAGCCGGCGGCTCTACTCAACGCTGGTGGTCGAATTCCGGCGTGAACTGCCGCTCGAGAAGGCACGTCTGGCCGCACACGGGCTGGCTGCGCTGATAGATGGTCTGTGGCTGCGCGCCGCGCTGAGCGGTAAGCCATTTAACCCGGTCATCGCCCTCACACTGACCACCCAATTCATCCGTCAGCAACTGGCTGGCGAGCACGAATAACGGAAGGAGAAAACATGTCCCGATTCACCGAGCAGAAACTCTACATCGATGGCGCTTATGTTGCCGCAACGTCTGGCGAAACGTTCCAGACGATTAACCCGGTCAACGGCGAAGTGCTGGCAGAGGTTCATGCCGCCGGCCAGGAAGATGTCAATCGCGCCGTTGCTGCCGCCAGAAAAGGCCAGAAAGTCTGGGCCGCGATGACCGCCATGGAGCGCTCGCGCATCCTGCGTCGCGCCGTCGATATTCTGCGTGAGCGTAATGATGAGCTGGCAGAGCTGGAAATGCTCGATACCGGTAAGCCTTACAGCGAAACCTCAGCGGTCGATATCGTCACCGGCGCAGACGTACTGGAGTATTACGCCGGTCTGGTTCCGGCGCTGGAAGGTCAGCAGATCCCACTGCGTGAAACCTCCTTTGTTTACACCCGTCGCGAACCGCTGGGCGTGGTAGCTGGTATCGGTGCCTGGAACTACCCGATTCAGATCGCCCTGTGGAAATCCGCGCCCGCGCTGGCAGCGGGTAACGCGATGATTTTCAAACCGAGTGAAATGACCCCGCTTACTGCCCTGAAGCTGGCGGAAATTTACACCGAAGCGGGCCTGCCGGATGGCGTGTTCAACGTGCTGCCGGGCATCGGTTCAGTCACCGGTCAGTTGCTCACTGAGCATCCTGGCATCGACAAAGTCTCCTTCACTGGTGGCGTCGTCAGCGGCAAAAAAGTGATGGCCAATGCAGCAGGTTCAACGCTGAAAGAGGTCACCATGGAACTGGGCGGTAAATCACCGCTGATCATCTTTGACGATGCCGATCTCGATCTGGCCGCCGACATCGCCATGATGGCGAACTTCTACAGCTCCGGTCAGGTCTGCACCAACGGCACCCGCGTCTTTATTCCTGCAAAACTGCAGGCCGCATTCGAGGCGAAAATCAGCGAACGCGTTGCCCGCATTCAGGCAGGCGATCTGCGTGACCCGGCGACCAACTTTGGTCCGCTGGTCAGCTTCAGCCATCGCGACAATGTGATGCGTTATATCGAATCCGGCATCGCTGAAGGCGCACGCGTACTGTGCGGCGGCAAACGTCTGACCGGTGGCGATTTCGACCAGGGTGCCTGGGTTGCACCAACCGTGTTCACCGACTGCCGTGATGAGATGAAGATTGTGCGTGAAGAGATCTTCGGACCGGTCATGTCGATCCTGAGCTACGAAAGTGAAGAAGAAGTGATCCGCCGCGCCAACGACACCGAATTTGGTCTGGCCGCCGGGCTGGTGACGCAGGATCTCAATAAGGCGCACCGCGTGATTCATCAGATCGAAGCAGGAATCTGCTGGATTAATACCTGGGGCGAATCAGCCGCAGAGATGCCAGTGGGGGGTTACAAGCACTCCGGCATTGGCCGTGAGAATGGCCTGATGACGCTGCAGAGCTACACCCAGGTGAAGTCAGTGCAGGTTGAGCTGACGCGTTTTCAGTCAGTCTTTTAATCACTTAACCTGAGGAACGATGAATGGAATTTGATTACATTATTATTGGAGCCGGATCCGCAGGAAACGTTCTGGCTACCCGTCTGACCGAAGAGAGCAACGTGAGCGTCCTGTTGCTGGAAGCGGGCGGCCCGGATTACCGCTTTGATTTTCGCACCCAGATGCCTGCGGCCCTCGCCTTCCCGTTACAGGGCAAACGCTATAACTGGGCTTATGAAACCGAGCCAGAGCCTTACATGAACAATCGCCGCATGGAGTGTGGTCGCGGTAAAGGTCTGGGCGGTTCATCACTGATTAACGGCATGTGTTATATCCGCGGCAATGCGATGGATCTCGATAACTGGGCCAGCGAACCTGGGCTGGAGAACTGGAGCTATCTGGACTGCCTGCCCTACTACCGTAAAGCGGAAACCCGCGATATCGGCCCGAACGATTTCCACGGCGGCGACGGCCCGGTGTGTGTTGCGACGCCTAAAGCGGGCAATAACGTGCTGTTTGAAGCGATGATTGAGGCGGGCGTGCAGGCAGGTTATCCGCGCACTGACGACCTTAATGGCTATCAGCAGGAAGGTTTCGGTCCGATGGATCGTACCGTCACACCAAATGGTCGTCGCTCCAGCACCGCGCGTGGCTATCTCGATATGGCCAAAGGCCGGGCTAACCTGAAGATCATCACGCATGCCACCACCGATCGCATCATCTTCGATGGCAAGCGTGCGGTCGGCGTGGAGTACCTGCAGGGCGACAGCAACACCATCAACAAAGTGACCGCGCGCCGTGAAGTGCTGCTGTGTGCCGGCGCTATCGCTTCGCCGCAGATCCTGCAGCGTTCTGGCGTGGGTTCTCCTGAGCTGCTTAAGCAGTTCGACATCCCGCTGGTTCACGACCTGCCGGGCGTGGGTGAAAACCTGCAGGACCATCTGGAGATGTATCTTCAGTATGAGTGTAAAGAACCGGTCTCAATCTATCCGGCTCTGAAGTGGTGGAATCAGCCGAAAATCGGTGCAGAGTGGATGTTTAACGGCACCGGTATTGGTGCCAGCAACCAGTTTGAAGCGGGTGGCTTTATCCGCAGCCGCGAAGAGTTCAGCTGGCCGAACATTCAGTATCACTTCCTGCCGGTGGCGATTAACTACAACGGTTCCAACGCGGTTGATGCCCACGGCTTCCAGTGTCACGTTGGCTCGATGCGTTCTCCAAGCCGCGGTCATGTACGCCTGAAGTCACGCGATCCGCGTCGTCATCCGGCCATTCTGTTTAACTACATGTCGCATGAGCAGGACTGGCATGAGTTCCGCGATGCGATTCGCATCACGCGCCAGATCATTAATCAGCCGGCGCTGGACAAGTACCGTGGCCGTGAAATCAGTCCGGGACTGGATTGCCAGACAGATGAGCAACTGGATGAGTTCGTGCGTAACCACGGCGAAACCGCTTATCACCCGTGCGGCACCTGTAAGATGGGTAACGACCCGATGTCCGTCGTTGATGGCGAAGGTCGTGTGCATGGACTGGAAGGCTTACGCGTAGTGGATGCGTCGATTATGCCGCTGATCATCACCGGTAACCTGAACGCCACCACTATCATGATTGGCGAGAAGATTGCCGATAAAATTCGTGGTCGCGATCCATTGCCGCGCAGCACCGCCGCTTACTATGTCGCGGGTGATGCACCCGTTCGCACGGTTCCGCAGCGCGCTGAATAATACGTGACAGCGTCACTTAATAATAGCCGGGCACTTTTGTTGCCCGGCTATTTTTTTCATTACGGCTTACCACACATCCTTTTCCACATGTCACCCTTTTCAAATCATCAAACCTTAACAGACATCAAACAAAGCAGCATCTGCTGTTGATTTGGTGATGTGCAGAATGCTATAAATCCAGCGTCTATTTAACCGGAGGCACTATCCGTCCACTGATGAGAAGCAACAATGTGGATGTGTTGTAAATTTTATGAGCAGAATGTTCATGTCAAACCCCCTGTATTCCCCCTCTTGCCTTTCTGGCTGGAACGCCGCCGATCAGCACTGGCGTAACGCCCTGTAGTCCCCTCACCACTTCGAACTGTTCTGAGTCTGCCCGCACGTTGTGCGTTGTTGCAGGTCGTCATTTATCGTTGCTGGAGAGCACCCATGCGCGCCTGGGTTTTATTATCACTCGCTATTGTTACTGAAATTATTGGTACCCTTTTTATGAAATGGTCCAGCCTCAATGGCAGCCATTCCGGCTACCTGATGATGCTGGGCATGATTGCCTGTTCTTATATTCTGCTGAGTTTCGCCATTAAACGTATCGCCCTGGGCGTGGCTTATGCGCTGTGGGAAGGTATCGGCATCATGCTGATTACGTTATTCAGCGTGCAGCTGTTTGGTGAAACGCTGTCAGCGCTGAAAATCTGTGGGCTGGTGACGCTGATCGTCGGAATTGTGTTGATCAAAACCGGCACCCAATCATCAGCGGAGGTTAATCATGCTCATCGCTGATCTTGTTCATGCGTCCTGGCTGGCGCTGGCTATCGTGCTGGAGATTGCCGCCAACATATTCCTTAAATATTCTGATGGGTTTAAGAAACCGCTGTACGGTCTGCTTTCACTTTGCTGTGTCCTGCTCGCGTTCAGCGCACTCGCTCAGGCGGTTAAAGGTATCGATCTCTCGATCGCCTATGCGGTCTGGGGCGGTTTTGGGATTATCGCCACTGTCGCGGCCGGATGGGTGTTGTTTGGCCAGCGGCTGAACCGCAAAGGCTGGGCCGGTCTGACCCTGTTGCTGGCCGGTATGATCCTGTTAAAACTGGCCTGATCGGCCCTCTCAATCAGTGATATTGATTAAGGGTGTGCCGCTGCACGCCCTTAACTTCCTGTGCTTTCCCGCCCTGTTTCGGTTGATTTTTCACTCCTACCTGTGCTCGGAATCTTCTTACTTTTGTAAAGGCCCGTTTACATATCTGTTGCCTTGAGGCTTAGTGAGCGCCGAAGGTCGGATAAAAACGAGGAATAGTTATGTCTGCAACACGAGGTTGGTCTACGGAGCTGGAGGGATTACGCGGCATCGCTTCTCTCTGGGTATTAGTTGGCCATATCAGCTTACTGGTTCATTGCCATATCACGCTTATTTCATCCCCTGGCATCGGGGTCGATCTGTTTATTCTGTTATCGGGTTATCTGATGGCGAAAAACTACGTCGAGCGTCAGCAGAAAGAGCCGTGGCAGAGCACAGAGACCATCAAGAAGTTCTGGATCCGGCGCTTCTTCCGCATCGCCCCGCTCTACTATCTGCTGTTAATCATCGCCCTGATTTATGGCCCGTGGTTTGGCGAGATGCGTGACACCATTGCTCATTTCTATTCCGGCACCGCCACAGAGTCGTCGCGTTACAACGACCAGTCGCTGGCAAACATCCTGACCCACTTCAGTTTCCTGTTCGGCCTGCTGCCCGAATATGGTTTTAATACTGTGCTGCCTGACTGGAGCATCGGGCTGGAGATGCAGTTCTATCTGCTGTTCCCGTTCATCATGTTGGTGACGCTGCGCTTTGGTTATGCCGCATCGCTGATTGGCATCATGGCGCTCTGCTGCGCTGGCCGATATGTGCTGGCAGATTATTATGAGGCGTTTGAGATGCCTTCAATGATCCTGATAAAGCTTAATATGTTCCTGTCGGGCATGCTGCTGGCCGAGGCGATTCGCCGTAAATCCCTGCTCTACGTCGCTTTTGCGCTGCTCGGCCCGGTTGCCAGCGTGGCGATGGGCCTGGGCGCGATTAAGCTGCAGGTGATTATGGAGGCGCTGATGATCGTCGGTATGACGGCGATTCTGTGGCAATACCCGCAGGGCAGCCTGATGGCAACGCTGATTGCTCTGCCGCGTAAGCTGCTGAACAACCGTCTCAGCACCTGGCTGGGCGACGTGTCGTTTTCTGTCTACCTGCTGCATCTGCTGATTGTAATCCCGCTGATTGCACTGCTGCTCAATCACACCGACATCGAGTTTAAGAGCGACATGATGCGTTTCCTGATTGTCTGCGTCTCTGCTATCCCGGTGACCTATGCGCTGGCCTCTTTACTCTATAAGTATGTTGAGAAGCCCGGCATTCAGATTGGTAAGCGCGTGCTGAAGCCGAAGCTGGCCGATCAGACCAGCTGAGTTTTTAAGGCAGGCCCTTCTGTTTTTAAAAGCCCCCGACTTCGGGGCTTTTTTTTGCCAGGAAAAGCGCAATTGGCTGTGATAACGAGCCTGCTCAGGCATTGATTAAGCCCGTCGCCAGCACACCCGCTGAGGTGAACTACACTTTGCCGGTTAGCAATCTGACTCAGAGGAGAGAACATGAGCATTCAGCATCTGCTGCTATCCACCGACGGTGGCGCAGTGATCATTGAAGCAGAACAACTCGAAAGTGAGCTGGTTATCCCGCCCCACCTGCAGACCCTGACCGGCGGTGAAGCTGACAGCGATACCGGCCATCGGGTGGCGGTAACAAAGCACTACTGCAAGGGACGCTACTATGCGGTTGCCCTTGATCGCCATGCGGCCAGCAATGAAATTGATGACGTGATCGACCTGCTGCATCCGGCCCCGCTCGATTAGTCTTTGTCGAACAGAACCCGTACATGTTCCGCTGAACTGCTGGCGGAAAAGCTCAGTATTGCCGGTGCGCGGCATTTACCTATTCAGAAGAGGATAAGCATTATGCAAAAGAAGAAGTGGTTTGTTTCTTACGTGATTAAGCCCAAAGGTGAAAATCATGTCACGACTCACGCCTTTATCGAGGGCGACGATGTCGAGGAGGCGCTGGAAGCCTTTATGTTCGAAACCAAAAAAAGCCTGTCGCTGGAAACCGAAGAGCTGACTCTGCTTTCGGTGAGCCTGGTGTAGACTCTGATTAACCTCGCGATTGCGGGGTTTTTTATGTCCTGTATCAGGATCGGTTATCTATTTATATTATTTATAATTTCCCTGGTGCGGCACTCAATTACTTACTGGGATACGGCCAGGCGTGATCAACGCCAGTTGATGAAAGCAGACCGGTAACCGCCAGATACGCCAGTATTAGGACAAACAGCACAATCGCTGCAATTTCAATGGATTTGAGTAAGTGATGCTTAGCCATAAATAACCCTCCTTCAGATGTGTGTAATCAGACTTCACCCCATAAACTATAATGTTACCGGTAAAGTTCAAGTGAAAATCACATCATGAAACATAAAGCCGCGCTTATTAATGCTTTAACGGAATGTGCTCTTACGCATTCAGAGGGAGGGAACCGGCCTTACAGGCATAAAAAAGCCCGCACGGCGCGGGCTTCTGCGATTATCAGCACGGATTATTCAGCAGACTGACCGCTAAAGTCGATTACCATCCTGCCGCGGATCTTGCCCTGAATCATCTCATCGAAGATGGCATTGACCTCACCAATCTTCCTTTTGGTCACCTTCGGCACCACCTTCCCTTCTGCCGCAAACTGGAAAGCTTCCGCCAGATCGTTACGCGTCCCGACCAGCGATCCCACCACCTGGATGCCATCGAGCACCAGACGCGGAATATTCAGGCTCATCGCTTCCGGCGGCAGTCCGACAGCCACCACCCGACCACCGGCCCTGACCGCATCGACAGCAGAGTTAAATGCTGCTTTGGCAACCGCCGTTACCACAGCCGCATGCGCGCCACCGGTTTGTTCCTGAATAAAGCGAGCCGCATCTTCGCTGGCAGAGTTTACGACCAGGTCGGCACCCATCTCTTTCGCCAGTGCCAGTTGCCCATCGCTCACATCAACCGCGATCACTTTGGCGTTAAAAACATTTTTCGCATACTGCAGGGCGAGATTTCCCAGCCCGCCAAGACCGTAAATCGCCAGCCACTGACCCGGTTTTACCTCGGACACTTTCACCGCTTTATAGGTGGTGACACCAGCGCAGGTGACACTACTGGCGGCGTAAGGATCAAGCCCGTCGGGGACTTTGACCGAATAGTCTGCAACGACGATACACTCTTCAGCCATACCGCCATCGACGGTATAACCGGCATTAACGACCTCTCTGCAGAGCGTTTCGTTACCGGAGTTGCAGTATTGGCAGTGACCGCAGCCCTTAAAGAACCATGCCACGCTGGCACGATCGCCAGGCTTAAGTGAGGTCACATCTGGCGCGACTTCCTCAACAATACCGATACCTTCATGACCCAGCGTCACGCCGGTTTTATCACCGAAATCCCCGTTCTTCACATGCAGATCGGTATGGCATACGCCACAGCATTCCATCCTGAGCCGTGCTTCGCCCGTTTTGAGAGGACGCAGCGTCTTCTCAACCACTTCAACCTTGTGTTCACTGTTAGCAATTGCCGCTTTCATAAACGATGCTCCTTTTGATTGAAGCTTTAAGGATAAGCCAAACCGCGGTGATGACAAGATGACAGGTAAGCTTTGGGTGCGAGGCTGGCAGGGTTGTTTCTGTTGTTGCAGAGTGGAGTGGGTTTTTGGGATGGAGACCGGGCACCTTAAGCTAATAGGGTTATTTTGCGTTCGCTTTTCAACCCAAATTTTAAGCTCACTAATATGTCAGGATTTTATCAATACCATCGGTTAAATTTAATATACACATAAGAAACTACGATAACCCAGGCAAAACTAAGAAGTGCTGCATACTGCGGAACAAAGCAGATGAAGATATACACTCCAGCCACAATAACTGCAGCAGGAACTAAATAGAAAAATGACTGAATCAGCCATAAAATAGCACGCTTCATTTATTCAGAATCTCATATAGAGCATCAGCAATTTTCCCTTCGCTGTTAGACATAGCCTGCACCCAATATTTTTTGATGTTTACCTTCAATTTCAAGAACCTATATGAATTAAAGATTTCATAAGTAAACATCCTGTAATGCAGCCATAGAGCACCCCATAACTTATATTTACTTTTTTCACAAATCAACCTATTGGTTTCACAATAACTAAATATCTGTTATGAGGCGCGTTGACCTTTATATATTGACAGACTCTTTGCTTTTTCTTCTCGCTGGCAAAACCTGCCATAGTAGCAATGATGAGATGAACGTTAGTAAAACTGCATTCAAAGCATGCATCAAGTGATCCGCCATTGCGATGCTAGCTACTGTGGGCTGAGGAATAAGATGCATAGATCATGCTGCGTCAACGACCCGAGCGTGCGCATCGTGATCGTTTGATACCAGCGGAGCGACAACTATGGCTTTGAGAGTCGCAAAATGCATCAGATAGCGCCAGCCAGCATCTGGCAGTGACCGGAATTGATGTGATACAGTTTTGACCATTACAGTACCCATTTAAGGGAATGGTATGGATACAACGGAGCAGTTAAACGGAACTTACTTCTATGGCGGACTTACTAACCTTTCTGCAGGAGAGCTTTATTTCTGGATAATGATTGATGTGACTGCAGAGCACTTCAGCGGTAAAAAGGATATCATCGCTCTGGTTGCGATTTACTCGGGGCAAAATACGATTGACGTATCCGGTAAGCTAAACGGAGCATGGAAAGGCACCTCTTATGCTTCGGTCTATTCTCGAAAGCTGTTACGGGATTACCGTCTTCCATTCAGATTACCTACGTGGATACAGAACCCTAAAAACCCTCTTCAAATTAAAATGTTAATGACTCACAAGCTGGGGACGTTCGTCGGTCGTACAATCCCGGTTTTAGGCTGGGTAATTATGGCCGCTGATGTGGCAGAAATTGGCTGGAAAACTACGGCAAAATATAACCTTCTTGCTCATAAGGAAGACAAGATATGGTAAACGAGGATATAGAGAAAGCTGTATTTGCGCTGGTTGAAGATTATAACGGCAGAAGTTTGTTTACGTTAAGACGTTATAAGCTTGAGCGGGATACCGATCTGAACAATGACTTTCGCATGGATCCTCTTGACGCGTATGAATTGCTAGAGCGGTATGCTGAAACATTTGGCATTAATCCTAGTACTATCACGTTTGCCGAATATTTCCCGGAAGATTTCACCGCGCCGCACGATCCGCTGACTATTCGTCTGTTAATTGAGTCTGCACAGGCCGGACGCTGGTTGGGTAAATAATTAACGCCTGCTAATGCAGGCGCCTATCTCTTCTGTTTGTTGCGGCCTCTTCCAGAGGACAAGAGTGGATCGCGATAATCTCTTACCCTCTCCAGTAATTCATCTTCTTCAGGCGTTCTGGAGTAGTTTCTGAACTTTACACACAAAAAAAGACCGAATACGATTCCTATATTCGGTCCAGGGAAATGGCTCTCAAGGAGCCGTGCGCTAAAAGTTGGCATTTATGAAGGCGATGTCGCCTTGCCATTTAACATTAGAACAGCGCGGTGGAATTGCCAGCAAACGGGAGCCGCAGGGGCATAAACCGGATCAGTTTGTGATCGCAACGGCAAAAAAGAGGGGTTGGGCGCAGCGCGATGCTGCACCCGACAGGTTTATTTACCGCACAGCGCCTGGGTGCGCTCAACAATCGGCTGCAGACTCATCATCTGGCCCGGATGCGCTTTGTCTTCGGCCTGGATCACGCTGATCGGCTGCGCTTTCACCTGTTTGTTTTTGAACAGTGTGTCGGCGATATCGTTCAGGGGGTATGTCATCAGCGTGCTCGGATTGATGGCAAACATCGCACCATCTTTCTCACAGGTCAGCATCACCTCTTCACGGTTAAACGGCCACTTCTCTTTACCGATCTCAAAGCGGCTGACGGTAATGATTTGTGCCGCCAGCGCCTGGCCGCATACGGATAACAACAGGATTGCGGGGATCACTTTCTTCAGCAACATAACTACCCTTTTCTCTCTTAAACCACATTTAGGCTGGCGACAGCGTGGCAAATACGCTGACCAGCCCAACCACTCCGCACGCCAGCAGCAGTTCAAGCTGCGTCATGCGAATAAATTTTTGCTGCGTCCCGCTGCCCGCCAGGCGGAATCGCGGCACCAGCCAGTATCGGTTAATCAGCGCTAACAGCACCATCAGGGCAACCAGCAGCACTTTACACAGCAACAATACAATGTAGCGTGAATCGTGCCACGTCAGCGGCCAGCCCGCGATCATCACGCTGTTTATCAGGCCACTCAGCAGCGTTAACGTCACCGCCAGATGACCATAGCGCGAAAAGCGCATCATGGTACGGATAGCGTCGGTGCGGCGATCGATCTGGCGCGCCTCCCGCATCAACAGCAACAGAGGCAGTAATCCGCCCGTCCAGAACGCCGCGGCAATCAGATGCAGTGCATGATTGAGCTGCTGAAACAATCCCGGCCAGCCATCGCGCATCGCGGCATGACCTATCAGAGCCATGCAGGCCAATTGCAGAACGCCCGCCAGCAGTAACACCTGCTGACGCAGCCGCCCGGTCAGTAACAAACCGGCAACGGCCAGCAGGCTAAACAGGATTTCCCACAGCCACACGCCACCGAAGTGCGTGCCAATCACCGCCAGCCAGATATCGACAGCGGCCAGATTGGCGCTGTCGCCGCTCATCAACACATTCTGGCAGGCCAGCATCGCCAGTGCACTCAGCAGCGCCAGCCAGGCGCTCCCTTTCACCAGCGGGTTTAATCGTCGCGCCAGCAGGGGTCGATAGCGTCCGGGTGCCAACAGTGCACTGTAACAGGCGCTGCCGGTCAGCAGCATCACGGCGGCAAAATGCAGCGCACGCAACAGGATCCAGAGGGTTGTCACCGGGGTTACTTCACGCTAAAGCGATAGCTTCCTGCGGTTTTATGTCCATCCACCGACAGCACATGCCAGTTAACCTGATAGCTGCCCGCTTGCAGCGGCTGAGACAGGCCCACAATCAACCGGTTTTTCTGGCCAGATTCAACGCGGGCTTTAGCAGTGGCGACAGGCTTCTGTTCACTATCCAGCAGCGTAACGCCGCTGAATGCCGCTTCAATATCTTCACTGAAGTTCAGCGTCAGCGCATCGGTGGATGTCGTTACCTGCGCTTTGGCCGCCGGGATAGAAGACTGGAGATGCGCATGCGCCGCTGCCAGCGAACTGAATGTCATCAGTCCGGCTGTCGCCAGCGCAATAACCATGCGGGAAATCAGTTTTTTATGCATAAGATCATCCTTTTAACCGCCGCCAGGGCGATAAACGTGGCAAAAGGATACGCTGCTGTATTTGCACTGTCGAGGCCAGCGATGCGATCCTTTATCCTTGATTCAGACCGCCGAAAACATTACTTTTGCCCGCTATCGTCAGGAGAATATTATGAGCCATAACCTTGCCCTGCTGTCCCAGGAAGAGAAAGACAAAATTAATGTCGATTTGGCGGCAGCGGGTGTGGCGTTTAAAGAGCGCTATAACATGCCGATCGTCGCCGAAATGGTGGCGCAGGAGCAGCCCGAAGCGCTGCGTGACTGGTTTCGTCAGCGTCTGATGCACTACCGCCAGGCGTCGCTCAGCCTGTCGCGCCTTCCTTATGAACCGAAGATGAAGCAATGATATTTCGCGTTATTGATACCGAAACCTGCGGTCTGCAGGGTGGCGTGGTCGAAGTGGCGTCCGTGGATGTGGTCAACGGCCAGATTGTGAATCCGATGAGCGATCTCACCCTGCCCGACCGCCCTATCAGCCGTCAGGCGATGGCCGTGCATCGCATCACCGAAGCGATGGTCGCCGGTAAGCCGACCATTGAAGAGGCGATCCCACGCTATCACGGCAGTGCTTTTTACGTGGCGCATAACGCCAGTTTTGATCGCCGGATGCTGCCGGAAATGTACGGAGAGTGGATCTGCACCATGCAGCTGGCGCGTCAGCTCTGGCCGGGCATTAAATATGGCAACCAGGCACTGCGTCATTCGCTGAAACTGGATGTCACGCCGCCCGCCGACCTGCATGCCCACCGCGCGCTCTATGACTGCTATGTTACGGCAGCACTGCTGATTCGAATTATGGAGACCTCCGGCTGGAGTGCCTCCGAGATGATTGTGCGGTCACAACCGGCAGCCCAGCGCGACGACGTTCTGCCCTTTGGCAAATACCGCGGCCAGGCGATCGCGGTGGTCGCGCGCAAGGATCCGGGCTATCTGAAGTGGATGCTGGATAACGTCAGCGATCTGCGCCCGCCATTGCGGCAGGCGCTGCGTAAGTACCTGACCGAATCTCAGTAATCCTGAGCTGGCGGTAAGGTGCCCTGCGCCAGTCCCAGCAGGAAGGTGTATTCCATCGCGATCCCTTCATAGGCTTTGTAGCGCCCCGACTTGCCGCCGTGACCCGCATCCATGTCGGTGCAGAGCAGCAGCAGGTTATTGTCGGTTTTCATCGATCTCAGCTTCGCCACCCACTTGGCTGGTTCCCAGTACTGCACCTGCGAATCATGCAGGCCGGTGGTGACCAGTAGATGAGGATAGGCTTTCGCCTCGATGTTGTCATAAGGGCTGTACTGGCGGATATAACGGTAGTACTCAGGATCATTAGGGTTGCCCCACTCGTCATACTCGCCAGTGGTCAGCGGAATCGACTCATCCAGCATCGTGGTCACCACATCCACAAACGGCACCTGGGCAACCACGCCGTGGAACCGCTGCGGTGCCAGGTTAATTACTCCGCCCATGAGCAAGCCACCCGCGCTGCCACCCATGGCATAGAGTCGTTCCGGGTGTCCGATGCCACGCGCCACCAGCGCGTTAGTGACATCGATAAAATCGGTGAAGCTGTTCATTTTGTTCAGCAGGCGACCGCCGTCATACCATTGCTGCCCCAGCTCACCGCCGCCGCGCACCTGTATCAGCGCATAGACAAATCCACGATCCAGCAGGCTCAGGCGGCTGACGCTGAAATCGGCATCCATACTACTGCCGTAGGCACCGTAGCCATACACCAGCATCGGATTCTGCCCGGGCTGATAGTGTTTGCGGTGATAGACCAGCGATACCGGCACTTCGGTGCCATCGCTGACTTTGATCCAGTGGTGCTCGCTTTTGTAATCTTCCGCGTTAAAGCCTTTCACCGCGCTCTGCTTGAGGATGCGCCGTTCGCCGGTATCCATATCCAGTTCAAACAGCGTGGTCGGCGTGGTCATCGATGAATAGCCGTAGCGCAGTTTGCTGGTGCGCGGCGTCGGATTGTAGGCCAGCCAGGTCACATAGGTCGGATCGTCAAAGGCGATGCCGCTGGTTTCGCCGCTGGCCCAGTTGATCTGCCGCAGGCTGGTCAAGCCGCGCTGGCGCTCCTCGACCACCAGCCAGTCCCGAAACAGCTGAAAATCTTCCATCACTACCTGTTCACGTGCCGGGATCAGGGTTTCCCAGCGTGACTCGTCCAGATAGCGGCTGCGGTAAAGCCCGAAGTTTTCGCCTTCCCGGTTGGATCGAATGAAGAACTGATGATCGTAGTGGTCGATGCTGTACTCATGATCGCGGCGGCGCGGCAGAAAAACATGCGGCTGCGCGTCGGGGAAGTTCGCATCAATCAGCTGAATTTCGCTGGTGTTGGTGCTGTAGAGGGCAATCATGATGAACTGCTTGGAGGTGGTCTTATGTACGCTGAGATGATAAGTGTCATCCTGCTCTTCATAGACCAGCTGGTCGTCGAACTGCGGCGTGCCCAGTTCGTGTCGCCACACCTGATAAGAAAGCAGCGTCTGCGGGTGTTTTCGCACATAGTAGAGGGTGCGCGAGTCATTACCCCACGCGAAGCTGGAAGAGGCGTTGCTCAGCACTTCAGGGTACCAGCTGCCACTCTCCAGGTTACGGAAGCGGATGCCATATTGCCGGCGAGACAGGAAATCTTCAGCCAGCGCCATGACCCGGTTATCCGGACTGATATGCAGCGCGCCCATGGTATAGAAATCACTGTGCGAGGCGCGCTGGTTAGCATCCAGCAGCAGGCTCCACTCGCCAGACTCATCTCTCGCGGCGGGCTGGCGGTAATAGGCCGGGTATTCGTTACCGCTCTGATAACGACTCTGATAACGGTAGCCATTTTTCACATAGGGCACTGAGTGATCTTCAGGCGGCAGCCGATCGATAATCTCTTTTAATACCCGGTCCTGCAGTAGCTGCTGTGACGACATGATTTTTTTGCCGTAGTTGTTTTCGGCACGCAGGTAATCAAGGACCTCGCTGTTTTCGCGCTTGTCGTCGCGCAGCCAGTAGTAGTCGTCAACGCGCGTCTCGCCGTGCAGCGTCATCTCATGGGGTATTTTTTTTGCGATGGGTGCTTTCATCCATCCGTCTCCGTGAACGTAATGATCTGTAAGCGTAACACTTCAGCAGCGGGAAGCCAGGTATAGGTTGAGAAGCAGCCGCTGGCGGATCACATCCTGTGACCCGCCAGCGGAATATCAGAGGGATTAACTGGCGGGTAAACGGGCTTTCTCAGCCTCAAGATCCTGCTGGATGCCGTCGCGAACATCCTGGGGGATTTTCAGCGCGTCGCCCAGCGCGGAGAGATAGCTGCGCTCCATGAAGTGATCAACGTCGATGGCGGCACAGCTCAGGAAGTAGAGCTCCAGCGCCTCCTCCTCGTTTTTCACATCGGCGGCCAGCCACTGCGGATCCAGCGGGCGGTTCATCGCTTTCTGGATCAGCTGTTCCGCTTCCTGACCGTAGCCGGACTGATGAATATTCTGCTCAATCGCTGCCCGTTCCTGATCGTCAATGTGCCCGTCGCTTTTGGCGGCAAACACCAGCGCCGTCACCAGACGTTCGGCCCGCAGGTTAACCGGCGTTTGCGCCACGCCAAAGTCAGGTTCATTCTGGTGTGCTTCGCTGACCCGCTGCTTGTATTTGTTCCATAGCACCGCGCCCGCAGCCGCACCACCGCCGATAATCAGCGCCTTGCCGCCATACTTAGTCAGCAGTTTGCGCGACGATTTACTGGCAATCAGCATACCGGCCAGGCCGCCCAGCGCACCCGGCGCCAGCATGTCGCTTAAGCCGCCACCCGATTTGCCCTCACCGCCCTTCTTCGTCAGTACCGACTGAATTTGTTGCAACCAGTTATTCATCATCCACTCCTTTTAAGATGTCAGTCCGCTATCCTGACGAAAAGGATGTCAGGAAACGTCAGAGCGGGAAAAGTAAGGCAAAAGGTCGTGTCAGATGGACGAAAGATGAGAACGCAAACGTTTTCGTTTATACTTGCGCGCGAATTTTGACTGCTTAGGTGAATGTATGACGACTCTCGGAACAGCGCTGCGTCCGGCAGCAACGCGTGTGATGCTATTGGGTTCAGGTGAATTGGGTAAAGAGGTGGCGCTGGAGTGTCAGCGTCTGGGTGTGGAAGTGATCGCGGTTGATCGTTACGCCGATGCCCCGGCGATGCACGTCGCCCATCGCAGCCATGTGATTAACATGCTGGATGGCGCGGCACTGGCTGCGCTGATTGCTGAAGAGAAGCCTGATTTTGTCGTACCGGAAATCGAAGCCATCGCCACGGAGACCCTGGTTGAGCTGGAGCAGCAAGGCCAGCGCGTGGTGCCGACTGCCCGTGCCGCGCGGCTGACCATGAACCGCGAAGGCATTCGTCGACTGGCGGCTGAAGAGCTCTCTCTGCCGACCTCCCGCTATCGCTTTGCCGACAGCAAGGCGCGCTTTGATGAAGCGGCTACCGAAATCGGCTTTCCCTGCATTGCGAAGCCGGTAATGAGTTCATCCGGCAAAGGCCAGAGCTTTATCCGCGATGCCAGCCAGCTCGATAACGCCTGGGACTATGCGCAACAGGGGGGCCGCGCGGGTGCCGGACGCGTCATTGTAGAAGGCGTTGTCGACTTCGATTTCGAGATCACCCTGCTCACCATCAGTGCAGTCGATGGCATTCATTTCTGTGCGCCAATTGGTCACCGTCAGGAGGATGGCGATTACCGTGAATCCTGGCAGCCGCAGCAGATGAGTGATGTGGCGCTTCAGCGGGCGCAGGATGTTGCCGCGCAGGTGGTTAAGGCGCTGGGTGGCTATGGCTTGTTTGGCGTTGAGCTGTTTGTCTGCGGTGATGAGGTGGTGTTCAGCGAAGTTTCTCCGCGTCCTCACGACACCGGCATGGTGACGCTGATTTCGCAGGATCTGTCAGAGTTTGCGCTGCACGTGCGGGCGTTTCTCGGTCTGCCGATTGGCGCGATTCGCCAGTATGGTCCGTCAGCGTCCGCCGTTATTCTGCCGCAACTGACCAGCCAGAATGTGCAGTTTGTGAATGTCGAAGCGGCGCTGGGTGCCGGTCTGCAACTGCGCCTGTTCGGCAAGCCGGAAATCAGCGGCCAGCGTCGGCTGGGCGTGGCGCTCGCCAGCGGTGACAGCACCGATCAGGCGATTGCGCGTGCCGTTGCCAGCGCAGCAGCGGTCACGGTTCAGGGATAAACGTGTGCGGTGAGCAGACGCTCACCGCCATAATTTACTTCGCGCCTTCAACAGCTTCGCGTGCCAGGCGGGTGATGCGATCCCAGTCGCCCGCTTCCAGCGCGTCGTTGGGCACCAGCCAGGAACCGCCGATGCACAGCACGCTTTTCAGCGCCAGATAGTCACGGTAGTTCGCCGGAGAGATGCCGCCGGTCGGGCAGAATCGCACCTGCGGGAAGGGTCCGCCAATTGCCTGCAGCGCTTTAACGCCGCCGTTCGCTTCTGCCGGGAAAAACTTGAACTCGCGCAGACCGTAGTCCATACCGGTCATTAGCTCAGAAACGGTGCTGATGCCGGGAATTAATGGCACCGGCCCTTCAACCGCCGCTTTCAGCAGCGACTCGGTGACGCCAGGGCTGATCACAAACTGCGCACCGGCATCGGTCACTTCCTGTAACTGCTGCGGATTAATCACCGTTCCCGCACCAACGATCGCATCCGGCACTTCTTTGATCATCGCACGTAAGGCATCCATCGCCACTGGCGTGCGCAGCGTCACTTCCAGCACTCTGACACCGCCTGCCACCAGCGCTTTTGCCATCGGCACGGCGTGTTCCAGTTTGTTCACAACGATGACCGGCACCACAGGTCCGGTGGTCAGAATCTGTTCTGCACTCGTTTTCCAGTTTTTCATCAGTTCCCCTTGCTTGATAACACCGGGATTGCGACCCGGTCATGGAGCATCGGCTCCTGCCCTGTAAATTGCGTCACTACCATACATGATCAGCTTCCTGAGCGTCTATCATCCTGCGACCATTTTGAAACGGCAGTTCAATTTTATTCGTATCGGCTGGCCCGGATTAAGGGCGAAAAAAAAGCCCGCGTCGCGGGCTTCAGCATCACTTCCGTTATTCGAACTCGTTCCACGAGCGGCCATCGCGGGTAATCATCGCCACTGAGGCCACCGGGCCCCAGGTGCCCGCCTGATACGGCTTGGAAGAGTCGCCGTCCGCAGCCCAGGCATCGATAATGGAATCGACATAGGTCCACGCGGCTTCCACTTCATCGCGGCGCACAAACAGCGCCTGGATACCGCGCATGCTCTCCAGCAGCAGACGCTCGTAAGCATCGGCAAGGTGCGACTGGTTAAAGGTCTCGGAGTAGCTCAGATCCAGCTTGGTGGTCTGCAGCTTGTGCTTGTGATCGAGGCCTGGCACTTTGTTCAGGATCTCGATATCCACCCCTTCGTCCGGCTGCAGACGAATCGTCAGCTTGTTCTGCGGCAGCTCGGAGTAGGAGTCTTTAAACAGGTTCATTTCCGGGTTTTTGAAGTAGACCACGACTTCTGAACACTTGGTCGGCAAACGCTTACCGGTGCGCAGGTAGAACGGCACACCCGCCCAGCGCCAGTTGTCGATATCGACACGAATTGCCACGAAGGTCTCTGTGGCGCTCGACTTATTGGCACCCTCTTCTTCCAGGTAGCCCGGCACTTTTTTGCCCTGCACAAAGCCAGCGGTGTACTGGCCGCGAACGGTTTTCTCACGCACGTTGGTCTGATCGATGCGGCGCAGCGAGCGCAGCACTTTAACTTTTTCGTCACGGATGCTGTCGGCGCTGAGGTCGGACGGCGGTGACATGGCGATCATGGTCAGAATCTGCAGCAGGTGGTTCTGGATCATGTCGCGCATCTGGCCCGCTTTATCGAAGTAACCCCAGCGGCCTTCGATACCCACTTCTTCGGCCACGGTAATCTGGACGTGGTCGATGGTGCGGTTATCCCAGTTATTCACGAAGATAGAGTTAGCAAAGCGCAGCGCCAGCAGGTTAAGCACGGTCTCTTTGCCGAGATAGTGGTCAATACGGAACACCTGGCTCTCATCAAAGTACTCACCAACGCTGTCGTTGATCTCCTGCGAGGTTTCCAGTGAGGTACCCAGCGGCTTCTCCATCACTACGCGCGCCGGTTTAGCATTCAGCTTCGCGGTGCCCAGACCCTGACAGATGGCGCCAAAGGTGCTGGGTGGCATGGCGAAGTAGTTGATGGTGGTGCGATTTTTCTGGTCCAGCATCTTGCCCAGTTTCGGAAAGTGCGTGGTGTCGTTGACATCGAGGTTGCAGAAGTCGAGACGATTGCTGAGTTTGTCCCACAGCGCTTCGTCAATCTTCTCCTTCATGAAGGTTTCCAGCGCTTCACGTACCACTTTGGTGTATTCCGCTTTATCCCACTCGGCACGGCCGACACCAATAATGCGGGTTTCCTCGTGGATCTGCCCCGCTTTCTCTAACTGGTACAGTGAAGGCAACAGTTTACGGCGTGCAAGATCGCCTTTGGCACCGAAAATCACCAGATCGCATGCCTGGGCTGTTTGTGTTACCGCCATTTTCCTCTCCTCGTTGCAGGATAGTCCGGTGGTGATGCATCCTCTGCCACCGGGTCCAGGTTATTATTTTCTTTGAGCACAATGTACTTTTTTCCCCGCGCCAGGTAAACCGACTCGCCGGGTCAACCGCATTAACTCTGTACCGGATGTGCTAAGCGCGTGTGATGACACGTGCGGATTGCCGGTTTTTTCTGTGTCTGTTGGTGTCAGGAAAATCAGGCACCGGTCAAAGTATCCCAAAAAAAAGGGCAATCGACTTGTCCGCCGTTGCGCCTGGCAGGTGATGACACGATATAGTCTCTGTTAATCGACCCTGACGACAGGGATAATTGAAATTGCTAAAAGTGATTATGGTCATCGGCTTATGAATATGCTGGAAAAAATTGAGGCGCAGTTCGCCGCGCTCAGCAATGCGGAACAGAAAGTCGCCCGGCAGATTCTGGCTGCGCCGCAGGCGGCGATGCACTCCAGCATCGCCACCCTGGCGCGTGAAGCCTGCGTCAGTGAACCCACGGTGAATCGCTTCTGTCATCGACTGGGCGCGCGCGGCTTTCCCGACTTTAAGCTGCAACTGGCGCAGAGCCTGGTGAAAAGCAGCAACTGGGTCAGCCGGGGCGTGGAGGACGATGACAGTGTGGAGAACTACAGCCACAAAATCTTTGACTCGGCGCTGGCAGGGCTGCAGCGGGTGCGGGATCAACTGGATAGCACCCAACTGCAGCAGGCCGTCACCCTGCTCACTCAGGCTGACAAACTCGCCTTTTTCGGGCTGGGTGCTTCCGCTGTGGTGGCGCATGACGCCTTTACCAAATTTCTGCGCTTTAATCTGCCGGTCATCTGGTCAGACGATATTGTGATCCAGCGCATGAGTTGCATAAATAGTCGAGCCGGTGACGTTTTTGTTCTCATTTCGCATACTGGACGCACAAAAAATATGGTAGAACTGGCTCGCCTGGCCCGTGTAAACGGTTCCACCGTTATAGCCATCACCTCTGCCGATTCTCCCCTTGCCCATGAAGCAGCGATAGCTTTAGTGCTTGATGTACCGGAAGATACGGATATCTATTTGCCGATGGTATCGCGCCTGGCGCAGTTGACCGTGATCGATGTGTTGGCGACCGGTTTCACCCTGGAACGGGGTGCGCCCTTCCGGGAAAACCTGAAACGCGTGAAAGAGGCGTTGAAAGCGTCGCGTTACGAAAAGCACACCATTCGGGAAAAGGATGATCAGTAAAAAATTAACATCACATTTACAATGTGAGTCGTATCACAACCCGTCGATCATATAGAATAGATAACCATGCTGTGTCCACAGACCAGGACACGCTTAAATGTTTACGGAGTCCTCGATGTCAAGACGTCTCAGAAGAACCAAAATCGTTACAACTCTCGGCCCGGCCACCGATCGTGATAATAATTTAGAAAAAATCATCGCTGCCGGCGCGAACGTTGTACGACTCAACTTCTCTCACGGCACGCCAGAAGATCACCAGCTACGTGCCGACAAAGTGCGCGAGATTGCCGCAAAACTGGGTCGCCACGTGGCCATCCTCGGTGACCTCCAGGGTCCAAAAATTCGTGTTTCAACCTTCAAAGAAGGCAAAGTTTTCCTGAATATCGGCGACCGTTTCCTGCTGGATGCCAATCTGGGTAAAGGCGAAGGCGATAAAGAGCGCGTCGGTATCGACTACAAAGGCCTGCCTGCAGATGTGGTGCCGGGCGATATCCTGCTGCTGGATGATGGCCGCGTGCAGCTGAAAGTGCTGGAAGTTCAGGACATGAAGGTGTTCACCGAAGTCACCGTGGGTGGCCCGCTGTCGAACAACAAAGGCATTAACAAACTGGGCGGCGGACTTTCAGCTGAAGCGCTGACCGAAAAAGATAAAGCGGATATCATCACTGCCGCCAAAATCCGCGTCGACTATCTGGCCGTCTCTTTCCCACGCTGTGGTGAAGATATGAATCTGGCACGTCGTCTGGCGCGCGAAGCGGGTTGTGACGCCAAACTGGTCGCAAAAGTGGAACGTGCCGAAGCGGTCGCCAGCCAGGAAGCGATGGATGACATCATTCTGGCCTCTGATGTAGTGATGGTGGCGCGTGGCGATCTGGGCGTTGAGATTGGCGATCCGGAACTGGTTGGCATCCAGAAAGCATTGATTCGTCGTGCCCGCCAGCTTAACCGCACCATCATTACCGCGACGCAGATGATGGAGTCGATGATCACTAACCCGATGCCGACCCGCGCAGAAGTGATGGACGTGGCAAACGCCGTACTTGATGGTACCGATGCCGTGATGCTCTCTGCGGAAACCGCAGCGGGCCAGTATCCGGCTGAAACTGTCTCAGCGATGGCGAAGGTCTGCCTGGGCGCGGAGAAGATCCCGAGCGTCAACGTTTCCAAGCACCGTCTGGATGTACAGTTCGACAACGTTGAAGAAGCGATTGCTATGTCGTCCATGTACGCCGCGAACCACCTGCAGGGCGTCACCGCGATCATCACCATGACCGAGTCGGGCCGTACCCCGCTGATGACCTCACGTATCACCTCAGGACTGCCGATTTTTGCCATGTCACGCCATGAACGCACACTGAATCTCACCGCGCTCTATCGCGGCGTGACGCCGGTGTTCTTCGACAGCAATAACGACGGTGTGGCTGCTGCACACGATGCGGTTAACCTGCTGCGCGACAAAGGCTTCCTGGTCTCTGGCGATCTGGTCATTGTGACGCAGGGCGATGTGATGGGCGCCACCGGCACCACCAATACCACACGTGTGCTGCGCGTGGATTAATTGAGCCCGGGTTTACATTGTCGGTGTAGAATAAACGACGCGACTGCCTGGCAGTCGCGTTTTCTTTTCTGACAAGGAGGCCAGATGGCCCGTTTCCACCCCATCAGCCAGCTTACCGCCCGAATTTTACTCTTTCCTCTGGCGTTAGTGCTGTTCGAGTTTGCCACCTATATTGCTCATGACATGATCCAGCCTGGCATGCTGATCGTCACCAGCGAATTTTCCGTCGGCCCTGAATGGGTCTCTACCTCCCTGACCGCTTACCTGATTGGCGGCGTGGTGCTGCAATGGCTGCTGGGTCCTCTCTCTGATAAGTTTGGCCGGCGACCGGTGATGCTCTTCGGCATCCTGTTTTTTGCCGTCGCCTGCATGCTGATGCACTGGGTCAGCTCGATTGAGGAATTTGTCAGCCTGCGCTTTATTCAGGGCATCAGCCTCTGCTTTATCGGCGCGGTCGGCTATGCCGCAATTCAGGAAGCCTTCGATGAGGCGCTGGCGGTGCGCATGATGGCGCTGATGGCCAACGTGGCGCTGCTGGCTCCGCTGGCGGGTCCGCTTGCCGGTGCAGCCTGGCTCACCATTGGCAGCTGGCGCAGCATGTTCTGGCTGTTTGCCGCCTGCAGCCTGGTCGCCTTTGTGGTGCTGTGGCGTGTGATGCCCGAAACCGCAGGTGACCGCAGTCACTCCATCGCCCTGCCCAATCTGGCACGCAACTATGGCCGGCTGATGAAAGACCGGCTGGTGATGTTTGGTTCCTTCGCTATCGGGCTGGTGTTTATCCCGATCCTCACCTGGGTTGCTCTTTCGCCGGTGATCCTGATGCACGACGAAGGTCTGTCACGCATGCAGTACGCCCTGTTGCAACTGCCGGTATTTCTGGCGATGATCGCCGGTAACCTGACGCTGAGTAAGCTGGCGGGACGCGTGCCGATTGAGCAGCCGGTGAAGTTCGCCGCCTGGCCGATTCTGATTGGTCTGAGCATGGCGCTGGTGGCGAGCCTGATGAACAGCCACGGTTATCTGCTGATAACCGCTGGCCTGAGTCTCTACGCCTTTGGCGCTGGCATGGTCAATGCCGGACTGTATCGCCTGACGCTCTACGCCAGCAACGAAGGCAAAGGCAGTGTGGCTGCGATGCTGGGAATGATCAGTATTATGACGCTGGCGGTGGGAATTGAGCTGGCGAAAAGCGGCTACTTCAGCGGCGGCACGCTGTGGTTCTGCCTGGTCAATTTTATCAGCGGCATGCTCTGGTTTGGTCTGGTGATCCTGTTTATGCGCGAGCGTAAACGTCGCAGCAGGCTGGAGGCGTTATAAACAGGCAGCCCAGCCACAGGTGTGTCCTGAGCAGGCAGCTCAGAAGCTCAAAGCAAGGGAGCACACACCTGTAGCCAGTGATTAGGAGATAAGAAAAGGCCGCTTTCGCGGCCTTTTTGCTATTTGCGCGGATAGAGATCTTTGCGCGAATAGGGCTCGATGTCACCCTCTTTGCGGGTCTTCAGCAGCTTGAGGATCCAGGTGTACTGCTCGGGATGCGGGCGGACAAACACTTCCACTTCTTCATTCATCCGGCGAGCCAGCTGGTGATCGTCAGCTTCCAGCAGATCGTCCATCGGCGGACGCACATAAATCTCAAGCTTGTGCGTTTCGCTGTTATAAACCGGAAACAGCGGCACCACGCGCGCGCGGCACACTTTCATCAGTCGCCCTACCGCAGGCAGCGTCGCTTTATAGGTGGCAAAGAAATCGACGAACTCGCTGTGCTCCGGGCCATGATCCTGATCGGGCAGGTAGTAGCCCCAGTAGCCCTGACGGATCGAACTGATAAAGGGTTTAATGCCGTCGTTGCGGGCATGAAGCCGTCCGCCATAACCGCGGCGTGCGGTGTTCCACGCATAGTCCATCAGCGGATCGCTCTGGTTATGGAACATTGCCGCCATCTTTTGCCCTTCTGACGCCAGCAGCATGGCAGGAATATCCACCGCCCAGCCGTGCGGCACCAGGAAAATCACATTTTGCTGGTCCGCTTTCATCTGGTCGATAATGTCACGACCATGCCACTCTACACGTTCACGGATACGTGCCGGATCGCGCAGCACCAGCTCGGTCATCATTGCCATCGCCTGCGGTGCCGTCGCAAACATCTCATCGACCAGCGTTGCACGCTGCGCCTCGCTGAGTTCCGGCAGACAGTAATAGAGGTTAATCAGCGCACGGCGACGTGCGCCCTTTGCCAGCTTACCGGCGAATTTGCCTAACCGACCCAGCAGCGGATCGCGCACTTTCGGCGGTAAATACGCCAGACCCGCCAACGCACCAATTGCCAGCCAGCTGCCCCAGTATTTAGGTTTGAGAAAAGAACGTTCAAAAACGGGAATAAATTCAGTGTTATTTTTTTTACGGGTTTCCATGCACTCGCCTCAAGCAATGACCGGCTAATGATAGTGACGACCTGAAAATTTGCAATCATCCTGCGCCAGATAGCAAAAAACCGACGGGGAACCCGTCGGTTTTTGCGCGATTTAACGAGATTCGCTTACTTCAGACCCAGCTGAGGCAACCAGGATTTAACCTGTGCCATGTAATCGCTGCGATCTTTACCGGTCAGGCCTTCCATACGCGGCAGTTTCGCCGTTAATGGATTGACCGCCTGATTATTGATCCAGATTTCGAAATGCAGATGCGGCCCGGTGGAACGTCCGGTGTTGCCTGACAGTCCAATACGGTCACCACGCTTCACTTTCTGGCCTGGCTTCACCAGCACTTTCTTCATGTGCATATAGCGCGTCATATACTGGCGGCCATGACGAATGGCGACGTAGTTACCCGCGGCACCGCCGTTCTTCGCCACCACTATTTCACCATCACCCACTGCCAGCACCGGCGTACCGATCGGCAGCGCAAAGTCGACGCCTTTATGAGGCGCAATGCGGCCGGTAACCGGGTTGAGACGACGCGGATTAAAGTTAGAGGAGACACGATACTGCTTAACCGTCGGGAAGCGCATAAAGCCGCGCGCCAGACCGGAGCCGCTGCGATCGTAGAACTTGCCATCTTCGGCGCGGAAAGCGTAATAGTCTTTACCCCCGCTGCGCAGGCGCACACCCAGCAACTGACTTTGCGCACTCTTGCCATCCAGCATTTCGCGTGACATCAGTACACTGAACTGGTCACCTGCACGCAGCTTACGGAAGTCCATCTGCCACTGCAGCGCTTTGATTACGGCGCTGGCTTCGGCACTGCTCAGCCCGGCACGCTGGGCGCTGGCGGCAAAACTGCCGCGCACTTCGCCCTGCATCACGCTGTTGCGCCATTCGCCCTTCTGCATCTCCGCATCCATCTTAAAGCCACCTTTAGGGGTGCGCTCATAGGTGCGGGTTTCACGGCGGGAAATTTCCCAGCTCAGGGTTTTCAGGCCGCCATCATCATCCAGCGTCCAGCTCAGCTGCTGACCAACCTGCAGATTACGCAGATCGCGGTCGCTCATCACCAGCGCATTAATGTCACTGATGTCGATGCCATACTGATTCAGGGCACTGCTCAGAGTATCGCCGGATGAAACGGTGTAGTCGTGAACACCGGCCGTTTCGGGCACGTCGGTGTCCACATCGTCCGCAGGCAATTCTTCTTCCGGTTCCGGTGTGCTCTGATCGATAGGCTCACTGGCTTCCGGCAACAGCGTGCGGAACGTGTTCTTATCCAGTTCGATGTTTTTGACGATGGGCGTCACATCATCCGAAGGATGATAAACGTAAGGCCGCCAGACAGCGACGGCCAGAGTGACTACAGTTAAAGAACCCAGCATTACGCGGTGGGGGCGCGGCAAATTATTAAATGCGAGGGCGACAGAGCGGGCTATCTGCTGCACTTTTACCTATTCCTCATGCTCCATTCAGGCAGCTTTCATACTGGCTCGACAGTTGTGAGAGGAATTTCACATAGCTGTCTTTGGCTAAGCTGATGTCTGTTCCCAGGGGATCGAGCGTGCCTTTACGCACCTGCGTTCCGCGGGCGACAGCATCGATGACTGCTGGCCTGAATTGTGGCTCAGCAAAGACGCAGACCGCCTTTTGCTCAACCAACTGTGTTCGTATCTGATGTAAACGCTGAGCGCCCGGTTGAATTTCAGGATTGACGGTAAAGTGCCCGGTGGGCGAGAGACCGTATTGTTTTTCAAAGTACGTGTAAGCGTCGTGAAAAACGAAATATCCTTTATTTCTGACCGGAGCGAGTTGTGCGCTAACGCGTTTGTCCGTGTCCGCCAAAGCTACCTCAAACTGCTGGAGGTTGGCGTCAAGTTTGGCTTTATCTTGCGGCATAAGTTCCAATAATTTTCCATGGATTGCAACCGCGGTCTTACGCGCAATCTCTGGCGACAACCACAGGTGCATATTAAACTCGCCGTGATGATGGTGATGGGCATCGGCGTCCTGTTCTTCGGATTTTTCCGCTGTGTGTTCATCTTCATCTTCACCACCGCTAATCAATAACGGTTTTACCCCGTCGATGTTCACCATCGCGAGGTTTTTTTGGGCCGGAAGTTCAGCCGCAGACTTCGCCATAAAGGCTTCCATTTCAGGCCCGACCCATACAACTAAGTCCGCGTTTTTTAAGCGTTTTGCATCTGAGGGCCGCAGGGAATAGTCGTGTTCAGAGGCACCGTCCGGTAGCAGAACATCAACCGGTGTGACACCATCGGCAATGGCCGCAGCGATAAACCCTACCGGTTTGAGTGAAGCCACGACATTCGCCTGAGCTGGAAGGGTTAACGAAGCTGTAACGGAGAAAGCAGTTAAGGCGAAAATTGCGCCCTTTTTATTATGTAACATATTGCGTCATTCCATCGTGACCATGAGGTGGAATGTGATATTATAACATTCGAAATTCTGTGCAACCTGTAAATACTATGACCTCACTTGTCACACTCGATAATGTTTCGATAAAGTTTAACCAGCGCAATGTGTTATCCGGTGTCAGCCTGGCACTGCAGCCTGGCCGCATCCTCACCCTGCTGGGTCCTAACGGTGCCGGAAAATCAACGCTGGTGCGTGTGGTGCTGGGACTGCTCGCTCCCACCACCGGTAGCGTTAAGCGTGATCCCGGCCTGCGAATTGGCTATGTGCCACAGAAGCTGCACATCGACCCGACCCTGCCGGTGACGGTTGAACGCTTTATGCGTCTGACCCGTGGCAGCAAAAACGCCGAGATCCTGCCGGCACTGAAACGCGTGCAGGCGGGTCACCTGCTCAACGCCCCGCTGCAAAAGCTTTCCGGTGGTGAAACCCAGCGTGTGCTGCTGGCGCGCGCCCTGCTGAATCAGCCTCAGTTGCTGGTACTCGATGAGCCTACCCAGGGTGTGGATGTGAATGGTCAGGTGTCACTCTATGACCTTATCAATCAGTTACGCGTTGAACTGAACTGCGGCGTACTGATGGTCTCCCACGATCTGCATCTGGTGATGGCCAAAACCGACGAAGTGCTCTGCCTTAACCATCACATCTGTTGTTCCGGCACCCCGGAAGCGGTATCGCAGCATCCGGAATTTATCGCCATGTTTGGTCCGCGCGGCGCGGAGGAGCTGGCGATTTATCGTCATCATCATAATCACCGTCACGACCTTCAGGGACGTATCGTTTTACGCAAAGGACAGGGTCCATCATGATTGAGTTGTTATTACCGGGCTGGATAGGCGGTGTGATGTTAGCGCTGGCTGCCGGTCCGCTGGGATCGTTTGTTGTCTGGCGCAAGATGTCCTATTTCGGCGATACCCTGGCGCATGCCTCTCTGCTTGGCGTGGCATTTGGCCTGCTGTTTAACGTGAATCCTTACTACGCGGTGATTCTGGTTACGGTCTGCCTGGCGCTGGGACTGGTCTGGCTGGAGCGTCGTCCACATCTGGCTATCGATACCCTGCTGGGGATTATGGCGCACAGCGCGCTGTCGCTGGGCCTGGTGGTGGTCAGCCTGATGAAGAACGTTCGCGTCGATCTGATGGCTTATCTGTTTGGCGATCTGCTGGCGGTGACGCCAGACGACCTCTGGATGATGGGTGGCGGCGTGGTGATCGTGCTGCTGGTGATGGCGTGGCAGTGGCGGTCGCTGCTGTCGATGACCATCAGCCCGGAACTGGCACAGGTGGACGGCGTCAATATCCAGCGTACCCGTCTGATCCTGATGCTGGTCACGGCACTGACTATCGGAGTGGCAATGAAGTTCGTGGGTGCGCTGATTATCACCTCACTGCTGATTATCCCCGCTGCGACCGCTCGTCGCTTTGTGCGTTCACCGGAAGGCATGGCGGCCGTCGCCGTAGTCATCGGGGTGATTGCCGTCACCGGCGGCCTGACCTTCTCCGCCTTCTACGACACCCCTGCCGGGCCGTCAGTGGTGCTCTGCGCCGCCATCCTGTTTATTTTCAGTATGGTCCGGAAACCAGCAGTCTAATTACTCTTCGCGCGTAATGCCGAAGTGACGATAAGCGTGCTGCGTGGCCATCCGGCCACGCGGTGTGCGCTGAATGAAGCCCTGCTGAATCAGGAAGGGTTCAATCACATCTTCGATGGTTTCGCGCTCTTCACCAATGGCAGCAGCCAGGTTATCCAGCCCCACCGGCCCACCCATAAATTTGTCGATGATCGCCAGCAGCAGTTTACGGTCCATATAATCGAACCCTTCGCTGTCTACGTTAAGCATATCCAGCGCGCTGCAGGAGACTTCACCGCTCAGGTCACCATTTGCCCGCACTTCGGCGAAGTCACGAACGCGGCGCAGCAGGCGGTTGGCGATACGCGGTGTGCCGCGGGCGCGACGGGCGATCTCTAACGCCCCTTCGTCACTCAGCGCCAGACCCAGACAGGCGGCGCTGCGGCCCACGATGTGCTGCAAATCTTTAACCTGGTAGAACTCAAGCCGCTGCACAATGCCGAAACGATCGCGCAGCGGCGAGGTCAGCGAGCCAGCACGCGTGGTGGCACCAATCAGGGTAAACGGCGGCAGATCGAGCTTGATTGAGCGCGCAGCCGGGCCTTCGCCAATCATGATATCCAGCTGATAATCTTCCATCGCCGGGTAGAGTATCTCTTCCACCACCGGTGAGAGACGATGGATTTCATCGATAAACAGGACGTCATGCGGTTCAAGGTTGGTCAGCATCGCCGCCAGGTCGCCCGCCTTTTCCAGCACCGGACCTGAAGTAGTGCGAAGATTGACACCCATCTCGTTGGCCACGATGTTCGCCAGGGTGGTTTTACCCAGTCCCGGCGGACCGAAGATCAGCAGATGATCGAGCGCATCGCCGCGCAGTTGCGCTGCCTTGATGAAAATCTCCATCTGCTCACGCACCTGCGGCTGACCGACATACTCGGTCAGCATCTTCGGGCGAATAGCGCGGTCAATAACCTCTTCTTCGCTGATACTGGCAGCGGAGATCAGGCGGTCGGCTTCTATCATGACTTACCTCAAATGGCGGCGCGTAGCGCTTCGCGGATCAGGGTTTCGCAATCCGCATCCGGTCGACCGACTTTACTGATCATACGGCTCGCTTCCTGCGGTTTATAACCCAGTGATACCAGCGCTGCAACCGCTTCGGCTTCCGCATCATTGGTTTCCGGCTCGGCGCTCGGCGTGGTCAGCGTAAAGGCAGAATCGCCGCCAAACAGGTCGCCGTGCATTCCTTTGAAGCGGTCCTTCATTTCGACCACCAGACGCTCAGCCGTCTTTTTGCCCACGCCTGGCAGTTTCACCAGTGACGCGATCTCCTCTTTCTCGACAGCGGTCACAAACTGCTGCGCCGACATGCCGGAGAGGATCGCCAGCGCCAGCTTGGGTCCGACGCCATTCACTTTAATCAGTTCGCGAAACAGCGCGCGCTCCTGCTTGCTGTTAAAACCAAACAGCAGCTGCGCATCTTCACGCACCACGAAGTGGGTAAAAATCACCGCTTCGTGCTGAAGTTCAGGCAACTCATAAAAACAGGTCATGGGCATATAAATTTCATAGCCGACGCCGTGTGCCTCAAGCAGCACCAGTGGCGGCTGCTTTTCCAGAATATTGCCCCGTAAACGACCTATCACCTGAACGCTTCCTTAACTAACGAATGTGGCGGATTTTATAACATAAAAAAGGCTGGATGAATATCCAGCCTGAGAGTGAGACCTGAGCGATGACGGCTAACCTGAGCGTAACCGTCCGCGCGTCAGCACCAGCTTGCTGTCACTCATGCGAGCTGCATTCTGAGCCACATGACAGTGCGTAATGGCAATCGCCAGCGCATCGGCGGCATCCGCCTGCGGGTTCGCCGGCAGCTTCAGCAGGGTTCGCACCATGTGCTGCACCTGACTTTTCTCGGCGCTGCCGATGCCAACCACGGTCTGTTTTACCTGACGGGCGGCATACTCAAACACCGGCAGATCGTGGTTTACTGCGGCAACAATCGCGGCACCGCGCGCCTGGCCCAGCTTCAGTGCGGAGTCTGCATTCTTCGCCATGAACACCTGTTCAATGGCGAAGAAGTCGGGTGAAAACTGCGTAATGATTTCACAGACGCCCGCATAAATCAGCTTAAGTCGGGCGGGCAACTCGGTGGTATTAGTGCGGATACAGCCGCTGCCCAGATAAGTGAGCTGGCGGCCAGTCTGACGAATAACACCATAACCGGTGATGCGTGAGCCGGGATCAATACCCAGGATAATCGACATTACGCCTCTTTGGTTAAAGTGATTACGGTAGACGCCATTACAGCGTTTCCGCTACCTCGTCGGAGATTTCACCGTTGTGATAGACCTCCTGCACATCGTCGCAATCTTCCAGCATGTCGATCAGACGCAGCAGTTTAGGTGCGGTTTCCGCATCCATTTCGGCTTTGGTGGTCGGGATCATCGCCACTTCTGCAGTGTCCGCTTTCAGGCCGAGCGCTTCCAGTGCATCACGCACCGTGCCCATCTCTTCCCATGCGGTGAAGACATCAATTGCGCCGTCGTCATAGCTGACCACATCTTCTGCGCCTGCTTCCAGAGCCGCTTCCATCACCGCATCTTCATCCTGACCCGGCGCATAGGAGATCACGCCTTTTTTGTTGAACAGGTAAGCCACGGAGCCGTCGGTGCCCAGATTCCCGCCGGTTTTGGTGAAGGCGTGACGCACTTCGCCCACGGTACGGTTACGGTTGTCACTCAGGCATTCAATCATGATGGCCGAGCCGCCAGGACCGTAGCCTTCATAGATGATGGTTTCCATGTTGGCATTGTCATCGCCGCCTACACCGCGCGCAATAGCGCGATCCATGGTGTCACGCGTCATATTGTTCGCCAGCGCTTTATCCATCGCTGCACGCAGGCGCGGGTTTGAGCCCGGATCGCCGCCGCCCAGCTTGGCCGCTGTCACCAGTTCACGAATGATTTTGGTGAAGATTTTGCCGCGCTTGGCATCCTGCGCCGCCTTACGGTGTTTGGTGTTTGCCCACTTACTGTGTCCTGCCATTTTAAATTTTCTCCGATCTTTTACAGGGTGCAGGCTATCCTGCTTGCGAGCCTGTTTACCGTCCGTACGCATACAGGTGACTGACAACCTGAATGCCCCGAGGGCGAGCGTCGCGAAGCATCCTCACGTACAAGCGTACGCTGACGACGTCGCGCGGGCGGTGAACAACCTCACGGTGCCGATTACGCCTGACTGTTCAATATGTTGGTGAAGTCCTGTTAAAACTCACCAGATTCATAAAATTTAATCTATCCGCCGCCGGAATACCGGGCGATGGCGAGCATTCAGATAAATTCTTCAATTGCCTGGCGGTTACTCCATGATCGGGTTAATGCTGCAGCGTCAGCGGGTGCCATCCAGCGAAACGCCAGATGCTCGGTGAGCATCACATCGCGCTCCGTCGGCAGTTGCAGGCGAAACCAGTGCTCGTGATTATGGGTGACATCAGGGGCATAGCGATGGCGGAAATGGGGAAAGATTTCAAAGTCGATCTGACGCTGACAATCCTCCACCTCCAGCCGCTCGGCCAGCACGTCGATGCCGATTTCCTCATTCACTTCACGACACGCGGTCGCCAGCGGTGACTCTCCCGCCTCCAGGCTGCCGGTGACCGACTGCCAGAACGTGGGATCGTCACGCCGCTGCAGCATCAACACCCGGCCAGTATCGCGCGCCGAAATGACGACCAGCACTGAAACCGGGTGTTTATAGCCCATTATTTATGCTCAGGCTTTTCTTTTTTAACGACCTGAATGCCGAGCTCCAGCAGGGAAGCCGGATTAGCTTCGCTTGGCGCTTCGGTCATCATGCAGGCGGCCGCCGTGGTTTTCGGGAACGCAATGACGTCACGAATATTATCGGTGCCGGTCAGCAGCATGGTCAGACGATCCAGACCAAAGGCCAGGCCCGCATGCGGTGGCGTACCGAACTTCAGCGCATCCAGCAGGAAGCCAAACTTCTCACGCTGCTCATGCTCTTCGATACCCAGAATGCTGAACACCGTCTGCTGCATTTTGCCGTTGTGGATACGCACTGAACCGCCGCCCACTTCATAACCGTTGATCACCATGTCGTAGGCATTCGCCACGGCACGGGTTGGATCGGCAGCCAGCTCTTCTGCGCTCATCTCTTTTGGCGCCGTGAAAGGATGGTGCATCGCAGCCAGACCGCCCTCTTCGTCCTCTTCGAACATCGGGAAGTCGATTACCCACAGCGGTGCCCAGGCTTTCTCATCAGTGATGTTCAGCTCGCGGCCCACTTTCAGACGCAGCGCACCCAGTGCATCCGCGACCACTTTGGCGCGATCGGCACCAAAGAAGATAATGTCGCCATCCTGAGCGCCGGTGCGGCTCAGAATGCCTTCTACGATCTCTGCATTCAGGAATTTGGCAACCGGGCTCTGCACGCCTTCCAGGCCGTCAGCACGGACGTTAACCTTCATCCACGCCAGACCTTTGGCGCCGTAAATCTCCACGAACTTGCCATATTCATCAATCTGCTTACGGCTCAGCTGTGCGCCGGTCGGCACGCGCAGCGCGGCAACACGGCCCTTTTCATCGTTAGCCGGGCCAGAGAAGACCTGGAACTCCACGTTTTTCAGCAGGTCGCCGACGTCCACCAGCTCCATCGGGTTACGCAGATCCGGTTTATCAGAACCGTAGCGATGCATCGCTTCCGCAAAGGTCATCTGCGGGAACTCACCGAGATCAACGCCCTGCACGTCCTGCCATAGATTGCGGATTAAACGCTCCATGATTTCACGCACCTGTGGCGCGGTCATAAAGGAGGTTTCCACGTCGATCTGGGTAAATTCTGGCTGACGATCAGCGCGTAAATCTTCGTCGCGGAAGCATTTAACGATCTGATAGTAGCGGTCAAAACCGGACATCATCAGTAGCTGTTTGAACAGCTGAGGTGACTGCGGCAGCGCATAGAATTTGCCTTTATGTACCCGGCTTGGCACCAGATAGTCACGCGCGCCTTCCGGCGTCGCTTTGGTCAGCATCGGGGTTTCGATATCCAGGAAACCTGCGTCATCCATAAAGCGACGAACGAAGCTGGTGATTTTTGCGCGGGTTTTCAGACGCGTCACCATCTCAGGGCGGCGCAGATCCAGATAGCGGTACTTCAGGCGCGCTTCTTCGCTGTTGGTCTGATTCGAGTCCAGCGGCAGTGGCTCAGAGCGGTTAATGATGGTCAGTGTCTGGGCAAACACTTCCACTTCACCGGTCGCCATGTCGCTGTTTTTGTTCTTCTCATCACGCGCACGTACGGTACCGGTGATCTGGATACAGAATTCGTTACGCAGTTCAGAAGCCAGCTTAAATGCGTCCTGGCGATCGGGATCAAAAAACACCTGCACGATGCCTTCACGGTCGCGCATATCGATAAAAATCAAACTGCCCAGATCGCGACGGCGGTTTACCCAGCCGCAAAGCGTGACTTGCTGACCCACATGAGACAGATTGAGCTGTCCGCAATATTCTGTACGCATAACACTATCCTTTTAACTTCGCCGCTGCATCTGACAGCATCCGGCCGCGTTACCTGTTGCGATGCTGTCGCAAAAATGGCGGTCATTATAATGGAAAAAGCCAGACAGGATAAGCAGATCCGCGCCAAAGCGCCGATTTCCTGTGTGCATTTGCCCCCCAGCCTGACCATAGCGGATAATGGGGTATCTTAATCTGCAGCCAGGAGCGCGCGTGACACTTCGTATTGGCCTGCCCCAGTGGCAGCATTCACACTGGAAACGCTGGGGGATCGAAAGCCTGGCGGACTATGCCCGCTATTTCCATTGTGTAGAGGGAAATACCACGCTCTATGCGCTGCCGAATCCGGAAACGGTGATGCGCTGGCGCGATATGACGCACGATGCGTTTCGCTTCTGCTTTAAGTTTCCCAATACCATCAGCCATCAGGCGGCGCTGCAGCACAGCGACGACCTGCTGACCGATTTCCTGCGCCTGATGGAGCCGCTGGCCGATCGCATCGGTCAGTACTGGCTGCAACTGCCTGCCAGCTTCTCTCCGACGCAGCTCGACGACCTGTGGCGCTTTCTCGACAGCCTGCCGCGCCGTTTTCACTATGGCGTCGAAGTCCGCCATCCCGCTTTCTTCGCTAAAGGGGATGCCGAACGGGCGCTGAATCGCGGCCTGCTGGCGCGCGGCATCAATCGCGTGATGCTCGACAGCCGTCCGGTTCACGCCTCTACCTCGCAAAGTCCGGCCGCGCTGGTGGCCCGCGCGCAAAAACCCCGGGTGCCGCCTCATGCGCTGCGAACCGGCTCACAGCCGATGGTGCGGTTTATCGGCAGCGACAGTGTGGAAGAGAGCGTGCCGCTGTTTCAGATCTGGCGTAACAAGCTGACAGAATGGCAGCAACAGGGCGACGCCATGCTGTTTCTGCACACGCCCGATATGGGCCAGGTCTTTCCGCTGGTGCAGGCACTCTGGCCGCAGCTGCAACAGATCGACCCCGGCATAGGTAGCGGACCGGACTGGCCGCAGCAGACGTCACTGTTTTGATTCCTGCCCAGGACAGCGGGCTGCACGCCCGTTAGAATAGAAGCATTATGGACAGTCGCAGGGGTGGCAATGGTTAGCGCGTTATATGTGGTGATGGGTGCATTACTGGTGATGAAATTCACGCTGGACGTGGTCCGCTATCGCCGTTTCTATCGCGTGGCGTATGGTGATGGCGGCTACCACGACCTGAAAATGGCGATTCGCATTCACGGCAACGCCATCGAAACCATTCCGCTGGCGCTGTTTCTGCTGGTGATGATGGAGATGAACGGTGCCGATATCTGGATGGTGCATCTCACGGGTCTGCTGTTCTTTATCAGTCGCCTGCTGCACGCCTGGGGTTTGCGCAGCAGCGCAATGGCAGGCCGCAAATATGGCATGCTGCTGACGCTGTTTTCCCTGTGCGGCATGGTGATTTTTAACCTGATCTATATGCCGTGGGAACTGGTGCTGACGCTGCATTAAGCTGGCCTGGGTTAAGGGGTGCAGCCCGCCCCACTTTCTGCGAGAATAGCGCCCTTTCCGTCGTCTCTTCGGATTTTCGATATGTCTGACCGCGATCAACTCTTCTCAGCGCCCATTGCAAAACTGGGCGACTGGACTTTTGACGAGCGTGTAGCTGAAGTCTTTCCTGACATGATTCAGCGCTCGGTGCCGGGCTACTCCAACATCATTTCGATGATTGGCATGCTGGCAGAACGTTTTGTTACCCCGGACAGCAAGGTTTATGACCTGGGCTGCTCGCTGGGCGCGGCCACCCTGTCGGTGCGCCGCAATATTCAGGTGCCGGGTTGCCAGATCATTGCAGTGGATAACTCCCCGGCGATGGTGGAGCGCTGTCGTCGACATCTTGATGCGTTTCGCGCGGACACACCGGTAACGGTGCTGGAAGCGGATATCCGCGACATTGAGATTGAGAACGCCTCTCTGGTGGTGCTCAACTTTACGCTGCAGTTTCTGGAACCGCCTGCGCGTCTGGCGCTGCTGGAAAAGATCTGGCAGGGACTGAAACCGGGCGGCGCGCTGGTGCTGTCAGAAAAATTCAGTTTTGAAGATGCCGAAGTCGGTGAGCTGCTGTTTAACATGCATCACGACTTCAAGCGCGCCAACGGCTACAGCGAACTGGAAATCAGCCAGAAACGCAGCATGCTGGAAAATGTGATGCTGACTGACAGCGTTGAAGCTCATAAAGCCCGTCTGAAACAGGCCGGTTTCTCGCACGCCGAACTCTGGTTCCAGTGCTTTAATTTTGGATCTCTGGTGGCGTTGAAATGATCGACTTTGGCCGTTTTTATCAGCAAATTGCGGTGGGACCGCTGGCGAAGTGGCTGGAAGTGTTACCGGCGCAAATCAGCGAGTGGCAGCGTGAAAACCTGCATGGGCACTTCCGCGACTGGTACAAGTCGCTGGAGTATCTCCCGCTGCTGGAGCCTCAAAAGCTTGACCTGCTGCACAGTGTTACTGCCGACCGCGATGACATCAGCGATCGCCATCGTCAGGGTATTGAGAAATTACTGCGTAACCTGATGCCGTGGCGTAAGGGGCCCTATTTCCTTTATGGCACCCACATCAACACCGAATGGCGATCTGACTGGAAGTGGGAGCGCGTGCTACCGCACATCTCTCCGCTGGCCGGCCGCACAGTGCTCGATGTGGGCTGCGGCAGTGGCTATCACATGTGGCGGATGATTGGCGCGGGTGCCCATCTGGTGGTCGGCATCGATCCAATGCAGCTGTTCCTGGTGCAGTTCGAAGCGGTGCGCAAGCTGCTGAACGACGATCGCCGGGCGCATATGCTGCCGCTGGGCATTGAGCAGTTACCGGTGTTGCAGGCGTTCGATACCGTGTTCTCGATGGGCGTGCTCTATCATCGCCGTTCGCCGCTGGATCACCTGTTACAGCTTAAGAATCAGCTGGTCAGCGGTGGCGAACTGGTGCTGGAGACGCTGGTGATTGAGGGCGATGTGAATCAGGTGCTGGTGCCCGGTGAGCGATATGCGCAGATGCGCAATGTCTTCTTCATTCCCTCAGCTGAAGCGCTGAAAAGCTGGCTGGAAAAAAGCGGCTTTGTGGATGTCCGGATTGTCGATTTCGCCCTCACTACCACTGAAGAGCAACGCCGTACTGACTGGATGACCAGCGAGTCTCTGGCTGAATTCCTCGATCCCGATGACCCCAGCAAAACGGTCGAGGGCTATCCGGCGCCTCTGCGCGCCGTGCTGGTCGCCACCAAACCGTAATGCCCTAGCGGCGAGACAATGCCAGTTTCGCCGCAAATCCTATAAACACGCAGCCAGTCAGACGATCCATCACCTTCAGCACCCGCGGTTTGCGCAAATGACCGGCGAAATAGTGGCTGCCGCCAATCAGTACCGCATTCCAGATCAGCCCCAGCAGCATGTGTGCCAGCGCCATCAGACTACACCAGAGCGCCACCGACGCCCCCGCCGGGATAAACTGTGGCAAAAAACTCACATAGAAGATGCCCACTTTGGGGTTTAGCAGATTGCCCAGCAGCCCGCGGCTGAAACAGGCAAGATAGCCCTGTTGCAGCGCCGGTTGTTGCGAGTCGATTGCTGCCTGGCGGGGTTTCAGCAACAATTTCAGCCCCAGATAAAGTAACCAGGCGGCACCCAGCCACTTAAGCAGGTTATAGGCCATTTCGGAGGCCAGCAGCAGCGCGCCTAATCCGAATCCCACCGCAACACCCCAGACCAGACAGCCGAGCGTGATACCCAGTGCCGTCACGCTGGCGCGCTTTGCGCCCTGAGCGACTGCAGAGCGCAGCACCAGCGCGGTATCAAAGCCCGGTGTCAGCGTCAGTATGGTGATGGCAAACAGAAATGAAAACAGCGTGGTGGTCATGGCGTTCTCCCTGGAGGTAACAGCCGGTCAGCAGCGTATGGGTGTCCTGCTAGCGTAACAGGCCCGTCGAATTATCTCACCCTGGACACTCTCCCTGTTCGTCAGCGTGTGCCAGGCTAAGGGCGGTTTAACTTCATATTAAGGAGCTGTGATTATGAGTAAATTTATCTTCTCTTCACCCCGTAAATATGTGCAGGGCGCGGGCGTGCTGGACGAGCTGGGCCCCTACGTGGCCGAACTGGGTGATAACGCTTTCCTGGTCGCGGATGATGTCGTCTGGAAATTGATCGGCGAACGCGCCCAACAGGCGCTGCAAAAGGCGGGCGTTACCTTCAACTGGCACCAGTTCAACGGCGAGGCGTCGAGCAATGAGATCACCCGTCTGAGCCAGCTGGCGAAAAACCAGGGCTGTAACGTGGTTGTCGGGCTGGGCGGCGGCAAAACGCTGGATACGGTTAAAGCGGTGGCGGATGAGCTGAAGCAGCCGGTAGCCATCGTGCCTACTATCGCCTCCACTGATGCCCCCTGTAGCGCGCTGTCGGTCATCTATTCTGACAGCGGCGTATTTGAGAGCTATCGCTTCTACAGCAAAAATCCTGATTTGGTGCTGGTGGACACCGCAGTCTGCGCCAGTGCACCAGCACGACTCTTTGCCTCCGGCATTGCCGATGGACTGGCGACCTGGGTTGAAGCGCAGGCGGTGGCGCGTTCGCATTCAAAATCGATGGTCAATGGTGATCCGACAATTGCCGGACTGGCGATTGCCCGTGCCTGTGAAGAAACGCTGCTTACATGGGGTTACAGCGCCTATGTTGCCGTCACCCAAAAACGAGTGACGCCCGCCGTGGAAGCGGTGGTTGAGGCGAATACGCTGCTATCAGGGCTGGGTTTTGAAAACGGAGGGCTGGCAGCTGCGCACGCTATTCATAATGGGTTCACCGCGATTGATGGTGATATCCACCATCTGACCCATGGCGAGAAAGTCGCCTACGGCACACTGACGCAGATGGTCCTTGAGAAGCGTCCGGATGAGGAAATTGCGCGCTATATCCGCTTCTATCGCTCTATCAACATGCCGACCACGCTCCGGGAGCTGCATCTGGAAAATGAGAGCTGGGAGAATCTGGTCAAAGTGGGTGCACTGGCAAACAGTGAGGGCGACACGCTGAAAAACCTTAATCCAAACCTTTCACCGGAAGATATTGCAAACGCCCTGCTGGCGCTGGATGCCTTTAGTCAGACGGTTAAATAACCACCCGACAGGCGATCATCCGATCGCCTTTTACTCCGCCGCCGCTGGCTGGTCCCAGTACTCATATTTATAGGCGGAACTGAGATGGCGCTCAATAGTGCCGCGCGTGAAGATTTCGGTCTCATGCAGATAACTCAGGGTACAGTTACCCACCTGATCCCAGGACTGACACTCATCTACTGACCGGATGGTGCTCAGCGGTGTGGTCGCCGTGCCGTTGAGCCGCACTTCACGCCATTGGGGATCGTAGGTATAACTGTCGGTGCTGCGGGCAGATGTGGTGCGGGTCACCAGACCCTGCGGATTCCAGTGGTAATGATTTTCACCGTTGGTCAGGGGATCGCTGCCGCGCGCCACGCTCTTCTCCAGCCTGAACTGCCGATCATAACGGTAAGTCGTGTCGGTAAAGCCGCTTTTACCCATGCTGGTAAACCTGTCGGAGGCGCTGGTAATGTTGCCATGCTGACCTTTCTGCCAGTTAATCGTCCCCTGTCGGTTATCGACCACCACCTCTTTGCCCTCTTTCAGCACTTTTACCAGATACGCATATTCCGCCACCCAGCCGCCCTGAACCCGGGCAATGTGTTGCTCCATACTGAGAATCACGTTGCGCTCACTTTTGTCATAGCTGACGTCGGCAACCGTCAGATCGCCACAGGCGTCAAACTGCCCCAGTACGCGCTTTTGCGAGTTCACATCTTTGCCAAACTCACCCGCAACCACCTGCTTCACCGCGCCTTTCGCATTCCCGCCCAGCAAAATCAGGTTATTGCTGTTAGCCACAGCAGCGTTGTTCGGGCTGCATGCGCTGGCCGCAGCGCTGCCACTGCAGAGAGCAGTCAGGATCAGAGTCAGGACAGCAATCGGATTGGGTTTCATAGGATACTTTTCCAGGCGACGTTGCTTTCAGTGTAAACGCTGCGGTGATGAACAGCGGCAATCTGTGAAGATTTCAGCCTGCATCGCCTTTTAAGGTTTTAAGGACCGGAGAGGCGACACGGTTTCAGCATAACGAATAAAGCGGGTGATTACGTTGCTGCCGGGCCTGAAAGTCCTGGATGACATGTAATGATTAATAAGGAGCAGGTGATTTTTATCGAGCCAGGCGAAAGAGTGATAACTTCGCTGCAGCCAGATTTCAGATCCCTCTGACATCAATAACATGCCAGAGAAGCGCAAAACAATTTAACCGGGATGGAGTGTGTTTTACACAAAAAGAACCCCAGCAAGGATACTGGGGTTTGGTACTTGCAAACACCACGTCAATGATCGGCGTGCTGCGCGGCAAAATCTGTTGTGGTTCAGGCGACCCGAACGGTGCTCATCTGCATCACGCTTTTCATCGCCTCAACCACATCGCCGTCTACACAGTAGCGGCTGAACTCGTCAGTCTCGGCTTCTGAACACATGGAGACCCCCGCTTTGCGGTAGCGCATCGGCGACGCCACCAGGCGGCTGGCCGAGCTGTGAACTTCATCAATCCCCATGTCGAGAAACTTTTGCAGGTTGCTAAGACGTACCCCGGCACCCGCCATAATAATAGGACCGGTGCTGGCCTCATTTAGTTCCCTGAGTAATGCAATTCCGTTTTCAGCGCTCTGCTGCTGACCGGATGTCAGAATACGCGCCACACCCAAATCCGTTAGTTCTTCCAGCGCACGCTTAGGGCTGTGACAGAGATCGAAGGCGCGATGAAAGGTTACGGCCAGGCCGTCACACAGCGCCATAATCTGCCGCATCTGACCATGATGAATGTGAGCATCTTCATCCAGCATCCCAATCACCAGGCCAGGAAAACCGAGCTCACGGATTAACGCCACATCCGATTTCATCGCTTCAAATTCGCGTGCGGTATAACAAAAATCGCCACCACGTGGCCGGACAATAGGATGAACCGGAATCGAAACTTCTTGCCGGGCGGCATTCAGCATCCCCGCCGACGGGGTCAGGCCGCCTTCACGCGGTGCGGCACAAAGTTCAACCCGATCGGCGCCCGCCTGTTGTGCGGTCACAGCGCAATCCACGCCATAGCAGCAAATTTCCAGTGTGGTCATTCTCTTCTCCTTTACATGACTCTGGTTCAAGGCAGATTCATCAGTTAGTCTGGCTGCTGGAATGAGTTTACCGGGAAAGTTAACTATGGCATTCAATTTCGACCAACGGATAGACCGTCGTCACAGCGATAGCCTTAAATGGAACAAATATGCGGACCAGGACATTCTGCCGTTGTGGGTGGCAGACACCGATTTCCGATCGCCTGACTGCGTCATCGATGCGATTAAAACCCGTGCCGAACATGGGATTTTCGGCTATGGCGACACGCCAGTTGAATTTATCGATAGCGCGATAGCCTGGCTCGTCTCACGCTATCAGTGGCACGTTAATCCGGAATGGATTGTGGTTTTGCCGGGTGTCGTAAGCGGTCTGAATCTGGCAGTGCGCGCTTTCACCGCGCCTGACGAGCTGACGATTGCGCCAACGCCAATCTATCCACCGTTTCGCGGTGCAGCAAAACTGGCAGAGCGCGGTCAGATCACGCTGCCACTGACGCTGCAACAGGGACGCTGGCTACTGGATCTGGATGCGCCGGAAGGTCAGCTGGACGATAAAGCGCGGCTGTTAATGCTGTGCAACCCGCAGAATCCGGGCGGTACCGTCTATCGCCGCGAGGAACTTCAGGCGCAGCTGGAATTTGCGCAGAAGCACGATTTGATTGTCTGTTCCGACGAGATCCACAGCGATCTGCTGCTGGAACCCGGCGTTAAGCACATACCCTTTGCTTCACTGAGCGAAGATGCAGCCCAGCGTAGCGTGACGCTGATGTCGCCCTCAAAGTCCTTTAACATTGCCGGTCTGGGGGCTTCCATCGCCATCATCCCTAACGCCGGGCTGCGCGCGCAATTCAACCGGGTACGACGCGGCATTGTGCCAGATGTTGATATTCTGGCACTCACGGCAGCAGCAGCGGCATGGCGCGAGGGAGATCCCTGGCTGAATGCGCAGAATGCCTATCTGCGCAGTAACCGTGACTGGCTGGTGTCGCAGGTCAATAAGATGACCGGCCTGTCACTCGCCTCACCGGAAGCGACCTACCTGGCCTGGATCGACGCCAGCGCGCTGGGTATGGCCAGCCCGGCGCTCTATTTTGAAAAGCACGGGCTGGGCTTAACCGCCGGACGTGAGTTCGGCAATGACCAGTTTGTCCGGCTCAATTTCGGCTGTACCCGCGCGCTGCTCGACGAAGCCGTTGCGCGCCTGAAGCGTGCGTTAGCCGCCCGCCTTTAGTTCTGTTCGCTGGCGACAATCTCCTCCAGTCGCCACGGATGGAACTTGATTGTCGTCTGCCCATCCGTAACCGCCAGGGTCGGATTGGGCAGGCGCTCATTCTCGCCCTGCGGTGAACTGGTTTTAAATGAAATACCCGGCTGCGTCAGCGCCTCATCTGAGAGCAAGGCCATCGCGCGCACGCCCAGCGTCTGATGGTCGCCCCGTAACACCACCTCAATATGCTCCCAGCCTTCATGGCGATAACGCTTTTCACCCGGCCATGGCAGTTCAACCACCTCAATCTGCCTGCCTGCGACAATCAGCGGGTCATGGAGTTTGAACAGACAAATCTGCCTGCCGTTGATCATCGCCGCCGAAAACTGCGTGCCAATCTGCTGCAAACCTTGCTGCCAGCGCATCGCCGTTGTGTCCTGATGGCAACGCACGGCGATATGGTCCACCTCCAGATCGGTAAGGCGCAAACCGAGCCGCTGCGCAAAACTTTGCAACGATTCTTCAAAACGTCCTAAATCTGTCTTTAAATCATCCAATTCTGCCGGAAAAGATCTCTTCACTACCCCACTTCCTCTCAATTTGTTTAGCATTTATAACCCGCCTGCCTTTTGGCGCGCCGCGTGCTGAGCATCACATAATGATAAGATTCATCTTATTTGGCCCGAAATTTAACGCTAATCCTCATAATAACATCTTTCATTTCGGATTTATCTCCTGTTTAGGACCATGAGTTCCTTGATGAAAGCATGTTAAATATTTGATTATTATCAACTTCTTTAATACAATAAGATAACTCTCATTTACCTGGCAAACAATTGCAGCTCACCCCGCCTTCCTATAAATTTGACCTAACACAACCAAAAGGAATGGCTCTATGTCTATGCTCATCGTTGTCGCTGTCCTGATCGCACTGATGGGATTTGCAATTTCCCGCCATTGGAAGGTGCGTGAAGATAAAAGCGTAAAGAACCCACGCCGTCATCTGCGACGTCGTTAATGCTTCAGGGAAACATCTTATTCAGCTCTGTTTCCCCGCTTCATCCAACTGCTGACGCCCACTGACATTTCACGTATACTTTTCCCCTCATTTTTTTCCGTTTTGTCTGCCCCATCCGTTTCTGCCTCTTCGTGACGCGATGCGCTCAGGCAAGATGATGACAGCCCGGCTTTCTGGTCCGGGCGTTGCTCAGCACATGAAGGTAACTCGGTGAATATTCAGGCACTTCTTTCCGCAAAAGTCAGTCAGGCAATGGTTTTAGCCGGCGCACCCGCCGATTGCGAACCCCAGGTTCGTCAATCCGCCCGGGTTCAGTTTGGAGACTATCAGGCCAACGGCATTATGGCCGTGGCGAAAAAGCTGGGACAGGCACCGCGACAATTAGCGGAAACGGTGATTCAGCACCTCGACCTGACCGGCATCGCCAGCAAAGTCGAAATTGCCGGGCCGGGCTTCATCAATATCTTCCTTGACCACAACTGGCTGGCCAGCCATGCCCGGGAAGCGCTGCGTCTGCCGCGCCTTGGCGTGCAGCTGGCCGAACCCCAGACTATCGTCGTCGACTACTCCGCGCCTAACGTTGCGAAAGAGATGCATGTGGGCCACGTCCGCTCCACCATCATTGGTGATGCGGCGGTGCGTACGCTGGAATTTCTCGGACATAAAGTGATCCGAGCGAACCACGTTGGCGACTGGGGAACACAGTTCGGTATGCTGATAGCGTTCCTGGAAAAACAGCAGAATGAAGATCATGCAGAGATGGCGCTGGCCGATCTCGAAGGCTTCTACCGTGAAGCCAAGCGCACCTATGATGAAGATCCTGAGTTTGCCGAGCGCGCGCGCAGTTATGTGGTGAAATTACAGGGCGGCGATGACTATTGCCGCCAGATGTGGAAGAAGCTGGTCGACATCACCATGAGTCAGAACCAGAAAATCTATGACCGCATGAACGTCACGCTGACGCGCAATGATGTTATGGGTGAAAGTCTCTATAACGATATGCTGCCTGGTATCGTCTCCGATCTGAAACAGAAAGGCTTAGCGGTAGAGAGTGAAGGTGCGACCGTGGTGTTCCTGGATGAATTCCAGAACAAAGAGGGTGAACCGATGGGCGTCATCATCCAGAAAAAGGATGGCGGCTACCTCTACACCACCACCGATATCGCCTGTGCGAAATATCGTTACGAAACGCTGAAAGCCGATCGTGTACTCTATTACATCGACTCACGTCAGCATCAGCATCTGGTTCAGGCCTGGACTATCGTCCGTAAAGCGGGTTATGTGCCGGAATCAGTGCCGCTGGAGCACCATGCGTTCGGCATGATGCTGGGCAAAGATGGCCGTCCGTTCAAAACCCGCAGCGGCGGCACCATCAAGCTCTCCGATCTGCTGGATGAAGCCTATCAGCGTGCCTACACGCTGGTGCGTGAGAAGAACCCGGAGATGAGCGAAGCGGAAGTGAAAACGCTGGCGGAAGTGGTTGGCATCAGCGCGGTAAAATACGCCGATCTGTCAAAAAGCCGTACCACCGATTACATTTTCGACTGGGACAACATGCTGGCGTTCGAAGGCAACACCGCGCCTTACATGCAGTATGCCTATACCCGCGTACTCTCCGTGTTCCGCAAGGCGGGCATTGATGCCGATTCGCTGGATGCGGAGATTGTGATCAGCGAAGAGCGTGAAGCGCAGCTGTCCACCCGTCTGCTGCAGTTCGAAGAGGTCATTACTCAGGTCGCTCGTGACGGCACGCCACACGTGATGTGTGCCTATCTCTACGATCTGGCCGGTCTGTTCTCCGGATTCTACGAGCACTGCCCGATTCTCACCGCAGAATCAGACACAACACGTCTGAGCCGACTGCAGCTGGCCGCGCTGACCGCGAAGACGCTGAAGCAGGGCCTGGATACGCTGGGCATCGACACCGTCGAGCGCATGTAATCTCTGAAACGGAGAGGGGTTTCCCTCTCCGTTGCTGAATTCGTATATCCGCTCTGATCCCCCAAATCTTCGCAGCAGGATGGTGTTATGTCTGTAGCCGCGCACCTCATCAGCAGCCACCTTCCCACCATAAAACAGTTACAGTGCTTTCTGGCTGTTGCGCACGAGCTGAATTTTCGCCGGGCCGCAGAGCGTCTCAGCATGACGCAACCTCCGCTTACTCGTCAGATTCAGAGTCTGGAAGATCTGCTGGGCCACTCGCTGTTCAGCCGCACGACCCATGAGGTAACGCTCACCGATTCTGGCCGTGCGCTGGTCGCGAAGGCGGAAGCGATCCTGACTGCGCTGAATGCCCTGAAGCAGGATGCGCAGCCCGCCGCGGCACGGCTACGCATCGGGCTGACCCGCACGCTGAACTTTGAACTGATTTCGCCACTTAACCGGCAGCTCGCCGCTTTTCATGCCAGCGAAGAGATGGAGATGCCCCGCCTGACCTCCCCTCAGCTTTTGCAAAGCCTGGCCAAAAACAGTCTGGATTTAATACTCACCGGAGAAAAGGGGTCGGATGCGGAAGACACCATTCAGTACGCCTGGGTTTACCGTGAGCCGCTGCTGATTGCCATACCGTCGGCGCATCCTGCCAGTGTGGCGGAACAGGTCTCGCTGGAAGCGCTGGCCAATCTGCCGCTGTTCTGGTTTGCCCGCAGCGCCAATCCGCTGTTTTACGATAAATGCGAGCGCTACTTCGCCACACTCAGCGTCACGCTGAAACGGGTGAGAGAGCCGGACGATTCCCTGCTGATGCTGTCGCACATCGCCAGAGGAAAAGGATTCGCCCTGATGCCGCAGTCAAAATGCACCTTTAATCAGGCAGGTCTCTGTTACCGCCCGCTGACAGAAGATGCGGCACAGCAGCTGGCGATTGATGTTTACGCGGCGATTCGCGCCGATGAAAAAAATGAGGCGGTTCTCAATGCGCTGAGAGAACTCTCTGATCCCGGGATGCGATAAAGTCCGCATGATGCTGCATCGCTGAAACGCAGCGAAGCATCCCCCTCTTCTTACTTGTTAATCCCCGCTCAGCCTGTTGCTGAGAGCTTACTGTGTCGACATGCCGGATGTATGTCTGAAGCGCTTTCATTCGCCTGATACCTTTTTTGCATGACGGAAAGAGCAATTCATTGCTTTCACGCGGAGTGAAACAATCGCGTCTCACATACGAGGAGCGACAATGAAAAAGCGAACGTTAACTCAGGGTCTGGACGTCAGCGCAATCGGCTATGGCGCGATGGGGCTCAGCGAATTTTATGGTCAGACCGATGACCGTCATTCCCTGCAACTGCTCAATAAGCTGCGCGATCTGGATATCACCTTTATCGATACCGCCGATCTTTACGGTCGCGGTCACAACGAGCAGTTGATAGGTCAGTTTCTTGCCGGGCTCAATCGGGCCGAACGGCTGAAGTTCACCGTGGCCACCAAATGTGGCATTGAACGTCCTGCTGAAGAGGCCTATGCCCGCACCATCAACAATCAGCCGGACTACATTACCCGCTGCTGCCATGCATCACTGAAACGGCTAGGCGTTGAGCGTATCGATCTCTTTTATCTGCACCGGATCAGTCCGGCGACACCGATTGAGGAGAGCATGCAGTGTCTCAGCCGTCTGGTGCAGGAGGGAAAGATTGCCCGGATTGGGCTGTGTGAAGCATCGGCTTCAACACTGAATCGGGCGCAGGCGATCCATCCGCTGGCCGCGCTGCAGACGGAGTATTCACTCTGGACGCGTGACATCGAAGAGGAGATTCTCCCTATGGTGAAAAAACTCGGTATCGGACTGGTGCCCTATTCACCGCTGGGCAGAGGATTTCTGACGGGTAAATACCGTAAAAACAGCGATTTTGCCGAGGGTGATTTCCGCAAAAATAATGACCGTTTCCGGCAGGAAAATATCGATCACAATCTCCAGCTTCTTAACGCGGTGACGCCACTTGCTGAGAAATATCACGCCACCACCGGGCAGATTGCGCTGGCCTGGCTACTGGCACAGTATGACAAAATTGTGCCGATACCGGGCACCAAACAGATCGCTTACCTTACTGAAAACGCGCAGGCCGCAGATATCGAGCTGGAAGAGGAAGATATCGCGATGCTGAACGCTGTTCATCAGCAGATTGAAGTTAAAGGCGGTCGCTACTCTGAGGAGGGAATGAAGGGGGTGAACGCCTGAATACAAACTACGCACTTGCGCACTGTGCATCGGTGCGTTAAATTGTCTTCAGTGTGATACAGGGAGGTAATGAGGTGGCAACGTTAAGGAATATTGAAAGTTTCAGGGATGACTGGCTTAAGGATTATTTTTTATATGGCAAATTTTCCAAAAGAATACCGTCAAGCCTCTCATCAGCGCTGGCGCGAAAGCTCGACATCATCAATGCGGCGATTAGCTATAAGGATTTAAAGTCGCCGCCAGGCAATCGTTATGAGGAACTAAACCCGCCTCTCAAGGGATATGCTTCAATCAGGGTCAATGAGCAATATCGGCTGATCTTTAAATGGATAGAAGGTAAGGCCGTTGACCTTTATCTGGATGCTCATAGCTATAAAACGCACAAGCGATGAAAACTGAGCCTGGCTGCATCAGGCGCTGTAAGACAGCATGTAACACATCAACCTCTGTCAGTAATAAAGAGAGCAAGACTATGAACCAGGCGACCCGCAAACCGACCACTGTCGGTGACGTATTACTTTACGAATATCTGGAGCCAACCGGCCTGAAGATTCTCGACTTAGCTGAGATGCTAAAAGTGCACCGCAACACCGTCAGCGCCCTGGTCAACAATAACCGGAAGCTGACGCCGGATATGGCTTTCAGGCTGGCTGCAGCCTTCGAAACCAGCGTTGAGTTCTGGCTTAATCTGCAAAACAGTGTCGATATCTGGGAAGTGATGCATGATGCCAGGGCACAGGAGGAGATCAGTCGCGTAACACCGTTGAAGGATTTTCTGGTGCAGAAAGAGAATCAGCTGGCGTGAAAAGCTTTATAACGCACTGGTCATGACGGGATTTGAAACGGGTCAATTATCTGTCAGCCGCTGGGTCAGGGTTAGCATCGGTTTACAGCCAGGATCATCACGTAACAAGGGAGCCAGGAAGCGATCTCTGGCTCGCCTTCAGTCAATTCAGCAACGATACCCTTACTCGTAATTGACCATCACTTCACTGCTCACCACCCTTAATCCGGGTGGTAGCGCCCCGCTTCCGGCAAAACCAAACACCATGTGCAGGGTCTCACCGGCGCTCAGATGTGCCAGCCCGCGCGTGGTGCCGCTGGCCCCCTCCAGGGAAGTGCAGCGCTGTTCGCCGCACAAGCGCACCTGCAGGCCGGACGGGGCCGGTCTGCTCAGCTGGTAACGCCAGTTAATGACGCTGACCTCCCCGCCAATGTCGGCGGGCGGCGTCAGCGGCTGCGCCCGTTGCCAGCTGCCGCGGTTCGCCAGCAGCGGCCCATTGGCCGTGGCGCTCCAGGCACCACCGGCCGCCTGCGCCATCAGTGGCAGCATCACGAATGCCATCACCAGCCAGCGCATTATTTGCCTCCGATGGTGGCAGTCATACGGATCTGACGGTTGTCGCTCAGCTCCAGATTAGAGAGCACCACCAGCTGTGGCAGATTGCGGCGCAGGAAACGCGCCAGCAGCGCACGCAGCGGATGATTGACCAGCAGTACCGGCGGCGCGCCCAGCATCTCCTGACGCTGCAATGCCGCCTGTGCCTGACTTAACAGCCGATCGGCCAGACCCGGCTCCAGTCCGCCACCGCCCTGCAACGCCTGTAACAGCAGACGCTCCAGCGTGGAATCGAGCCCGATAACCTGCACTTCGTCATTACCCGGGAACCACTGCTGAGTAATCGCACGGCCCAGCGCCACACGCACCACGCTGGTCAGCTCCTGCGGATCGCTCTGCACCGGCGCATGTTCCGCCAGCGTTTCGATAATGGTGCGCATATCGCGAATCGACACCCGCTCCACCAGCAGGTTCTGCAGCACCTTGTGCAGGGTGGTCAGCGAGATCACTCCCGGCACCAGATCTTCGGTCAGCTTCGGCATCTCCTGAGTCACACGATCCAGCAACTGCTGCGCTTCCTGACGGCCAAACAGCTCGCTGGCGAACTGGCCAATCAGATGGTTAAGGTGGGTTGCCACCACGGTACTGGCTTCAACCACGGTAAAGCCCTGAATCTGTGCCTGCTCTTTCAGCGCGCTATCAATCCAGACCGCCGCCAGTCCAAAGGCGGGATCAACGGTCGCTTCGCCTGGCAGACTTCCGGCAGCCGTGCCCGGGTTAATCGCCATCCAGCGGCCAGGATAGGCATCACCGCTGCCAATCTCCACCCCTTTCATCAGGATGCGATAGCGTGCCGGTGGCAGCTCCATGTTGTCGCGGATATGCACTACAGGCGGCAGGAAACCGACATCCTGAGCGACTTTCTTACGGATACTGCGGATACGTCCCAGCAGCTCACCGTTTTGCTGATGATCGACCATCGGAATCAGGCGATAGCCCACTTCCATGCCCAGCGTATCTTCCAGCTGCACATCGGTCCACGACGCTTCGGTGGCGGCTGGCGTATCCGCCGTTTTGGCGATGCCGCCCGTGACTTCCACTTTCTTCTTCGGCTGCATTTCGCGGCCGCGCAGCCACCAGGCCAGACCCAGTAAGGCGGCGGTGAACAGCAGGAAGACGAAGTTCGGCATGCCCGGCACCAGACCGAGCAGACCAATCACGCCGGCGCTCAGCATCAGCACGCGCGGATCTTTGAACAGCTGGGTGACCATCTGTTCGCCGACATCCTGATCGGTGGCAACGCGCGTCACGATAACACCGGCTGCGGTAGAGATAACCAGCGCCGGGATCTGCGCGACCAGACCATCACCGATGGTCAGCAGCGTATAGGTCTCTGCGGCATGACCCACATCCATACCGTGCTGCACCACGCCCACCAGCAGGCCGCCGATGACGTTGATCACCATGATCATAATACCGGCGACGGCATCACCACGAACGAACTTACTGGCACCGTCCATCGAACCGTAGAAGTCCGCTTCCTGGGTCACTTCGGCACGGCGGCGTTTGGCGTCATCTTCACCGATCAGACCGGCGTTGAGGTCGGCATCGATCGCCATCTGCTTACCGGGCATCCCGTCCAGCACAAAGCGCGCGCCCACTTCGGCGATACGGCCAGCACCTTTGGTGATAACCATAAAGTTGATGATGACGAGGATGATAAACACCACGATACCGATGGCGAAGTTACCGCCCACCAGGAAGTGACCGAACGCTTCAACCACCTGTCCTGCCGCGGCGGCACCCGTATGCCCTTCCATCAGGATGATACGGGTTGAAGCCACGTTCAGCGCCAGACGCAGCAAGGTAGAGAACAGCAGAATGGTCGGGAACGCCGCAAACTCCAGGGTCCGCTGGGTGAACATCGCCACCAGCAGGATCATGATCGACAGCGCAATGTTAAAGGTGAACAGCAGATCGAGGATGAACGGCGGTAATGGCAGAACCATCATCGACAGGATCATCAGGATCAGTACCGGCCCGGCCAGCACCTGCCACTGCATATCTTTAAAGTTGCCCGGTAAACGTAGTTTTGCGGCCAGGTTATTAGCCATCGTTTTTGCTCTCTCCTGCAAAGTCCATCTCTGCCGGAACCGGCAGGTTTTTTGGTTTGGTTGGGATCAGGCCGCCTTCGCGCTTCCAGCGACGCGACTGCCAGACCCACGCCAGCACCTCGGCCACGGCGGCATAGAGCGCGCCGGGAATGTGCTGACCAATTTCAGTATGTCGGTATAACGCACGCGCCAGCGGCGGTGCTTCCAGAACCGGGATGCGGTGTTCGGCAGCCAGTTCACGAATTCTCAGGGCGATCTCACCTGCGCCTTTCGCCACCACTTTCGGCGCACTCATCTTCTTCTCGTTGTACTGCAGTGCCACCGAGTAGTGCGTCGGGTTGGTGACGATGACATCGGCTTTCGGCACATCCGCCATCATTCGGCGTCGCGCTGCGGCGCGCATCTGCTGGCGGATGCGCCCTTTAACGTGCGGGTCACCTTCCTGCTGCTTATGCTCGTCGCGGATCTCCTGCATCGACATCTTCAGCTTTTTAAAGTGGCTGTGCAGCTGCCAGAAGACGTCATACCCGACCATCGGGATCAGCCCCAGCATCACCAGTGAACAGCAGACTGCGATCATCTCCATGCCGTGAATCAGCGCGGTGACGGGCGCTTCGCTGATCAGCCGCAGCATCTCGGGCCAGTGGCTCCAGATGTACCACCAGCCCACCGAGCCAACCAGAATAGTCTTGAGGATGCCTTTAAACAGTTCGGTCCAGGCCTGCGCCGCAAACATTCGCTTGAACCCAGCCATCGGGCTCATCTTCTTCAGGTCGAACTTGATCGATTTACCGCTGAAAACGATACCGCCCAGCAGCATGGGCGCGGCGATTGCCACCAGCACCAGACCGCCCATCAATGGCAGCAGCGCCATCAGTGCCTGCGTGATCAGGCTGCCGATGTGGCTGACGATAATTTTGTCATCTCTGACCATGCCGTGATCAAAACGGAGTCCGGTGGCGACCATCGCCGCCAGCCGGTGCGCCATCATGTTGCCGCCCATCCACAGGATCATGATGCCGGCCAGCAGCATCAGTACGGATGTGAGTTCGCGCGAACGCGGAATCTGGCCCTCTTCACGCGCTTTCTCAAGTCGGTGGGCCGTGGGCGATTCTGTTTTGTCTTCGTCGCTATCTTCAGCCACGACAAACCTCGGTTGGCAGGAATTCTGAGCATAGGATGCCAAATCTGGCTTAAGTTAAAGCGGAGATAAGATGGAGAAAACAGGCGTTCTTTCGGGGATGGGTCTGACAATGCGGAACGGGGCCACCCGAAGGTGACCCTGTTTATTATAACCTGCAGCTGTTTCGCCCGCCCGCAGGCGGACGAAACCTAGAACCCTAAGCTGTCCAGCAGGTCATCAACCTGATCCTGGTTCGCCACCACGCCCGGTGCATCGGCGTGAATCTGCGGACCGTTCAGCAGGCTGGTGCCTTCCTGACGCTTCTCAGCGCTGACTTCTGGCATATTCTCCAGCAGCACCATTAACAGCTGGCGCTCAATTTCCTGGATCACATCCATCATGCGCTTGATCACCTGACCGGTCAGGTCCTGGAAATCCTGCGCCATCATGATTTCAAGCAGCTGCTTGTTGGTAAAGGCGGTATGCTCTGGCACGGCGGTGAGGAATGCGCGCGTATCCGTCACCAACTCCCGCGCATCACCCAGTTCAATCGGGTTCTCAAACCACTCATCCCAACGCCCTTTCAGCTGGGTTGCCCCGGCTTCCATCTTATCCTGATGGGGTTGTGCTGCTTCAACACAGTTCAACGCACGATCGGCGGCCTGCGCCGTCATCTGCACAACATAATCCAGACGGTCGCGGGCATCAGGAATGGCTTCAGCCGCATCGGCTATGGCTTTATCCAGCCCCAGCTCGCGCAGGCTGTCGCGCAGCATGCGCGTCAGAGAGCCAATACGTGAAATGATGTCGTGTGCCGCGGCATCCTCAGTTGGTTTCGGAAAGTCGCTCATCACATCCCCTTACATGCCCAGTTTTTCGAAAATTTTACCCAGCTTTTCTTCCAGGGTTGCCGCAGTGAATGGCTTCACGACATATCCGCTGGCACCGGCCTGGGCGGCGGCGATAATGTTCTCTTTCTTCGCTTCCGCGGTCACCATCAACACCGGCAGCGAACTCATTGCCGCGTCGGCACGAATGGTCTGCAGCAGCTGCAGGCCATCCATGTTTGGCATGTTCCAGTCGGAAATCACGAAGTCGAAACCACCCGCTTTCAGTTTGCCGAGGGCATCCACACCATCTTCCGCTTCTTCTACGTTATTGAAGCCCAGCTCTTTCAGCAGGTTACGCACAATACGACGCATCGTATTGAAGTCGTCTACTACCAAAAAGCGCATGTTTTTATCAGCCATATCTACTCCTGAGTTGTCTCGCCCGGCGGGACGGGCCTGTTAAATACGCAATGCCTGTCCGGCGCTAATTTTCGCCAGCATGTGCTGGCTGATGTTGCTTAAATCCACGACTTCGCTCACGCCGCCTGTGGCAATGGCCTCACGCGGCATGCCAAATACCACACAGCTGGCTTCGTTCTGGGCGATAGTCCAGGCGCCTGCCCGATGCATTTCCAGCATCCCGGCGGCACCGTCGTTGCCCATGCCGGTGAGGATGACCCCCACCGCATTTCGTCCGGCGTAAGTTGCCACCGATTTAAACAGCACATCCACAGAGGGTTTGTGCCGGTTAACCGGTGGTCCTTCATTCAGTTTGACCACATAGTTGGCGCCACTTCGGGCCAGCTCCATGTGCATTGCGCCTGGCGCGATGTAGGCATGGCCTGGCAGAATACGCTCACCATCTTCAGCTTCTTTCACCGTGATCTGACACAACTTGTTCAGACGCTCGGCAAAAGAGCGGGTAAAGCCTGGCGGCATATGCTGGGTAATCAGCAGTGCCGGGCTGGTCGCCGGTAACGGCTGCAGCACATGGCGAATCGCCTCGGTACCCCCGGTTGAGGAGCCAATCGCAATCAGCTTCTCACTACTCAGCAGCGGGCCCGCTTTCAGCGTCGCCGGCACCGGCATCGCTGCACGGTTGTGCAGTCGGGCACGGGAGGCTGCACGAATTTTGTCGCCAATCATCTGACTGTAAGACAGCATCCCTTCGCGGATACCGAGCTGTGGCTTGGTGACGAAATCCACCGCTCCCAGCTCCAGCGCGCGCAGGGTAATTTCAGAGCCTTTCCCGGTCAGCGATGAAACCATCACCACCGGCATTGGCCGTAACCGCATCAGTTTTTCCAGGAAATCGAGGCCATCCATGCGCGGCATTTCCACATCCAGCGTCAGCACCTGCGGATTGAACTGCTTAATCAAATCGCGGGCGACCAGCGGATCGGGCGCCGTAGCGACCATCTCCATATCCGGATGGCTGTTGATGATTTCAGTCATCAACTGCCGCATCAGCGCAGAGTCATCTACGCACATCACGGTGATTTTGCTCATCATCTTTCCTTCGTCAGTCCATAGACGGTTTGCCCGCGCAGCCAGAACTCTTTACTGATCTGACTGAAGTTTTCTGAATGACCGGCGAACAGAATGCCGCCCGGCTTCAGGAGCGGGACAAACCGACGCAGAATCTTCTCCTGCGTCTCTTTATCGAAATAGATCATCACGTTGCGACAGAAAATAGCGTCGAACTGACCCGGCAGCGCCCAGTCATTGGCCAGCAGGTTAAGCTGCGCGTAAGTGACCATATTGGTCAGCTCGGGACGCGCCCGCACCATACCGGCATGAGGACCGGTGCCGCGCAGGAAGTAGCGCTGCATTTGCGCGGGTGACAGCGTACGCAGCTCCTCCTGGCGATAAACACCCGCCACCGCTTTTTCCAGCACCTGGGTGTCGATATCGCTGGCATGAACCTGGAACTTGCCCGGTCCGGTGCCCAGCGCTTCAGCCAGCGTCATGGCGATGGAGTAAGGCTCTTCGCCGGTTGACGCTGCGGTACTCCAGACGCTGAAGTTGCCCTGTCGCTTACGTGCATGCTCCGCCAGAATCGGGAAGTGATGCGCTTCGCGGAAGAACGCGGTCAGGTTAGTGGTCAGGGCATTGATAAACGCCTGCCACTCGGCACTGTTCGGATCGGACTCCAGCAGCGCCAGGTAGCGACCGAAATCATCGATATTCAGCGTACGCAGGCGACGAACCAGACGGTTGTAAACCATCTCACGCTTGTGATCGGCCAGTACGATACCGGCACGCTGATAGATCAGCTGGCTGATACGACGAAAATGCGTATCGGAGAGCGGTAAACGCTGCACCATTTGCGACAGCAGCGTTGTCGTCTCATTTTGATCTAAAATTGTCGATTTTTTCATCTCTGCACCTGGCCCGAACTCAATACATTATTTGTCTGCTGCGATGCCCGGCGGCTCAATGGCGGCCGGGCCACGGGCGTTTAAAAGGTTTCCCAGTTGTCGTCGCTGCGGGTAGCAGGCGAACGACCAACGGCTAACGGTGCATCTGACTGGAGAGTTTTCATCGCCGTTGTCTTGTTAACGGCCTGAGCGACAAATTCTTTACCAATATTGAACACTGATACCGCTTGTTTTAAGTGACTTGCCTGATCTTCGAGCGCTGCAGCCGCTGCCGCTGACTCTTCGACCAGTGAGGCGTTCTGCTGGGTGACGCGATCCATCTCGGTCACGGCAAGGCCCACCTGGTCAATGCCACGGCTCTGCTCGTCTGACGCTGAGGCGATCTCACCCATGATGTCGGTGACGCGGGTGACCGCGCTGACGATGTTGCTCATGGTGTCACCGGCGCTCTCTACCAGCACCGAGCCGGTATTAACGCGGCTAACCGAATCTTCAATCAGACCTTTAATCTCTTTGGCGGCCTGGGCGCTGCGCTGCGCCAGGCTGCGCACTTCACCGGCAACGACCGCAAAACCGCGACCCTGTTCACCGGCACGCGCCGCTTCAACGGCCGCATTCAGCGCCAGGATGTTGGTCTGGAAGGCGATGCCATCAATCACACTGGTGATATCGGCAATCTTTTTGGAACTGCCCGCAATTTCTTTCATGGTGGTGACCACGCCATCCACCACTTTGCCGCCCTGCTGCGCGGTTTCAGAGGCAGTCAGCGCCAGCTTGGACGCCTGACGGGCGTTTTCGGCATTCTGCTTCACGGTCGCGGTGAGCTGCTCCATGCTGGCAGCGGTCTGCTCCAGCGAAGCGGCCTGCTGTTCGGTACGCGAAGAGAGATCGTTATTGCCGATGGAGATTTCGCTCGCACCGGTATAGATGGCATCAGAGCCGTCTCGAACGGTACGCACGGTACGGACCAGCTCCTGCTGCATGTGCTGCAGCGAAGTGAGTAACTCCCCGATTTCGTTACGCACGCTAATCTCAACCGGCTGGGTCAGATCGCCCCGTGCGATGTGCTGGATATGCTCAATGCTCTGACGCAGCGGACGGATCAGCACCGAGCGCATCACGTTCCACACCAGGATAATCATCAGCAAGGTCACTGCCAGCGTGGCGATAACGATAGTGATGGAGCGGGTATACGCGTGCTGGTTGGCTTCCACACCCTGCTGAGACAGCGCTTTATTGTGCTCAAGCCACTCGCTGTAATCTTTCTGGAACTTGTCCTGGTAGCTCTGGGTCGGCTGATCTACAAAACCTTTGAAATTGCCGGCGGTGAAGAAGACCATCAGCTCCGCCAGCGCATCGTGATAGGCCTTGTAGTTCGCCTGTAACGCCCGGACGTTTTCGGCCGTTTTGCCTTCTTCTGACAGGTTATCGTTGAATATCTGATAGCTGACTTCAGCCTGCTTCAGCTCCTCGCCCGCCAGGGCGACCAGCTCCTTCACGCTGGCACCCGAGCCCGACATCTGTGCATCCTGCAGAAAACGGATACCGGCGCGGTTAAGGGTGTTGCGCGCCTGAACCAGCGAAACCCATGAGGTGCCCATCGCCTGTTGCAGAGTATTCAGGCGTTGGTTGTAGGCAAAATTCTCTTTATCTGAACTGACAGTTTTGAAAAACATTCCGCCGGAAAACAGCTGCAGCAGCGCAAACAGCGCCAGCACACACAGCAGGCCGGAGACGACTCGTACTCGACTAAACATAAACACCTCATTGGTTGGCGATTCGTGTGTATTTATCGGCGGAGACGGGGGGAACTTTATGCATGGCGACGGCTTTACGCCGCCGCCATGTTGAAAGAGGAAAAAATCAGGCGCGGGAAATTTTGAAAACGGAGACGGCCTGGGTCAGGACGCTGGCCTGCTGCTCCAGTGCGGCCGCAGCGGCGGCAGATTCCTCAACCAGCGAGGCGTTCTGCTGGGTCACGCGATCCATTTCGGTAACGGCCAGACCGACCTGCTCGATACCGCGGCTCTGCTCATCGGAAGCCGAGGCGATCTCACCCATGATGTCGGTAACGCGGGTCACGGCACCCACAATCTCATTCATGGTGCTGCCGGCGCTTTCAACCTGCAGTGAACCGCTGTTGACACGTGACACCGAGTCTTCAATCAGGCCTTTAATCTCTTTGGCGGCCTGAGCGCTGCGCTGGGCCAGACTGCGCACTTCACCGGCCACCACCGCAAAACCGCGACCCTGTTCACCGGCACGTGCCGCTTCAACCGCCGCATTCAGCGCCAGGATATTAGTCTGGAAGGCGATGCCGTCGATCACGCTGATAATGTCCGCGATTTTCTTCGAGCTGCCGGCGATCTCTTTCATGGTTGTGACCACGCCATTCACCACTTTACCGCCCTGCTGCGCGGTTTCGGAGGCGGTCAGCGCCAGCTGGGATGCCTGACGGGCGTTGTCAGCATTCTGCTTCACCGTGGCAGTGAGCTGCTCCATGCTGGCAGCGGTCTGCTCCAGCGAAGCGGCCTGCTCTTCGGTGCGGGCCGACAGGTCGTTGTTACCGGCGGCGATTTCGCTGGCACCGGTAAAGATGGCATCAGAGCCGTCACGCACATTCCCCACCGTCATCACCAGCGACTGCTGCATCTCATGAATGCCTGCTGCCAGCTGGCTCATCTCATTACGCCCCTCAACCACAATCGGCTGGGTCAAATCGCCGGAGGCAATAGCGCGTATCTGTGCCAGCAGCTGTTGCAGCGGCTGAATCAGCACCTGACGCAGGCCAAACCAGCAGGTAATAATCACCGCAAGCACCGCAACACCAATCGCGGCCAGCAGCCACATCATCTGTTTAAAGGCTTTCTGGTTCTGCGCCATTCCCTGATCGGAAAGCTCAGTCTGACGCGCACGCCATTTGTTGTAGCTCTCCTGCATCGCGACCTGTTTCTGCTCAATGTTCTGTTTAAACATCCCTTCCAGGTCACGCGCCTGCAGACTTTTTACCATCGCCTTCAGGCCGTTTTCGTAGTTAGCGTAATCCGCTTCAAGCGTGTCGCCCATGGTTTCGTCAAGACCTGACGTAGTTGGCAGATGGTAATAGATTTTAAAGTGGCGATCGGCTTCCGCTAACTGGGTATTGGCTTTGTTGATCAGCTCATCAAGCTGACCGCCGTTCATCTGCGAGGCCATGCTGGTCTGTAAGCGCAGCATGCCGCGGTTCAGCGTGGTACGGCTGTTGTTCAGTGAAATATAGGCGTCAGTCATCTCGGTGACATTGCGATTAGAGACCTGCGACAGCGCAAAGGACTCTTTGTCTTTATTGAGGGCTGACCAGAAAAGGCTGCCAGCGACTAACTGGAGCGCGCCAAAGATGACCAGGACTGCGATTAAACTGGTCACCACTTTTATTTTTTTTAACATCTTGTTCCCCTGCAGGTTAATTTAGGTGCAGCGGCTATATCGGCGATGTAACAGGATTAATTAACGCTATTCAGCGCTTTCAGGAGAGAAGTGGCTTTTGTAATTATTTTTATCAGCATGAGCTGCTGAGTTTGGCTTTACGCAGAGGAATCGCGAGGGGTTGCTGCGCATCCCGCAGGATGCGCAGCGTGACATCAGAAGGTTTCCCAGTGAGTATCACTGACCGGCGCCGTCAGGGCTTTGCGTGGTGCCAGCGCCGCCGTGGCGGGTGCGGCAATCGGCAGATGCTTTGTCAGCGTCTGCTGCAACGCGCCGCGTTTAATTTTGAAGACCGACACTGACTGACTTAACCGGCTGGCCTGATCTTCCAGCGAAGCGGCTGCGGCTGCGGACTCTTCCACCAGCGAGGCGTTCTGCTGGGTAACGCGATCCATCTCAGTGACCGCCTGCCCGACCTGATCGATACCGCGACTCTGCTCGTCCGACGCCGAGGCGATTTCACCCATGATGTCGGTGACGCGCGTAACCGCACTGACGATATCGCTCATGGTTTCCCCGGCGGTGCCGACCAGTTGCGAACCGACATTGACCCGGTTCACTGAGTCATCGATCAACCCTTTGATCTCTTTTGCCGCCTGGGCGCTGCGCTGGGCCAGATTACGCACCTCGCCCGCGACCACGGCAAAACCGCGACCCTGCTCTCCGGCACGCGCCGCTTCAACGGCGGCGTTAAGCGCCAGAATATTGGTCTGGAAAGCAATGCCATCAATCACGCTGGTGATATCGGCAATCTTCTTCGAACTGCCAGCGATTTCGCTCATGGTTTTCACGACACCCGCCACCACGTTGCCGCCTTTTTCTGCGGTTTCTGAGGCGCTGAGTGCCAGCTGTGATGCCTGGCGGGCGTTTTCGGCGTTTTGTTTCACCGTGGCAGTGAGCTGCTCCATGCTGGCCGCCGTCTGCTCCAGTGACGCCGCCTGCTGTTCTGTGCGGGCAGAAAGATCATTGTTTCCGGCAGAGATCTCGCTGGCACCGGTGAAAATCGCATCCGAGCCGTCACGCACATTGGTCACCGTGCGCACCAGTGACTGCTGCATGTCATGCAGACTGGCCGCGAGCTGAGTCATCTCATTGCGCCCTTCCACCACAATCGGCTGGGTTAAATCGCCCTGGGCGATATGCTGGATGTGATTAATGCTGCTGTTGAGGGGTGTCATCACGATTTTGCGCAATCCAAACCAGCAGAGCACGATCACGGCGACCACGACGGCCATGATGGTGGAGAGGATCCACATCATACGGCTGTAAGCAGAACTGTTCTCTTCAACACCAAGCGTAGTCAGGCGATTCTGATCGGCTCGCCATTCACGGTAAACCGTCAGAAACGCACTCTGGCTTGGCGCCACCGGGGCTTTACCGGCCGCAATCAGATCGTTTGCCTGTAGCGCCGTCTGCAACTGATCCAGCGCAGCGCCATAGTCGCTGTAGCGCTGCTCCAGCTGGTTGTTTAACTCACTATTCTGTCCCGGCGTATCGGGTGTCTCTTTAAAGACTTTGAAAAAACCGGCGGCCGCCTGCTGAAAGTTTTTGCTGTCGTCAAACAGCGTGGCGACATCGGCCGTTTTGCCTTCCAGCTTACTGGTGGCGAAACGCAGCTGAATACGGGTCAGCAGCACCCGGCTCTGGTTAAGACTCATATAGGCGTCGTTGAGCGACTGCGTATTTTGCATCGCCAGCTGCGACACGGCGAAGCTTTGCTTGTCGTGGCTTAATGCGGAGTAGAAAACAGAACCGGAGAAGGCCTGTAACAGCCCAAACACCAGCAACACCAGTAACAGGCTGGTGACAACACGGATTTTCGTTAACATGAGTAACCCTGAAGAAAGTAGGTAATTAAAGTGACTGAGGGATTATCGGCAGGTGACAGCGGGAAATTAGAGTGCAATGCGGCTTTATTCTATGAATAGAAAGGAATTATCGCTCTGTGAAACTATCACGGGCCAGCCATAACCGGCCCGTGATGATTCAATTACGCGCTACGCAGGTTATCCACCAGCGCCATCTCGTCGCTGCTCAGCAGCTTCTCAATGTCGACCAGAATCAGCATGCGATCGCCCAGCGCACCCAGACCGGTCAGGTACTCGGTGGACATGGTCACAGCGAACTCTGGTGAAGGACGGATCTGATCCTGGGTCAGCGACAGCACATCAGAGACGCCGTCAACCACGATACCGACCACGCGATTTTCCAGATTCAGCACGATAACCACGGTGTTTTCATTGTACTCAACATCGGGTTGCGCAAACTTCACGCGCAGATCGATAATCGGCACGATAACGCCGCGCAGGTTAGTGACGCCGCGGATAAATTCAGGGGTATTTGCGATACGCGTTACCTGATCGTAACCGCGAATTTCCTGAACTTTGAGGATATCGATGCCGTACTCTTCGTCGCCCAGCGTGAAGACCAGAAACTCCTGACCCACAGTTTCGCCAGCGATTTTTGTCACGGTTGCCATTCCATTCATGTTATTTACCCTTTCGTTATCAATCAGGCGGCAGCGCCAGCCACACGTTTTTCACGGTTAAGTGATTGCAGTGCTGAAACATCAACAATCAGCGCCACGCTACCATCGCCAAGAATGGTGGCGGCGGAGATGCCCGGCACTTTGCGATAGTTACTTTCCAGGTTCTTCACCACCACCTGATGCTGGCCAATCAGCTGATCGACCAGTAGCGCGTAACGTTTGCCCGCGCTTTGCAGGATCACCACGATGCCCTGAGTGGCCTCGGTTTTGGCATCCTGCACATCAAAGACGTTCCACAGCTCGACCAGTGGCAGATATTCGCCACGCACTTCCAGCACGCACTCGCCACCGGCCAGCGGTTTCAGCTCTTCGGCGCGCGGTTGCAGCGACTCCATCACCGCATTCAGCGGCAGAATAAAGACTTCATCGGCCACACGAACGGACATCCCATCAAGGATGGCCAGGGTCAGCGGCAGCAGGATACGAATGGTGGTGCCTTTGCCCTGCTTCGAGGCGATCTCGACGTGACCGCCCATCTCCTGAATATTTCGTTTCACCACGTCCATACCGACGCCGCGTCCTGAAACATCCGTCACCTGCTCTGCGGTGGAGAAGCCCGGTGCGAAGATCAGCATGCCGACCTCTTCGTCGCTCATGTTCTCGTGAACCGGCAGGCCCGATGAGAGGGCTTTAGCCAGAATACGTTCACGGTTCAGACCGGCACCATCATCAGACACTTCAATGCAGATGTTGCCGCCCTGATGTTCCGCTGAAAGCGTCAGGTTACCGGTTGCCACTTTACTGGCCACCAGACGTTTCTCTGGCGTTTCGATACCGTGGTCAAGGCTGTTACGCACCAGGTGCGTTAATGGATCGATGATGCGCTCAATCAGGCTCTTATCGAGTTCGGTTGAGCTGCCCAGCAGCGTCAGTTCGACCTCTTTGCCGAGTTTGCTGGCCAGGTCACGCACCAGACGCGGGAAGCGGCTGAAGACATATTCCATTGGCATCATACGAATCGACATCACCGATTCCTGCAGATCGCGGGCGTTACGCTCCAGCTGACCCATGCTGTTCAGCAGGTCACCGTGCGCGACCGGATCGAGTTCGCCGGAACGCTGAGCGAGCATTGACTGGGTAATCACCAGTTCGCCCACCAGGTTGATCAGCTGATCGACCTTCTCCACCGCAACACGGATGCTGGTGGATTCGCTCGATTTGGCAGGGGCCGCGACGCGCTTACTTTCACGCTTCACTGCGGCCACCGGCAGTTCGGTGACGGTGGCAGTGTGAACGTCTTCCACCACCGGTTCGGCCTCGGCAGCAACAGCAACTGGCGCGGCAACGGCTTCGTCTGCTGCCGGGAAGCGGATCTGTGCTTCGTCGATGACGAAGCAGAGCACCGCCACGATGTCATCTTTACCGACGCCATCAATGCAGACATCCAGCGTGGTGCTGCCTTTCTGTACGTTGGTCAGGGTGCCGAGATTACTCATCTCTTCCAGCATCAGATCGACCTCTTTCTCTTTGAGATCGATCAGCTGTACACGCAGGCCGCTGGTGCTGGCCGGTTCTGCGCTGGCAGTGGCAACACTGGCCGGAACATCAACCGGCAGACCTTTGGCCTCTAGCGCCAGCTGGCGCAGCGCTTCACAGATATATTTGAAGCTCTCCGCGTTAGGCTCCTGCGCGGTTTTATAAGCATCGAGCTGTTCCTGCATAATATCTTTGGTTTCCAAAAACAGGTTGATGATGTCGGTGCTGAGCTGCATCTCGCCGCGACGAGCACCATCCAGAATGTTTTCCAGGATATGAGTCGTTTCCTGTAATACCGTAAAACCAAAGGTTCCGGCCCCACCCTTAATGGAGTGAGCGGCACGGAAGATGGCGTTAAGCTGTTCCGAATCTGGCTCCTGCGGGTCTAAGCCCAACAGGTGTTGTTCCATATCCGCTAATAGCTCATCGGCTTCATCAAAAAACGTCTGGTAAAAATCGCTGATGTCCATACTCACGGGAATCACCTCGGCTGTGAGGGGGCTGCTGTATTCACCGCGCCGCCTGGTGTTGCAGGTGCGGTAATCTGTTCAATGGCCGCCGGATCGCTGATCTGGACGGCATCACTTTCTGCGTTCTCTTTTTCTATTGCCGCTTCGGTGTCGTGGTTCAACACCAGCAGGCTGATGCGGCGGTTAACGGCGTCATTACCGCCACGATTTTTCAGGCGCATGGTGTCGGCCATACCCAACACCCGTAAAATTTTTCCGCTGTCTAAGCCGCCCATCACCAGTTCACGGCGTGAGGCGTTAGCACGGTCTGTCGACAGTTCCCAGTTGCTGTAGCCTTTGTCACCGCTGGCATACTGAAAATCATCGGTATGTCCGGCCAGGCTGATGCGGTTCGGAATGTCGTTAAGGACTGGCGCTATCGCACGCAGAATGTCGCGCATATAGGGCTCAACCTCGGCCCGACCGGTCTTAAACATCGGGCGATTCTGGCTGTCGATAATCTGAATACGCAGCCCCTCTTCCACCATGTTGATGATCAGATGCGGGCGCAGCGCTTTCAGACGCGGATCCGCTTCAATCAGCTGGTCGAGCTTTTCACGCAAACGGTTAAGACGAATCTCATCCAGCTTGCGTTTCTGGGCGTCCATATCGACGACTTTGTTCACTTCGCCAATCTTTTTGGTCGGATCATCACCGCCGCCGGGGATCGGGCTCTCGCTGTCGCTGCTGCGCGCCCCGCCGGTAATCGCTACCTTCAGCGGTGTTTTGAAGTAGTCTGCTATCTGCACCAGCTCCTGCGGGTTGGCGATTGAGAGCAGCCACATCACCATAAAAAAGGCCATCATCGCCGTCATAAAGTCGGCGTAGGCAATCTTCCACGATCCGTGGCTGCCTTCATGGCCTTTATGTTTGCGCTTTTTGATCAGCACAATTGGGCGATTGCCGTGTTTCATGAAGCCTCGTCTGAAGTCTGTTTAGCCGGGTTCTTGGCGTTACGTACGTGCTCTTCCAGTTCGCTGAACGACGGACGCTCGGCGGAATAGAGCGTCTTACGACCAAATTCCACCGCAATCTGCGGCGCGTAACCATTCAGGCTCGACAGCAATGTCACCTTAATGCACTGCATCATCTTGGTGGTTTCCGCACACTTCTGACGCAGCACTGACGAGAGTGGAGAGACAAACCCGTAGGCCAGCAGGATGCCCAGGAAGGTGCCCACCATCGCATGCGCGACCAGCGCACCGAGTTCAGCGGCTGGACGATCGGCCGAAGCCAGTGCATGGACCACGCCCATTACCGCGGCGACGATACCGAATGCCGGAAGACCATCACCCACTGCAGCAATACTTTGCGCTGGTACGTCGCACTCGTGTTCGTAGGTCTCAATCTCTTCATCCATCAACGCTTCGATTTCAAAAGCGTTCATGTTGCCGCTCACCATCAGGCGTAAATAGTCAGTAATAAAATCCACTAACTGTTTATCGGCAAGAATGCGGGGATAATTAGCAAAAATTTCACTCTGGCTGGGATCTTCAATATCGCGTTCCAGCGATAACATGCCCTGCTGACGCGACTTCGCCATCAGGCGATAAAGCAGCGCCATCAAATCCATGTAAACCGCTTTGTTGTACTTGGAGCCGCGAAATAACTTAGGCAGCGCCTTCAGCGTTTTTTTAATCGACTTACCGTTGTTGCCGACTAAAAAAGCACCGGCACCGGCACCGCCGATCATTAATAATTCGGCTGGCTGATAAAGCGCGCCCAGATGGCCACCTACCAGCGCATATCCGCCCAACACGGAGCCTAAAACAATCAGGTAACCTATAATTATCAGCACAAAAAAATCCTTACGTCCGTAACGTGTTGGTGGAAGTTAAGCCAGAGAGCCGCAGATGTTATTCCTGAACCGCAAGCAAAAAAAAAGCAGCGGTATTAACCGCTGCTGGATGGCTTCCACAGTGCGAACAAACTTAAACGGCGTGTTTAACCTGTTCATCCAGCAGTTGTGGAAACATATCGGCAGGTTCTGCAGAAAGTTTACGTCTTTTTACTGCCCGTGATGGTGGCTGGCACAGGCTGCAGGTAAAGCTGCCAACCGGCTGATGCGCATGATTAATAAAGCTGCCGTTGCAGCTTTTACAATCTGCCAGTTCCAGCATACCGCTATCAACGAATCGGACCAGGGTCCAGGCACGAGTCAGCGCCAACAGCGGGCCCTCGTCCGATTGAGGACACTGTTCAAGATACAGGCGGTAAGCTTTAATCACGGCATCGACGCCGCTGCACAACCCGGTTTTCAGCAAAAACTTCCAGGCGTTACAGAACATAGAAGCATGAATGTTCTGCTCCCACGTCATAAACCAGTCCGTAGAGAACGGCAGCATACCTTTCGGTGGCGGACTGCCACGTAATTCTTTATAGAGCTTGATGAGACGACCGCGGCTCAGTTGGGTTTCGCTCTCAAGCATCTGTAAGCGGGCACCTAATGTAATGAGCTCCATCGCGAGATGAATATCACGTGCTTCCTGAACAATACTTTTCTCACTCATGACATTGCTCTCTTTTTAGCAGGTGCATCATCTTTATCTTTAGACGCATTACGCAGTAAACGGCTCGATAATAAAATGCCGGTGTGGATTTGTTGTAAATCATCCACGCGTGATTCCTGCGTCAGGCGATTAATGGTGCTGCTATCGGTAAAACGAAACTGGCAAACCAGTTGATTGGTTTCCGCCATTTTTACCATCTCAGGCAATGTTAATTCAGATAATGCATTCGCCATTTTCTCGTCAATTCCGAGGCGAAACATTGCAGAAGCTTTATCCTGGTTAATTAAACGCTGCGCAAGCAGTAAATAAGACAAGTTGAGATCGTAAATATGTTTCAGTACTTCAGAGGTGCCCATTATTTTTCCATCCTGAGAGATGCGACGTAACTGTATCGCAGAATAAATCTGCGGTTCGAGCTGCTGTTTGTTAAATCAAAAGATGGCAAAAAAAACTTCACGTAACGTTAATGTCACCGTTTTCGCCTTCCATTTTTGTGTGGGTTTCAGACCCACCGAAGGTCGAAAATCCATGCCATTTTATTTTCGAGTTCTGGACATCTTCCGTGACGTCTTCTTACATTTTTTAGGACTATTCCGAAAACAACGCAAATCTATATCGTCTGATTTCGACATACAACGACAGTGATGTGAAATTTTAGATAAAGTGTGACGCAGATCACACTTTTAACGCAAATTTCTTCAGCAACCCTTTACCATTACTTACCGACTGGTCATTTTTTGAGCAAAAAAGCCCGATTTTAAGTCCAATTGGTCCTGAGAAAGGTTTAATAGGGGGTAAAAGCATCGCTATTCGACGCTTTGCGCAGTCCGGAATGAATATCGGGTGTTAATCGTTTTAACACCCTATTTAGAACCACCCAAAGAAAGGTTATCAGCATATTATGCTGCTGCGACCTTCAGGTATTTGCTTTTAAATTAGTTACTTAAGGGGAGTATCGCAGAGGGTGAGTAATGAAATCGTTAAGGTTTATACGGCAGCAGGTCAGATTTCTGGCAACCTGACGTTAACAGTGGTGGCGGGGTGTACAGACTCTGATTCCCACTGTAACAAGGGGTTATATAAGAAAGTCGAATGAATTAACGAAGGGTTATGCGTTGGCACTATCACTATCGGCAGCCTGAAGAGAAACTTGAGTAAAGAAGGTAAAGAAAGCGGCAGGGGCTGACAGGACGGGGATTTCCGGGCTTACCTGCATTTATCGGGCCACTCCGGGCAGCCACTGACGTTACCAGCGTAGAATCGAAGCAAACGGTCATTAACAGATAGCAGGCGAGTTTTCTGTGACCTGGACCAAAAAAAAGCAGCGACGCCGTAGAGGCGCCGCTGCTTTCATAACCCTGAGTCAGAACAGATATCAGGCGAGTTTTGGGAAGGTCGCGACTTTATTAACCGTGTTGTGGTCAACGCTGCGCGGTTCAATGCGTTCCAGGTCTTTCAGGAAGCCTTCACGCCAGGCGGTAATATCATTTTTACGCAATACCGCCATCATATCGTTGTAGCGTGAAATCCTTTCGGTACGCGGCATAGTAATCGCCCTATCCAGCGCGGCGGCCACTTCATCACGGTCATACGGATTCACAATCAGCGCGGAGGTGAGCTCGTTAGCCGCACCCGCAAAGCGCGACAGCACCAGTACACCGGGATCATCAGGGTCCTGCGCAGCCACGTACTCTTTCGCCACCAGGTTCATACCGTCACGCAGCGGCGTAACCAGACCGACATCGGTCAGACGGAAGATTTTCATCAGCAGTCGACGGTCAAAATGCTGGTTAAGGTAGTAGAGCGGGGTCCAGCCCAGCGTACCGTATTTACCGTTGATGCGCCCTGCTTCGGTCTCCAGCTGATGACGGATATCCTGATACGCCTGCACATCGCCGCGCGAGGTCGGTGCAATCTGCGAGTAGCGAATTTTGCCGCGATGCTGCGGGAAGTTCTCCAGCAGCGCTTCATAGGCAAGAAAACGCTCAGGCAGACCTTTGGAATAGTCGAGACGTTCGCAGGCGATAATATTGCGTGCATCGCCCAGCTCTTTCTTCATGGCGGCCATTTTCGGTGGCAGCGGCCCTTCGGCCATCTCTTTAATACTGTCTGGCTCAATCCCGATAGGATAAACCTCAGTCATAAAGGTGTTGCCAAAGGCGCGATGTTTTTTGTCGCCCTTATTCTGCAACTGTGTAAGCTGGCTGACGCTGTCGAGGAAGGCCACCCGATCCGATTCGGTCTGGAAACCCAGCAGGTCATATTCGCACAGCATTTCCAGAAGCTCTTTGTGCGGCGGCAGCGCATTAAATATTTCAGGCGTCGGGAACGGAATATGCAGGAAGAAGCCGATGCGGTTATTAATGCCCGCCCGACGCAGCGCGGCTGCAAACGGTAAAAAGTGATAATCGTGGATCCAGACAATATCATCCGGCTTGATCAGCGGTTTTAAACGCTGTGCCACCGCATCGTTAACGTCGCAATACCCTTCCCAGGCTTCCCGCTGGAACTGAACCAGGTCAAGGCGATAATGGAATGCGGGCCAGATGACAGTGTTTGAGAACTGGCAATAGTAGAGATCGTAATCGTTCTGGCTCAGCGGGAACGAGGCATACTCAATACCCTCATGTTCCTGAACCGTGACTTCTTCCACCTCTTCGCCTGTGTACTCGCTGATTTCACCGTTCCAGCCAAACCACAGTCCACCGGTGCTTTTCAGTGCATCGAGAATACCGACGGCCAAACCGCCAGCGCTGGTTTTTGACCCATCGGGCATGGCGACACGGTTAGATACAACCACTAAACGACTCATAACCTAAACTCCTTACCGACGTTGTCTTGATCTGATAGTAATAATGTTCTTTCCAGCCAGCCGTAAACCGCATCGACATCATGAAGCCGATAATGGGCCTGGGTGGAACCTTCTCCGACTTTGATCGAGACGCCCTGCCGTGCGTTCACGGCCAGAAAGCCCTTTTCATCCGTCAGATCGTCGCCAATAAAGACCGGCGTACGTCCGGCAAAAGGGGGCTGCTGCATAAAGTCGCTAATTGCGGCGCCTTTATCGATACCTGCCGGTTTAATCTCTACCACACATTTCCCCGGCTGAAGCGCCAGTCCGGGAAAACGTTTCACTGACTGTTCAGCCAGTCGCATCACATCCTGCTCATGCTGCATCGCCTGGCGGTAGTGAAGTGCGAAAGCCATGCCTTTTACCTCCAACTGGGTGCCAGGCCAGGATGCCATGGCATCCTGCAATTCCGCCCTGAGCGATTGCTCCACCTCGACCGGCAGGCTGATGCGTTGCAGATTACCCTCTGCATCACGGCGCTCTGCACCATGTACGCCCGCAGCCGGGCCGTGCCAGGGAGCGGCCAGCGCATCAAGTTGTTCTATGGGTCTGCCGGAGACCAGCGCCAGCGCGCCCTGCGAGAGTGCAGAGAGCTGCTGCAGTTGCGCGATGACCTGCTCAGGAATAAATACCGCTTCGGGACGGGACTGAATCGCTGCCAGCGTGCCGTCGACATCAAAAAAGAAGGCGTACTGCCCGCCGCTTAATGTCGGGTACCTGGCATGGGTGTCTGCCGCTTGGGTCACGTTACTTCTCCTGAAAATCGAATTTTAATAAAACATTGAGTTAAAACAAGAATGTCCTGACGCAGTCAGGTCAGCAAGCGGGAAATTCTGATAAAGCGGTGAGTGAGGGGTAAAACGCGGTAACGGGATAGGTCACTCTCCTCAAACTTGCAAGCGCATTGCTGACAATACTGGCTAACTGAGAACATCTTCACAGTAAGTGTAGTCATTAACAGGGGTTATGCCAGAAAGATGCAGGTTTCATGCCAGCCGCTGCGGTTAAGTCAGCATAAAAGCACCATCCAATTCTGCTGCGCTTCCGATGATCAGGCCAGACACGATCCGCTGCTGACTGGAGTCGCACACGTATCGCACCCGGCAGAGTCGGCACTCCTCAAACCTTAAGCTTCTTAAGGTATTCCTAATATTGAAAGCGCATTCTCGTGACACTTTTATTACTCGGGTTCCTGCTCACATGGCGTTTACTCTGAAAAGGCCGCTGATTAGCCGCCTTACGTTGCTGATTCTGGCTGCGGTTTATATCGCGGTTTTCCTTAACATTGTCTATTACCGTCAGGTGCTGGCGGTGATGCCACTGAACGACCTGCACACCACACTGGTATTTTTATCGATGCCGCTGGTTGCCTTTAGCGTGATCAATATCGTGATTACACTGGCCTCGTTTATCTGGCTGGATCGGCTACTGGCCGCGCTGTTTATTCTGCTCTCCGCGTCGGCACAGTTCTTTATTCATACCTATAACATCGTGATTGATCGCTCGATGATCACCAACATGATGGATACCACCGCCTCGGAATCTTTTGCGCTGATTACGCCAAAGCTACTCGTAACCCTGCTCAGCTCAGGCGTGCTGATGGCGTTGCTGGTGTTCTGGCCGCGACTTAAAAAGCAGCAGTGGCGTGGCGTGCTGGCGCGACTGCTCAGCGTGCTGCTGTCAGCAGCGCTGATTGTGCTGGTCGCCCTGCTCTTCTATAAAGATTACGCCTCGCTGTTCCGCAACAACCGTGAACTGGTAAAGGCGCTTAGCCCCTCTAACAGCATTGCGGCGACGCTCTCCTGGTATAAGCATGAGCAGTTACAGAACGCGCCGCTGATACGCATTGGTGAAGATGCGCATCTGCAGCCCAGCCGCAGCAGTGGCAAACCGAATCTGACTATTCTGGTGCTGGGAGAGACCTCACGCGCGCAAAACTTCTCGCTGGGCGGTTACGGTCGTCTGACCAACCCCTTACTGGCGAAAGATGATGTGATCTATTTTCCGCACACCACCTCGTGCGGGACCGCGACGGCGGTCTCCGTGCCCTGCATGTTCTCCAACATGCCGCGCGCCCACTATGATGATGTGCTGGCCGCGCATCAGGAGGGATTGCTGGATATTATTCAGCGCGCCGGCATCAGCGTGTTGTGGAATGAGAATGATGGAGGCTGTAAAGGTGCCTGCGATCGGGTTCCGCATCAGGACATGACCAGCCTGAACCTGCCCGGCATGTGTATTGACGGTGAGTGTTATGACGACGTGCTGTTCCACGGTCTGGATGAATATATCAGCCAGTTAAAAGGCAACGCAGTGATTGTGCTGCACACCATTGGCAGTCATGGTCCGACTTATAGCCATCGTTACCCGCCGCAGTTCCGTCAGTTTGAACCGACCTGTGACACTAATCAGATTCAGGACTGTTCGCAACAACAGTTGATCAACACCTATGATAATACGCTGGTCAATGTGGATCACATCGTCGATAAAGCCATTAACGTACTGCGTGCACATCAGGACCGCTTCACCACCAGCCTGGTCTATCTGTCTGACCACGGCGAATCCCTGGGTGAAAATGGTGCTTACCTGCATGGCCTGCCCTATGCTATCGCGCCGGACACCCAGAAACATGTGCCGTTGCTGATCTGGCTTTCCGATGATTATCAGAAACGTTATGCGGTTAATCGCGGCTGTCTGAATAAACTGGCGGCGACAGACGATTTTTCACAGGATAATCTGTTTTCAACCATGCTGGGATTAACCGGCACCGCGACCCACGAATATGTGCCTGCGGATGATATTTTGACGTCGTGTCGGAGCCAACCTTAATGAAGATACTGATTGTTGAAGATGATGCCTTGCTGCTGCAGGGTCTGATGCTGGCACTGGAAGGCGAAGGCTATGTCTGTGATGGCGTTACGCGGGTGCGGGATGCTGAAGCGCATTTCGCCAGCGGCCTGTATAGCCTGGTGGTGCTGGATCTTGGCCTCCCGGATGAAGATGGACTGCATTTTCTGATACGACTGCGGCGGCAGAAGAAGATGACGCCGGTGCTGATCCTGACCGCACGCGACACCATCAGCGAACGCATTGCCGGACTCGACGCAGGCGCGGACGACTATCTGATCAAACCGTTCTCGCTGGATGAGTTGCTGGCGCGGATCCGCGCCCTGATTCGCCGCCACGTCAATCAGGGCGACAGTCATGTCAGAGTGGGTGCGCTGGCGCTGGATATGACCCATCGCCAGATTACGCTCAGCGACGTGCTGCTGGATCTGACACCCAAAGAGTTTGCGATTCTGTCACGGCTGATGCTCAAGGCCGGGAATCCGGTTCACCGTGAAATTCTCTACCAGGATATCTATAACTGGGAGACCGAGCCTTCTACTAATACCCTGGAAGTGCATATCCATAATCTGCGCGACAAAATCGGCAAAAGCGCTATCCGCACCGTGCGCGGTTTTGGCTATGCGCTGGTGACGCAGGATGGCGTTCGTGAGGCAACATGATAAGACGTTTCGATCATCGCAGTATGCGCTTTCGCCTTATCCTGACCATCGGTCTGATCCTGCTGGTTTTCCAGGTGATCAGCGTGGTCTGGCTATGGCATGAGAGTAAAGAGCAGATTCAGTTTCTGGTGGAAGCGCAGCTGCAGAAGCGCAACATGGACAGTCACGTTAAGCGTGAAGTGCATGAAGCGGTAGCGAGCCTGGCGGTGCCAAGTCTGGTGATGATTACCCTGACGCTGCTGCTCTGCTATCAGGCGGTGAAGTGGATTACCCGGCCGCTTTATCAGCTGCAGCGTGAACTGGAGAGTCGCAGCGAAGAGAATCTTGATCCCGTCGCCTGCCACAGTCAGGTTCAGGAGATCGATGCGGTGACGCAGGCGATAAACCAGCTGGTCGCGCGTCTGAACAGCAGTCTGGAGCGCGAACGGCTGTTCACCGCCGACGTGGCACATGAGCTGCGCACGCCGCTGGCGGGATTGCGGCTGCATCTGGAGTTAATCGAACGTAACAGCGATGTCAAAGTTCAGCCGCTGGTGCAGCGCCTGGATCAGATGACGCACAGCGTGTCGCAGCTGCTGAATCTGGCGCGTGCAGGACAGTCTTTTACCTCTGGCACCTATCAGAACGTGGGGCTGATTGAAGATGTGATCCTGCCAATGGAGTCGGAGCTGAGTATTATGCTGGAGGCGCATCAGCAGACGCTGGTGCTCGATCTGCCGCAGGAGCAGTTTGTGCGCGGTGATGCCACGCTGCTGAAGATGTTGCTGCGTAACCTGGTCGAGAACGCCCATCGCTACAGCCCGGATAACAGCACCATCAGTGTGCAGCTGATGTTAACTCCTCAGCCGATGCTGGTGGTGGAAGATCAGGGGCCGGGAATTGATGAGAGTAAAAGTGGCGAGCTGAGTAAAGCGTTTATCCGGATGGACAGTCGCTACGGCGGTATCGGACTCGGGCTGAGCATCGTCAGCCGCATCGTCCAGTTACACCGGTTTCAGTTTTTCTTAGAGAACCGCCGCGACCGAAGCGGTTGTCGTGCCGTGGTGAAGTTTTAAGCGCTGAACCAGGCGGAGAGGAACAGAACGACCGTAGCTGCGGCAATCAGCAGTGCAGCATATTCACTCATCGGACGCGGAGCAGTCACAGACAGGGCAACAGGAGCAGTTTTCATAGCATCATCCTCAGTTAAAGCAGGCAGTATCGCGATTGCATATTAAGGAAACCTTAAGCTCGCGACACTGCCGCTAAAAATGTCTGCGCTGCCAGACGCCGCCATCAACCTCGCATTTCTGCCCGCTGACACGCCTGCTGCATCCGCCCGGTGCTCTACACTTAATGGCTACGTTCCGTTTCAGGAGTTACGCCATGAGCCAACGCATGCACAAATATGCTTTTCCGGTCAGCAAAGCCCGCAAATATCTTGAGCCCGGACCGGTGCTGCTGCTCAGTTCGCAGTACAAAGATCAACATGACATCATGACGCTCGGCTGGCACACGGTGCTGGAGTTTTCTCCGTCACTGGTCGGCTGCATGATTGCCGGTATGAACCACAGCCATGAGCTGATCCGCAACAGCGGTCAGTGCGTGCTGAACATTCCTTCTGCCTCGCTGATTGATGAAGTTGTGGCAATCGGCAACAGCCACGGTGACAGCATTGATAAGTTTGAGGCATTTGGCCTGACGCCGGAACCCGCTCAGGTGGTTGGCGCGCCGATGATTGCCGAATGTTTTGCCAGCTTTGAGTGTCAGCTTTATGACGATTCGATGGTCGCTAACTACAACCTGTTTATTTTTGAGATTGTTAAAGCACACGTTGCCGAGCAGCCGGAATACCCCACTACCCTGCACTACACTGGCGAAGGCCGGTTCAGCGTGATGAGCGACAAAATACTGGATAAGAGCGGCGATTTTAAACCGGAGATGCTGATCTAGTTGAAAGCGCTCTGCCGCGCCCCCATTCACCTCTTTCGACCTGACAGGAGTAAATTATTATGGCAATCGAATACGCAGTTATCGCTGGCGGCTGTTTCTGGTGTACCGAAGCGGTATTTAAGGATGTGATCGGCGTAGAGTCGGTGGAAAGCGGTTATACCGGTGGTGCCCGTCCTAATCCGACTTATGAGCAGGTCTGCAGCGGTGCGACCGGTCATGCAGAAGCGATCCGCATTGGCTTCGACCCGGAGAAAGTCAGCTTTGGCGATCTGCTGGATATCAGCTTTGTGACGCATGATCCGACCCAGCTTAACCGTCAGGGTAATGATATTGGCACCCAGTATCGTTCCGCCATTTTCCCGGCCAATGCAGAGCAGGAAGCGGAGGCACGCGCCGCCATTGCCCGCGCTCAGGCTGACCATGATGTGCCGGTGGTGACCACTATTGAGCCGCTGAAAGAGTGGTATCCCGCTGAAGCTTATCATCAGGATTACTGGGAAGGCGCGGGCCAGCGCAACGGCTACTGCATGGCGGTCATTCCACCGAAACTGCAGAAGCTGCGGAAAAGTTTCGCTAACAGAGTAAAGAGCTGATTCCGGCATCAGTCGGGGCGGCGTCTGACCAGTAACGAGGGTGAGAACGCCGCCCCGGTTTATTTGCTGCCATAAAACTCACCTGACCGGGCTCATCAGGATGACGGGATGTGGCCGGTAAAACGGCGGGTTTTATGCCGCAGTAAATCGATTCGTTCAGAGCTTAAGCGAATAGATCAAAAGAGAAAAATAGTGCTTGACCGTTTTCAGTCGACTCCCTATAGTACCGCCCCGTTGACCCATCGCGGTCAGCGAAGTAAATCTGGTGAGGTGTCCGAGTGGCTGAAGGAGCACGCCTGGAAAGTGTGTATACGGCAACGTATCGAGGGTTCGAACCCCTCTCTCACCGCCATCTTCAAAGAAGAGCCTGAACTTTTGTTCAGGCTCTTTTTTTTGCATATTTCACTCTGAGAGAGCGTGATAACCCCCGCCGGGGAACGACCACGTGCGCAGCCCCTGCCCCACAATAAGAAAACCCGGCCGGAGCCGGGTTTGGGCGCTACACTTCTACTCAATCAAACGCTAGCTATACGCGTGCAGGGTGCGCTGACACAGCGCAGAACGCACACAATCTTCTTTGCCGAAGCGTACAATGCCAACCATCTCGTCCTCTTCGAAACGCGCCAGCGCGTCTGCGAGACCGGAAGGCACCCCAGCGGGCAAGTCGCACTGGGTAATATCGCCGTTAACAATGACCGTGACGTTTTCGCCCAGTCGGGTCAGGAACATTTTCATCTGCGCGGCGGTGACGTTCTGCGCCTCGTCCAGAATTACCACAGCATTTTCGAAAGTGCGACCACGCATATAGGCGAACGGTGCAATCTCTACCTTGGCAATTTCCGGACGCAGACAATATTGCATAAAGGATGCGCCAAGACGTTTAACCAGAATGTCATAAACCGGGCGGAAATAAGGCGCGAATTTCTCTGAAATATCGCCGGGAAGGAATCCCAGATCCTCATCTGCCTGCAGTACCGGGCGCGTAACGATAATCCTGTCGATATCCTTATTAATCAGGGCCTCAGCCGCTTTTGCGGCACTGATCCAGGTTTTACCGCACCCGGCTTCACCGGTTGCGAAGATCAGCTGTTTTCTCTCTATGGCGTTAAGATAGTGCGCCTGAGCTTCATTACGGGCTTCAATTGGCAACCGGTCACGCGTATCGCGCGCCATGCCAATGGCATCCAGTCCACTCATATGCACCAGCGAAGTGACCGACTCTTCTTCACGCTGACGATGACTTCTTGAGTCACTACGAAGCACTCTTCTTGCTTCACGACGCGCTTTGATCACTGCTTTCTGTCTTCCCATAGTGGCACCTTTCAGTTGGTTTCATTTCCTGCGTCAGGCCGGTGGCCCGTTGCGATAACGTGAACGCTTTAGAGGTTTCAGTTGGCTTCCTTTTGAGCCATGACAGGACAGGATAGTGGGTATGCAGCAGCGCAATAGCGTAGCTGAACACCGGATAAAACAGGATGCGATAAGACAAAAGAGATGGTTGAAGGAAGGAAGAAATAACGAGGCAGAATTGCCCTCGCGGTCAGGCGCAATCTATTTACTGACAGTGACTTTCCATTAAAGACTCGACCCATGCGCGAACTCCAGTGTGATACATCAACACATCCGATTACGCCTGTTTAATAAAGTGCACCATTTTGTTGGGCCTTTGCAATAGTAATTTTACCTGCTGGCAAAAGAATTGCTAATCACGTGTATGTATTTCTTTTAAGGCAAAATGTAAAAGCGTTGTATTACAGCGGATTAGCTTATTTTATATATGCCAGACAACCGCTAAAACTCAGTTTAACCTCAGCCAGCAAAGCACGAAAACCGTAAAACGTGGGCGACCAGAACAGGGACGCCCACAGTGGTTGAAATTTAATCAGGCCTCCAGCAACGACTGCGCTAAATAATGGCTGGCGTCTGGTACACCGGGCAAAACAAAAAAGTAACCGCCGCCAAAAGGCCGGATATATTCTTCCAGCGCTTCGCCATTCAGGCGTCGCTGCACCGTAAGAAAGCCGCGTTCCAGATCGTGCTGATAGCAGACGAACAGCAACCCCATCTCCAGCTGTCCCGATGCAGAGATACCCGCGGAGTAACTGTAGCCGCGCCGCAGCATCAGGCTGCTTGCCGTCTCTGGCGTGCGGGGGTTGGCAAGACGGATGTGCGCATCCAGCGCAATTACCTCACCGTCCGGATCACGGGCGTAATCCGGAACGTCGCGCTCATGCTGCATCCCCAGCGGCGCGCCACTTAATTTCTCGCGACCAAAGATAGTCTGTTGCTCGCCCAGCGGCGTGCGATCCCACATTTCGACGTGAAAGCGGATTAACCGTACAGCCTGATAGCTGCCATTGCGCGCCCAGACCGGTTCGTCCTGATCGTCTGTCACCCACAGCAGTTGATTCATCAGAGCAGGGTTGTGGGTATCCGGATTGGCGGTGCCATCTTTGAAACCCAGCAGGTTGATCGGGGTCTCCTGCCCCTGACTGCGCGCGGCGTGATCGGAGATAAAGCCTTCGCGCCGCCAGCGTACGCCAAGCAGGTCAGGCGTATGCTTGATGATATCCCGCAGGGCATGAATCACCGTATCCTGAGTGTTGGCACAGAGCTGCAACAGCAGATCGCCATGACACTGACTGGCATCCAGCGAATCATTGGGAAAGCGAGTCATCGGCTGCAATTTTTTCGGTTTGTGCGGCGCCAGACCAAAGCGTTCATCAAACAGTGAATTGCCGACCGACACGGTAATCGTCAGATTATCAGGCGCGATAGTCGCCCCAAGAATGCCGGAATCCATTGGCGGCAACCGCGGATTGGTGACTACCGGTGCCGGACCGCCCGTGGTCAGAAAGGCAATACGCTGGGTCAGCAACCGGAACAGACGCACCAGCTCCGTTCTATCGCTGCTGAGCAGATCAAACGCCACCAGCATCATCGATGCCTGCTGTGGCGTCGTGATACCTGCCTGATGCTGACCATAAAACGGCTGCATCTGCTGTCGGGCCTGCGGCGTAACCGTACCCGGCGAAAAGCTGTCGGCGGCGGCTGCATGGAACGGACAGCCGCCGCCCAGCGCTGCCGCGCCACCCAGCAGCCCCAGCCCTTTTAGTAACCGACGACGCGCAGGCTGCGCGTCATCTTCCTTGCGACTCATGATTAATCCAGACCCAGGGTGCCACGAAGTAATGAAAGATCTTCCGCCAGTGCGGTGATCGGTCCTTTCAGCGCGTTACGGTCGGCGCTGGTCAGTTTCTCATAGGATTCAAAACCGGTTTGGGTGCGGTACTTACTCAGGATCGCATCCACTTTTTTGAAGTTGGCGTCAACTTTAGCCAGCAACTGCGGGTTCGCTTTGCTTACCATGGGTCGCAGCAGATCGACAATTTTCTGCGCGCCATCAATATTCGCCTGGAAGTCCCACAGGTCAGTCCGGCTGTAGCGATCTTCTTCACCGGAAATTTTGCTGGAAGCGACCTCTTCAATCAGGCCGGCTGCGCCGCCGACCACTTTGGCTGGCGGGAAGGCCAGTTCGCTGATGCGCACCTGCAAATCTTTCACATCTTTATTCAGCTGCTCAGCGTAGTCCGCCATGCCTTTCGTGCTGTTATCAGCAAACAGCGCTTTCTCCAGACGGTGGAAACCGGTGAACTTAGGATCGGCCGCTTTTTTCTCATAGTCATCTTCACGGGCGTCAATGCTGCCGTCGAGATCGGAGAAGAGCTCAGCAATCGGCTCAATGCGCTCATAATACTGACGGGTCGGAGCAAACAGCGCTTTGGCTTTTTCAACGTCACCCGCTTTAACGGCGTCAGTAAAGGCCTGGGTGTTGCTCACCAGCTGGTTCACCTGGTCGGTCACATAGGCTTTGTATTCGGTGATCGGGCCTTCCAGCTGCATACGTGCTGAGGTGCCACTTTTCGCCGCGCCCTCACCTGCCTGCACGATCAGCTTGCCTTTTGGATTGCTCAGCAGCCCACAGGTCATCTCATATTCGCCCGCCTCCAGATTGGCGGTCAGTTTCTGACTGAAGCCCGGCGCGATATTCTCACGCTCTTCAACCACCATCACGCCTTTGAGGATCTCCCACTCCAGCGCTTTCTGGCTGTTGTTTTTAATCAGGAACTGGGTCTTACCGGCCTTGACCGTTAAGCTCATCGGCTCGCACTGCTTGTCGGTGACGCTTACGGTAACCTGAGGAACCGCCGCGGCCGCCGTTGCGGAGATCGCCAGCAGAGGAAGCAGCAGTGCCTTGCGGCGGAAACGCATTGTCATCTCTCTTTCCCTATCATGTTGCAGGCGTAAAATGCGCCCGTTAAATGTCAAATTACACAGTGGCCGACGCAGCAGAACGCGCAGGCATAAAGAACAGAATCAGAGCCGGGATCAGGTAGGCGAAGTAAACGGTCACTTCACTGACGCTTGGGGACTCCTGATAACCCAGCACCCCTTCCAGCAGGGTGCCGAACAGCGAATGGGTCGATAAGGTATTGCTGAGATCGAAGGCGACATCCTGAAAGCGATTCCATAAACCCGCTTCGTGGAAGGCGCGGATGGCGCTCGCTGCCAGACCCGCGGCGACAAACAGGATGAATACGCTGGTCCAGCGGAAGAAATGGGCCATGTTAAGACGGATACCGCCCCAGTAGAGCAGCATGCCCAGCACGACCGCGGTTGCCAGACCCAGCACCGCGCCAATCGGCGGCGCATAACCGACATCCTGGGTAAACGCCGCCAGCAGGAAGAACACCGACTCCAGCCCTTCGCGCGCCACGGCAAGAAACACCATCAGCACCAGTGCCAGACCGCCACGACCTGAGCGTTGCAGCGCCTGATCGACCGCCTGTTCAAGCTCGACCCTGATGTTGCGGGCGACTTTGCGCATCCAGAAAACCATTGAGGTGAGGATCACCACCGCAATCAGCGCCACGATGCCCTCAAACAGCTCCTGCTCTTTCTGCGGGAACTCACCGGTGGTGGCATTGATGAACAGACCCAGGCCCAGACAGAGCCCGGCGGCAATAAACACGCCAGCCCACATCGCGGGAAACCATTGGGTACGCTGGGTGCGTTTGAGATAGCTGGCTATCAGGCTGACTATCAGCGCGGCTTCAAGCCCTTCGCGCAGCATGATGAGAAAAGGAACAAACATCGCCAACCTCTTGAATGTTAAGCAGCGTCAATAAACAGTAAAATAAGGTAAAGTGTAAACGATACCGATTATCATTATCGCTGAGAAAAAAACAAGTTGCCGGTGGAGATAATTTCATCTTTGAGTGGTTTATCTTTGTAACAAAAAAGCCCGCCCCTTTCGGGACGGGCCAGGCGATTAACGCCTCGCTTATTTTGTCTGGAACTCCGCCTCTGCAGCGGCAAAGCGCTGCTGCGCTTCTGCTGATGGCTCACGGCCCATCAGCGTGAACACTACAATGGCGATGCTGGCGAAAATGAAGCCCGGGATGATTTCATACAGTCCCAGCCAGCCATACTGTTTCCACACCAGCACGGTCAGCGCACCGACGATCATGCCCGCCAGCGCACCGTTGCGGTTCATCCGCTTCCAGCAGACACCAAACAGTACTACCGGACCAAACGCCGCACCGAAGCCCGCCCAGGCGTAGCTCACCAGGCCCAGCACGCGGTTTTCCGGGTTAGCCGCCAGCGCGATCGCAATCAGCGCCACCAGCAGCACCATCAGACGCCCTACCCATACCAGCTCTTTCTGGCTGGCATTTTTACGCAGTAAGCCTTTGTAGAGATCTTCGGTCAGGGCGCTGGAGCAGACCAGCAGCTGACAGCTCAGCGTTGACATCACGGCTGCCAGGATCGCTGACAGCAGAATACCGGCAATCCACGGGTTGAACAGGATACGCGCCAGCTCGATAAAGACCCGCTCCGCATTGGCGTTAACGCCAACCGCCAGCGTCGGGTTGTTCTGGAACCAGGCGATACCGAAGAAGCCCACCGCCACGGCACCGGCCAGACAGAGCACCATCCAGGTCATACCGATACGGCGAGCGGTACGGATTGAACGATGCGAATCTGCCGCCATAAAGCGCGCCAGAATATGGGGCTGCCCGAAGTAGCCCAGGCCCCAGCCGAGCAGGGAGATTACCGCGACAAAGTTCAGTCCCTTCAGCATGTCGAGGTTTTCCAGGCTCTTCGCTTCAATCACCGCCAGCGAATCAGACCAGCCGCCGACCGCGATAATCACAAACACCGGCGTCAGAATCAGCGCAAAAAACATCAGGCTCGCCTGAACGGTATCGGTCCAGCTCACCGCCAGGAAACCACCCACCAGCGTATAGAGAATGGTCGCCGCTGCGCCCGCCCACAGAGCGGTCTGGTAACTCATACCAAAGGTGCTTTCAAACAGACGCGCACCGGCCACCACGCCCGAGGCGCAATAGATGGTAAAGAACACCAGGATGACAATGGCGGAGATCACGCGCAGGATTTTACTGTGATCTTCAAAACGGCTGGTGAAGAAGTCCGGCAGCGTCAGCGCGTTGTTGTGATGCTCGGTCTGAACCCGCAGACGTCCTGCCACAATTTTCCAGTTGAGCCAGGCACCAATAATCAGGCCAATCGCAATCCAGCTTTCAGAGATACCGGAGATGAAGATCGCACCCGGTAAGCCCATCAGCAGCCAGCCGCTCATATCGGATGCACCGGCAGAGAGTGCCGTAACCACGCTACCCAAACTGCGGCCACCGAGGATGTAATCATCAAAGTTTTTAGTTGAGCGATAAGCCACAAACCCGATTAATACCATCCCAAGAATATAAACCAAAAAGGTCACCAGCAAAGGTGTACTTACACTCATCTGTCTCTCCACTTATTATTTGATATCCCAGAGAAATCGCCAGCTACCCGCCTGCCGGAACGGGGCAAAGCGGGCCGATTTTCTTCGTCAGGGCGTCACTCATTTCCCAGCGGCGCGGTATCCTGCCGGAAAGGCGTTGTGCGCACAATGGATTTAACACAGGCGTTACAGTGATTTCACTAACCGTTTGTGAAAACGTGCTCATAGGTTGCACTCGCTCACAGTTATCCGGTTGCACCATCGTATTACCTGCCTGAAACCCGCTTTTCATCGGGTCTGCCAGCCTGGCGAGGATCTTGCAGCAATATCCGTGCCGCATTGCGGGATTTAACAATCGTCGACGTTAAAAGGGTGTTAACTGGCTCACATTTAACACGGTTGCACAAAGTTGCAACTTAAGTGATAGTGCAGCCAACGCCGTATCGAACCACTATCAAGGAGCTCTGGAGTCATGGCTACAACCACCATGGGTGTAAAACTGGATGACGCGACACGCGAGCGCATCAAACTGGCTGCGCAGCGCATCGATCGCACGCCACACTGGCTGATTAAACAGGCGATCTTTAACTACCTGGGCCAGCTGGAAACCGGCGATACCGTGCCGGAGATCCCGCTTTCTGCTCAGGCGGCCGCGGAGTCCGACGACACCCAGCCAGAGGAGACGCACCAGCCGTTCCTTGATTTCGCAGAGCAGATTTTACCTCAGTCAGTGACCCGTTCAGCGGTGACCGCCGCATGGCGTCGTCCGGAGACCGATGCGGTGCCAATGATGCTGGAACAGGCACGTTTACCGGCGGCGCTGGCAGAGAAAACCCATCAACTCGCTTATCAGCTCGCCGACAAGCTGCGGCACCAGAAAGGGGCAACCGGACGCGCTGGCATGGTGCAGAGCCTGCTGCAGGAGTTCTCTCTCTCCTCCCATGAAGGTGTGGCGCTGATGTGTCTGGCTGAAGCGCTACTGCGTATTCCCGACAAGCCAACGCGCGATGCGCTGATCCGCGACAAGATCAGCAACGGCAACTGGCAGTCACATCTGGGACGCAGCCCGTCACTGTTTGTCAACGCGGCGACCTGGGGCCTGCTGTTTACCGGCCGCCTGGTCTCGACCCACAACGAGTCGAATCTCTCAAGCTCGCTTAACCGCATTATCGGTAAGGGTGGCGAACCGCTGATCCGCAAAGGCGTGGATATGGCGATGCGTCTGATGGGCGAGCAGTTCGTCACCGGTGAAACCATTGCCGAAGCGCTGGCTAACGCCCGCAAGCTGGAAGAGAAAGGCTTCCGCTACTCCTATGACATGCTGGGCGAAGCGGCCCTGACGGCAGGCGATGCCAAAGCCTATCTGCTCTCTTATCAGCAGGCGATCCATGCCATTGGTAAAGCGTCGAATGGTCGTGGCATCTATGAAGGTCCCGGCATCTCTATCAAGCTCTCAGCACTGCATCCCCGCTACAGCCGCGCGCAGTATGAGCGCGTGATGGAAGAGCTCTACCCTATTCTGAAATCGCTGACGCTGCTGGCCCGCTCCTATGACATCGGCATCAACATTGATGCAGAAGAGGCGGACCGGCTGGAACTGTCGCTGGATTTACTGGAGAAACTCTGTTTCGAGCCAGAGCTGGAAGGCTGGAACGGCATCGGTTTCGTTATTCAGGCCTACATGAAACGCTGTCCGTTTGTGATTGATGAGCTGATCGATCTGGCGCAGCGCAGCCGCCGTCGCCTGATGATTCGTCTGGTGAAAGGCGCGTACTGGGACAGCGAAATCAAACGCGCCCAGATGGAAGGCCTTGAAGGCTATCCGGTCTACACCCGCAAGGTTTACACCGATATCTCTTATCTGGCCTGTGCCCGCAAACTGCTGGCCGTGCCAAGCCTGATCTATCCGCAGTTCGCTACCCATAATGCCCACACCCTGGCGGCGATTTATCAGCTGGCGGGCAACAACTACTATCCCGGTCAGTATGAGTTCCAGTGCCTGCACGGAATGGGCGAACCGCTCTATGAGCAGGTGGTCGGCAAAGTGGCGGACGGGAAGCTTAACCGTCCCTGCCGTATCTATGCGCCGGTCGGTACCCATGAAACCCTGCTGGCCTATCTGGTGCGCCGCCTGTTAGAAAACGGGGCCAACACCTCCTTTGTTAACCGCATTGCCGATACCTCGCTGCCGATTGATGAACTGGTGGCCGATCCGGTGAGCGCGGTGGAGAAGCTGGGTGCCAGCGAAGGCGCCATTGGTCTGCCACATCCGAAAATCCCCCTGCCGCGCGATCTGTATGGCGATAACCGTGTTAACTCTGCGGGTCTGGATATGGCCAACGAACACCGCCTTGCCTCACTCTCCAGCGCCCTGCTGAGCAGCGCCGCACAGCCCTGCCTGGCCGAGCCAATGATCGACGGTGAAGCGGGTGCCGGCGAGTTGCGCGACATTCTGAACCCGGCAGCGCCTGGCGACCGCGTAGGTCAGGTCCGTGAAGCCACAGAGCAGGAAGTTTCTGTGGCGCTGGATGCCGCGGTGAACAGCGGGCCAATCTGGTTTGCCACACCACCGCAGGAGCGTGCCGCCATTCTGGAACGCGCCGCACAGATCATGGAAGGCCAGATGCAGCAGCTGCTCGGCATCCTGGTGCGTGAAGCGGGCAAAACCTACAACAACGCCATCGCGGAAGTGCGCGAAGCGGTTGATTTCCTCTATTACTACGCCGGAATGGTGCGTGACGATTTCGACAACGAAACCCATCGTCCGCTGGGCCCGGTGGTCTGCATCAGTCCATGGAACTTCCCGCTGGCGATCTTTACCGGTCAGATTGCGGCTGCACTGGCAGCGGGCAACAGCGTGCTGGCCAAACCGGCCGAGCAGACACCGCTGATTGCCGCACAGGCGGTTCAGATCCTGCTGGATGCGGGTGTGCCGCCAGGCGTGCTGCAACTGCTGCCAGGTCAGGGTGAAACCGTCGGTGCACAGCTGACCGGTGACGTTCGGGTGCGTGGCGTGATGTTTACCGGTTCTACTGCGGTGGCGACACTGCTGCAGCGTAATCTGGCGGGTCGTCTTGACCAGCACGGTCGTCCTGTGCCGCTGATTGCTGAGACCGGCGGCATGAATGCGATGATCGTTGACTCTTCCGCGCTGACTGAGCAGGTGGTGATCGATATCGTCGCCTCTGCCTTCGACAGTGCCGGACAGCGCTGTTCTGCCCTGCGCCTGCTCTGCATTCAGGAAGATGTCGCCGACCATACCCTGAAGATGCTGCGCGGCGCGATGGCGGAGTGCCGCATGGGCAATCCGGAACGCTTCTCGACCGACATCGGTCCGGTCATTGATGCCGAAGCGAAAGCCAATATCGATCGCCATATTCAGGCGATGCGTAATAAAGGCTTCACGGTCTATCAGGCGGTGCAGGAAAACCCGCAGGACAGCAAAGAGTGGAATAGCGGTACCTTTGTTAAACCGACACTGATTGAGCTGAGCCAGGTCAGCGATCTGGATAAAGAGATTTTTGGCCCGGTGCTGCACGTGGTGCGTTTCACCCGCAATAACCTGCCGCAGCTGGTTGAGCAGATCAATGCGTCCGGCTATGGCCTGACGCTGGGCGTACATACCCGCATCGACGAAACGATTGCACAGGTTACGGCGAACGCCCGAGTCGGCAATCTCTACGTCAACCGCAATATGGTGGGCGCGGTGGTCGGCGTACAGCCGTTTGGTGGCGAGGGCTTATCCGGTACCGGTCCGAAAGCCGGCGGTCCGCTCTATCTTTACCGCTTGCTGGCGCATCGTCCGGATAGTGCGCTGCGTCTGACTTTTGATCGTCAGGATGCAGAACGCCCGGCGGACAGCACGCTGCGTCAGTCACTGCTGGCCCCGCATCTGGCACTTAGCAACTGGGCTAAGGATAAGCCTGAACTGGCTGAACTCTGCCAGCACTATGGCGATCTGGCGCAGGCGGGCGTGGTCCGTCTGCTGCCTGGCCCGACAGGCGAGCGCAATACCTTCTCACTGTTGCCGCGTGATCAGGTGCTCTGTCTGGCTGATAACGAGCAGGATGCGTTAATCCAGCTGGCCGCGGTGACCAGCGTCGGCAGTAAAGCACTGTGGCAGGATGATGAGCTGCATCGCACCCTGCTGGCCTCGCTGCCGGATGCAGTTAAAGCTCGCATCACGCTGGCGCGTGACCCGTTAGCGGCAGAGTTTGATGCGGTGATCTATCACGGTGATGCCGATCAGCTGCGTACCCTGTGTGAACAGATTGCCGCACGTGAAGGTGCGATTGTGTCGGTGCAGGGCTTTGCCCGCGGCGAGACCAATCTGCTGCTGGAGCGTCTGCTGATTGAGCGTTCGCTGAGTGTGAATACCGCTGCGGCAGGCGGTAATGCGAGCCTGATGACCATAGGGTAAGGGGCGTTCGCGAGATTGTTCACTGCGCGAACGGGCTGAGGTGCGGTGCTGAAGCTGGCGTTGTTCGCTGCGCGAACGGGCTGAGGTCCGGAGCTGGAGCTGGAGTTGTTCGCTGCGCGAACGGGCTATGAGAAGGTTTCGTTCGCCTGGTAAGCCAGGCAGTTTCAGATTCGCCTCTGCAGGCGACCGACAAGGGGGCGCCAGTCGCCGCGCCCCCTTGACCCCGGGCTCCGGCCTGCTTCACCGCCGCTTCGCGGTTCCTTCGCCTCTTCAGGATTTCTCACGGACCAGCGGGACGCGCCATCCCTGGCGCGAACCCGCCTCTTCGCGACATCCCTGTCGCTCGTCCTGAAATCCCTCATCCGCTCAGCGGCTCTGACGGCCTCCCCACCCCCTCGCTGTTATCTTTTCTTCTTATATTGGGTTCACTGTCGCTGTGAGTTTGGGATTGCCTCTGACTTTCGGCTCAGCACACAGAATGGCATTCCACCCGCCCGCTGTTATCTCTGCTTTTGATGTTGAGTGCTTTATCGCTGTAATTTTTTGGGATTGCCTCTGAATTTTTGCTCAGCAGACCGAATGTTATTCAACCCACCCGCTGTTATCTCTGCTTTTTATGTTGAGTGCTTTATCGCTGTGGGTTTTTGGGATTGTCTTTGCTATCGGGTCGGCAGACAGAATGGCATTCAACCCTAACCGCTGTTATCTCGTTTTCAGGTCACTAAGAGTGTTGCGGTGAGATTCCGGAATTGAGACTGGCTTTCGGATCACCAGACAACGCTGCACTAAAGAAAACACAAAGAAATCACCGGCAGGGGTTTACCAGAGGCGTCCGAAGCGCTGAGGAACAATCGGAGGCCAGGATGAGCCGACAGGACGTCGGCGAAAGGACGGCACGAGCCAGGGATGGCGAGTCCGGACGGTCCGTCGGCCGCAGGGCGTGACGAAGGCACCCCGCACAGCGGGGCGCGCAGGCAGCCGGACGCCGGGATTGTTAAGGGGCGGGCGTCCGCCCCTTGACGCGTCCGCCTGCACAGGCAACCTGAAACTCCCCATCGCCTGGCGGGCGTAACCCTATCAGCGCTAACGCGCGGCTAAGTGAACTAAGACGCCCCATCGCCTTGCGGGCGTAACCCGCTCAGTGCAAGCCCGCTGCAAAGCGAAACCTTATGAATCTTTCCACGCTTTCAGCGGCCTGAGCCCAGCCAGTCTGGGTGACAAACCCACCGGCAGGGGCTTACCAGAGGCGTCCGCAGCGCTGAGGAACAACCGGAGGCCAGGAGGAGCCGACAGGACGTCGGCGAAAGGACGGCACGAGCCAGGGATGGCGAGTCCGGACGGTCCGTCGGCCGCAGGGCGTGACGAAGGCACCCCGCACAGCGGGGCGCGCAGGCAGCCGGACGCCGGGATTGTTAAGGGGCGGGCGTCCGCCCCTTGACGCGTCCGCCTGCACAGGCAACCTGAAACTCCCCATCGCCTGGCGGGCGAAACTTACTCAGAGCATACCCGCTGCTAAGGGATCTCAACCCCCCCCTCGGCTGGCGGGCGTAACCCGCTGAATGTCAGCCCGCTGCCAAGCGAAACCTACTCATTGCCAGCCCGCTGCTAACGCTGCAAAGCGTAACTTACCCACCGCTCGCGCCGCCAGGCGCCCTTTTCATTAACGTCGGGAACACAAACAGCGACTGCCCGACTCCGCGATTGGTCAGCGACCAGATTGCCACTGAACAGAGCGAGCAGAGACCCACGATGGCCACCGGATAGAAACAGGCCCAGAGAAACGAAAACCACGCCTGCTCGAACAGATGATGCCGCTGCGCGAACAGAATCGCAGACATACCAAAAAACTCGATAAAAATACGATGGATGACGTAAATCTGCAGCGTATTGCGGCCAACCCAGTTGAGATAGCGCATGCTGAAGTGCTGATTCAGCCAGCGACAGGCCGCGATACTGAATAACACCGCCAGTACACACAGGAACAGACTCTTATCCAGACCGAATAGCACATGAATCCCGGCGGCTGCCGCCAGTAGCGCCCAGGGCATCAGATTCTCACGTCGCCATTCACTCAGGCGCAGCATCGTCTGGCTCCAGAATGCCCCTAACAGGAAGAACACAAAATATTGGGCCAGGCTCTGGGGTCCCCAGAACGGGATCACTTTTTCTGCCGCCAGATAATTCAGCAGGATCGCCACCGCCACCAGGGCCAGCTTATATTGACGGAAAACTTTGGCACAGAGGAAATAGAGTCCCAGCCCATACAGATACCACGAGGTGCTCATAGCCATAAAGGTCAGCTTGAGAAACTCGAATAGCGAACCCGCATAGGCGGCATTAAGGTTCTGCGAAATGCGCTGGCCGGTAATTTCAGTGGAGATACCGATAATTGACCACCACTGAATAAACCCCCACAGAATATAGAGATAAAAAAGATTGGTGATGCGACTGGTAAATACCTGCTTCCATGGCCGGTTCAGAATGCCATTGGTCGCCAGCAATCCCGAGACAAAGAAAAAGGCGGGCATACGCAGCGGCGACAGTACCGTATTAAACTGTATCCATATTTCGGCGGGGATCCATCCGGCAGAGAGATATTTCATCGTCCCTTCAAAGCCGGGTAAAACTGTGTGGTACAGGACCACCAGTAATATGCAGGCGCCCTTCAGGGTATCTACCCACAATATCTGATCTGACTTAGTCTGGTTCATTCAATGACTCCTGCTGTGTAGGTCAGAATGCTGGAAAGTAAAAGCGAGGAAATCAGTATTGCTTTTATGATTATCCGGCAATTATTCGCCATTGAACCGGTGATGAATGTAGCGAAACTCTTAAAAGCCGCTGAGTGGCCCTGTTACCACAGTTATTTACTCAGCAGAACGTTTCCTTACACTTATTAATATCGACGCAACACACTAATTAGCAGTGCCGCAGCCTGTTTAAAGGATAATGTTGCTTCATAATTCAGAAAATATAATTAAGAGAAAGTGGCAACGGGAAAAGCCAATATATCCCCGATGAAAAGAAAAGATTTGTCAGATGTGCCAAAAGGTTTAACAGCAGCAGAATTATTTATGATACTGCGCCTGTTAATAACGTGACCATAGCCATTTGCAGCTTAAACAATGAGGGTTTTAAACAGGTTAAAACTGCCTTCCTGGGAAGGCAGTGTGGATTACTGATTCAGAAATTTATCAAGGAACTGACGGGTGCGCGGCTGCTGAGGGTTACTGAACAACGCTTTCGCTTCGCCCTGCTCCACAATCCGCCCCTGATCCATAAAAATGGCGCGGTCAGCCACATCGCGGGCAAAGCTCATCTCATGCGTGACGATGACCATGGTGCGTTTCTCTTCGGCCAGCGCGCGAATGGTGCTGAGCACCTCGCCCACCAGCTCCGGATCCAGTGCCGAGGTCGGTTCATCAAACAGGATCACTTCCGGCCGCATCGCCAGCGCACGCGCAATCGCAACGCGCTGTTGCTGCCCGCCCGACAGACGGCGCGGATAGCTCTCTTCTTTGCCGTGCAGCCCGACCTTCTCCAGCAGCGTGCGGGCGCGGGCTACCGCATCCGCTTTCGCTTCGCCTTTGACGATCACCGGCCCTTCAATAATGTTCTCCATCACCGAACGATGCGGAAACAGATTGAAGTTCTGGAAGACAAACCCGACCTGCTGACGCAGACGACGCACCTGCTCTTTCTGCTTACTCTGTGCCAGCGCTGCATCAACGGTAATCTCTCCAACGCGGATGGTGCCGCTATCCGGCACTTCCAGCAGATTGATACTGCGCAGCAGCGTGGTTTTACCTGATCCGCTGGGGCCGATAATGGCCACCACTTCACCGGCGGCCACATCAAGGTCGATGTCGTGCAGCACCGTCTGGCCGTTAAAAGACTTCACCAGCTTTCTGACTTCGATGGCGCTCATTTCGACTCCGAATCCTGACGATTAACATGCTGTTCCAGCCGGTTCTGCAACGCAGATAACACCGTTGCCATCACCCAGTAGATCAGCGAGGCTGCCAGATACATGGTAAAGACTTCCAGCGTGCGTGAGGTGATCAACTGCGCCTGACGGAACAGCTCCGGTACCTGAATGGTCGCCGCCAGCGAGGTATCTTTTACCAGGCTGATAAAGCTGTTGCCCAGCGGAGGCAGCGCGGTGCGGGCTGCCTGTGGCAGGATCACCCGGCGCAGGGTTTGCCAGCGCGTCATGCCGATACTTGCCGCCGCTTCCCACTGCCCGCGCTCAATCGATGAAATCGCGCCACGCAGTGACTCTGAGGCATAGGCTGCGGTATTCAGGGAAAGACCAATCATCGCGGAGGGGATCGGATCCAGTTCAATGCCAAACTGCGGCAGGCCGTAATAGATCATAAACAGCTGGGCGATCAGCGGCGTGCCACGAAAGATCGAGACATAGATTCGTGCCAGCCAGCGAACCGGCCAGAAGCGCGACAGACGCATCAGCGCCAGAATAAAGCCCAGCAGCAGGCCAAAGAACATGCCGCCGATGCTGAGCTGCAGCGTAAACAGCGCGCCTTTTAATAAAAAAGGTGCTGAATCCAGCACCAGTTGAAGACTTTCCTGCATTATTTCGTCACGTCCGCGCCAAACCATTTCTGAGACAGCTTGCTCAGCGAGCCATCTTTCTGCATGTCAACAATGGCCTGGTCGATCGCTTTCAGCAGGTCGTCGTTGCCTTTACGTACCGCCACGCCCGATTCCTGACGAGAGAACGCATCGCCCGCGACCGCCATGGTATCGCCCGTTTTCTTCACCAGATCCAGCGCAGCCAGACGGTCAACCAGAATGGCATTCAGACGGCCAGAGCGCAGATCCTGATATTTGGTCGGGTCATCATCATAGGTACGGATGTCCACGCCCTTCACATTCTCACGCAGCCACTGCTCGTAGTTGGTGCCCAGACCGACGCCCACCTTTTTACCGGCCAGGTCAGCAGGTTTGGTGATAGTGTTCGCATTGGCTTTCATGGTCAGCGCCTGAATGCCGGAGACCGTGTATGGCGTGGAGAAGTCATACTTCTTCTTACGCTCATCAGAGATGGTGACCTGGTTGATGACCACATCGATGCGCTTCGCGTCGAGTGAGGCCAGCATGCCGTCCCACTTGGTCGGTTTCAGGCTCGCCTTGACGCCCATGTGCTGTGCCAGCTGTTCCGCGAATTCCACTTCAAAGCCGGTCAGCTTGCCCTTTTCATCCTGGAAGCTGAATGGCGGATAGGTTCCTTCCAGACCCACCAGCAGCGTGCCGCGCTCTTTAATTTTGTTAAGCAGATTTTCCGCTGCAAAGGTTTTAACGTTGACGCCAGCAATCAGCGCCACGGCCATGACGCCCATCATCATCTGACGACCTGCACGAGAAAAGGACATATTCACCCCATTATTGACAGTATTGTGTGTGTGTTCTTATAAGGGCAGCACGGCTTGTCGCTGCCAGTCCAGTAGGATAACCCACGGAGTATAAACTGTTTTATTCGCTTGTCTCAGACCGAAGGATGATAAGCAAATAACGCCGGTGCGCCGCCCGTATGAATAAACAGCAAAGGACCTTCACGGCGGAAACGATTCTGGCTCACGCCATCCAGCAGTCCGGCCATCGCCTTGCCGGTGTAGACCGGGTCCAGCAGGATCCCTTCCAGCCGCGCCAGCAGTTTCACCGCAGCCATGCCTTCATCATTGGGTTCGCCGTAGCGCGGCGCAAAGTAGTCATCCCACAGGGTAATCGGTGCCTTAGCCTGCACTTCCAGCGTCTCCGCCAGCGACTGACGCAGCCGCTCCACCAGCGGCAACTGCGCCTCAACCTGGCGTGAAACGGTGACGCCCACCAGCTCGGTCTCCGGCAGCAGATGCTCCAGACCTACCGCCAGTCCGGCATGGGTACCGGCACTGCCCGAGGCCACGACCACGGCGGCGAAATCGACCACGCCTTCGCTCTGATGAGCAATCTCCTGCGCGCACTCTACATAGCCTAGTGCACCCAGCGCATTTGAGCCGCCGACCGGCACGATGTAAGGACGATAACCCTGGGCTTCCAGACGCGTGGCCTGTTCAGCCAGCTGTTCCGCAGGGTTATTCAGCGCATCCACCATGATCACTTCAGCGTCCATCAGATCCAGCAACAGTCGGTTGCCGTTGCTCAGGTAGTTTTCTGCGTGGGTGCCAATCGGGTTTTCCAGCAATGCCACGCACTTCAGGCCGAGCCGGGCCGCGACTGCCGCCGTCTGACGCACATGATTGGACTGGATAGCGCCCGCGGTCAGCAGCACATCGGCGCCTTCACGCAGCGCGTCCGCCGCCAGGAATTCCAGCTTGCGCAGCTTATTGCCGCCCATCGCCACCGGCGTGAAATCATCGCGTTTAATAAAAATATCGCGACCCAGGTAGTCAGAGAGCCGTGGCAGATGTTCTAACGGCGTGGGTGCGCCCAGCAGTTCAAGACGTGGGAATTGGTGTAACAGATGTAAAGACAATGCTGCCTCCATTCGGGCATTCAATTTATCCTTACAGTGTTGCAGAAGATGCGAAAAGGATCACCCTGATTCAGGTGTCAGCAGATGCGGTGAGACAGATGCGTAGTGAAAGTTGCAGGAGAAAGAAGCGCCGTGCTCCCCCTTCCCTTCTACCCGGCTGGCGGGCAAAAGGGGAACGTGCCGCAGGCACGCGGGGGAGCAATCGGTGCAGATCAGGGTTAACCCTGCTGCCAGCCTAAGAACTGATCGTACTTGCGCAGCGCGATGCGGTAATTGTTATTACCGGCATCGGGCAGATCGCTTTCCAGACACTGATGCCAGCTATTTCCCTGAAGCCTGTCGGCCGGGAAATTTCTGGCTTTCAGCATCTCATCCAGACGACGCAGCCGCACCACATATTCACGAATTGTGCTGGGGCTCATCTCTGTCTGTTCAAACAGATACTGTTTAAACGCCATTATGTCGAAGTAATTAGGATGGGTATTACAAAAAATATCACTGCAAAAACGACAAAGCGCGGTCAGTTCGGGCTGAAGTTTCAGCCACAGCTGCTCATCAATCATCTGGTCCATCCGAGCGATGGCCTCTTTATTGATGATCTGGCCACGAAAAACGAGCGCCATTCGATCTAATACCTTGCCACAGTGTGAACAGTTGCTCTGGCTGTGTTTATAGTCTTTAAGATAACGACTTAACGGTCTGGCCTTGGTCTTGGCTCCCATTACTGAGTCCCCGGTTTTTTATAATTTTGAATCGCCAGGAACTGATACTGCTAGCGCGCTCCCGCAAGTCGGGCACGCAGGCGTTTAATCGCCTGACTGTGCAGCTGGCTGACACGGGATTCACCCACATCAAGCACCGCCCCAATCTCTTTCAGGTTCAGTTCTTCCTGGTAGTACAGTGTCAGCACCATCTTTTCACGATCGGGTAACGCTTCGATCGCTTCAATGACGCGCTCACGCAGACTCCCTTCAAGCAACTGATGAAGCGGATTAGCCTCTTCATGGCCTTCCGTCACCAGCTCCGCGCTGTCGCCGTGCTCTTCCCGATACTCGTCGTAGGAGAAAAGTTGACTGTTGTTGGTGTCCAGCAGGATCTGCCGGTACTCCTCCATGGAAACATTCAGCTGCTGCGCCACTTCCTGCTCAGAGGCAGAACGCCCCAGCGACTGTTCCACTCTGTGCATTGCTCCGGCCACCTCGCGTGCATTACGACGCACACTGCGCGGTGCCCAGTCCCGACTACGAAGCTCGTCGAGCATGGCGCCACGAATACGCTGCACGGCATAGGTGGTAAAGGCTGTACCCTGGAGCGCGTCATAACGCTCTACGGCATTTAACAGCCCTATCCCACCCGCCTGCAGCAAGTCGTCAAGCTCAACACTGGCCGGCAGGCGAACCTGCAGACGCAACGCTTCATGGCGCACCAGCGGCACGTAGCGCTGCCAGAGCGAATGCTTGTCCATCACGCCTTCGGCGGTATAGAAATCGTTCACGTTGACTACCCTGCGTTAATGAAGTTATCGGCATGATTATCCAATTCTGTAGCGTTTTCGATTGGCTGAATAGGCGGGGTAAAACGAGGCTATTTCATTTTTGTTACGTCAGAGTGCAGATCCTTCTGCACTCTTCAGTGAAGATTAACGACGGGCACGCAGCCGTTGCCGGGTGGCGGGCGGCACTGCCGCCCACAGGCTGCAGACGCGACCTTCCAGTTCCTGATACCAGGGCGCAAGATGCTGCTGCGCCTCCTCGCCAGGATGCACCAGAATCTCGCCCGATTCACCATCAATGCTAATCAGTCGGTTAATAAACAGCCGCTGCAAATCACTGCGTAAAAACAGGCCGTTATCGATGCTGTTATCTGCCAGTACACCGTCATCCCCTTCCTGCGTGTCGATATGGCAGGCTTCCACCCAGGGCCAGTTATGCCGTTCGGTCAGCTCGGTACCGGTCATCACACAGGCGCCGTAGCGGGCTTTGACACCGGCGCTGAATTCCGCCTGGCTGGCGCGCTGCAGCACCCGGGCTTTAACACGACGCCCGACCTCAGTTCCCGGCATCACCGCCGCCGGGACTTTGTGCTGCGGCGTACTCAGCACCACGATGAACTGAATGCGCTGCGACTGCGGAAAACAGGGATCCGCCTGTGGATTGAAAAGCTGCCAGTAAGCGTCTTCATCATCCTGATGCATCAGCACCAGTTTGTAGCCGCGACTGTTCAGCAGATTCTGTGCCGTGGCGGATTGCGGATCGATCATCGCGAAGACCTGGCTGCTGCCCATCACCTTCCACAGGTTGTCGCGCTTTTCGCTATCGCTGCGACGGAAATAGAGGAAGGAGAGATTCTGCTTAAGGTAGTGCTCAAAGCGACGCAGATAATTTTTACGTTCGTTGTCATGGGAGATGAACAGCAGATCCTCCAGCGGGCTGTTGCTCTCTTCCTGCGCGAACACCGCGCGGATTTTCAGCGTGCGCAGGCCGGTTGACGGACTCAGCAAGGCGCGCGCCGTCAGCTCTTTATCATCAGGGTATTGCAGAGCATAACGCCGGGCGATCTCTTCAAAGGTCAGCCGCTCACCCGGTAACAGGTCATAATTGAAGCGCATAGACACTCCACAAAGTTAAAATCAAAAATGATGTTGTTCTGTGAAGAGTTATCGGCAGTCTGGAGGGGAACTGTAACGGGCTGGGGGGATTGCCTGGGATTGAGAGACAGGCAGCCTGCAAGGTTGTGGTCAGGAAACCAGTTTGAAGGAAGCGGGTGTTAAATTGCGTTGCATTACCTGGAGCTGCTGGCATAAAAATAAGCCAGCACACCAGCTGCAATTCTTTCAGCAATTAGCTAATGCCCGCCCGTAGCTATCAGGGACAAATGGGCGATGCCGATGATGCGAAGCTGCATCGCCTCAGATTATTTAAGCAGGTAAATCAGCGACAAATCGTCATTGACCTTGACCTTATCAATCTCGGCCAGAAACGCCATCACCGATTGTGGCGTATGTTTTGTTATTGAGTGGTAGCTGTAGATGATATTAATAATATCCTCTTCACTGACGGTTCCGACCAACTCAACATTGGCCGCAATCAGTGATTTAAGCAGGAACCATTCTGCCGTCAGAAGATATAAGCTCAGTAACGGGCTGTGATTTTCGTTATTAGGGAAGAAATCATCATAAATGCGGTACTGAATATAGTTATTCATTATCCATGGCCGTTCAGCAAGCCAGGGCATAACCTGCTTCTGCCAGACGTTGTCCAGCCGGATCATTGGCTGACTGACGTCATCGGTTTTGGCCCCTTCGGCCTGAATGTAAATCAGCTTATTAACGTAGTGATTCAGGGTAGGAAAGGCGCGCTTATCCGCCATGGTGCTGAACCAGCTTTGCAATCTCAACAGTAAAGACCATTGCAGGTTATAGTCAGGTTTAACCTGGTCAAGCTGCAGCCTGATTTCACCCTGTGTCAGGTTGTTGAGGACATCAGAAAAATGATGCTCCATCTGGACCAGCCAGTCTTCTTCAGGGCTTACTCTTTCCGCACCCAGCAGAAAGCTGGCCAGCGCGTAAAACCCTTCATCAAGATGAATGCCGCTGAATTTAATGATGTTAAGACACATCAGATTCAGCAATTTCTTTTGCTGATCGAGATCTTTAGCTTTATTGCCATAAGGTTGTTGCCTGATGCTCTCCCCGAACAGCATCGCGTCAGGTGAGGCTAATAATTGCCGGGTCGCCTCCGGACAGGAGAGCGCCAACGTTTTTTGCTGTTCATATTTAAAGGTGTTCGCCGCTCGGGGATAGGTCGCACAGGTGTTGCTCAGTGCGGCAGCACCCAGCCGGGAATGCACTTTGCACAGGCGATTTTCATCCATAAATGCACAGTTGCCAGAAGCATTAAGCTTCATAGTTCCCCAACTGGCAAAGCTTTTGCGGGTGGTGGTGATGTTTTCAACTGCCAGCGTTTTGATTTCAATCAGCGAGGATTTTAAATAGCGATTGACCGTGGGCTTATCCAGGTGGATATCCCAGCCCTTACAGCAGTGATCGCGACACTCACTGCCAATACATTTGAAGGCGCTGACAAAGAGCGGTTCCACGACAGTAATATTTTTCATTATTTACCTGCTCAACAAAGGCATTTAAAAAAGAGTCTTACTGTGAGGATAAAGTAACGCGGGGAGATTGATTGGCAGAGAAACAGGGCAAAAACAGGCTAATCGCAGGCATAAAAAAAACCCCGCCGAAGCGGGGTTTGTCTTTTATAAGTTGGGTGATTAGCCCTGCAGCAGAGACAGAACCTGCTGTGGAACCTGGTTAGCTTTAGCCAACACTGAGTTACCAGCCTGCTGTACGATCTGCGCTTTAGACATGTTTGAAACTTCAGTTGCGTAGTCAGCATCCTGAATACGAGACTGTGCTGCAGACAGGTTAGTGGTGGTGTTGTTCAGGTTAGTCACGGCTGAGTTCAGACGGTTCTGAATCGCACCCAGTGAAGAACGGAACTTATCAACGCTGGCAATCGCTTCGTCCAGCTTTTTCAGTGGATCAGAAGTTGAACCCGAGGTCACGTTAGACAGGCTCATGTTAGCCGTATCCAGTGTGAACGCAGCGGTATCGCCACCAGCAGTCGTTACTGCAGCCTTCGCATCAACTGCAACGTAGAAGTCCTGGTTTGCACCGTTAGCAATGTCAAAACCGTTCGCTTTCAGGCTGTTGGTTTCTGCATCGCTGGCTGATTTCACGTTAACTTTAGCGAACAGGTTGCCGTTGTCATCTTTATACACTTTATCTGCAGTAACAGTGACGTTAGCGGCTGCAACACCCAGGCGAGTCGCCAGGCTATCAGCTGTGCCTTCAGCAACAGTGGCTTTAGATACGTTACTGGTAGAACCGTAAACGCTCTGGAAGTCAGCAGCTGCAGCAGCAGTAGGTGTACCCTGTGGACCATTCACGTTGAAAGTGTTCAGTTTCAGCGTAGAAGAGTCAATTTTCTTCAGGTCGATGGTGATAGTTTCGCCATCGTTAGCGCCAACCTGAATTTTCATTGAGCCATCTTTAGCCAGCACGTTCACGCCGTTGAACTGAGTCTGACCAGATACGCGGTCGATTTCGCTCAGACGGGATTTGATTTCGTCCTGGATTGAAGATTTGTCAGAAGCTGAGTTGGTACCGCTGCTAGCCTGTACAGTCAGTTCACGAACACGCTGTAAGTTGTTGTTGATTTCTGACAGCGCGCCTTCAGTAGTCTGCGCAGCAGAGATACCGTCGTTGGCGTTACGAGCAGCCTGAGTCAGGCCCTTGATGTTAGAGGTGAAACGGTTGGCAATTGCCTGACCAGCAGCGTCATCTTTCGCGCTGTTGATACGTAAACCAGAAGACAGACGCTCCATTGAAGTAGACAGAGCTGACTGGTTCTTGTTGATGTTGTTCTGAGTGATCAGCGAGAGGCTGTTGGTATTAATGACTTGGGCCATGATGAATTTTCCTGTTAATCAAGTCTTTCGGTTAAGGTGTGGGCTTCAACCCGCCGGCTTCAGCGCCGTCAAAGTTGTTATCGTCTGCCGTTTAACAACCTTTAGAATTTTTTTAGTACCAGGCGAATTTTTCTGCTTCAACCTGTCACGTTTTAAGTTATCGCCACCCGCCCGAACTTCTTTAGGCTTAATTCATTAATTTTCTAGCCGCTGAATTACCCTTCTCTGTAGTGCTTATTTACCTCATTACCCTAAGGCAAATAACCTTAAACTTTCCTTATTCAAGGCCGATAACCCAGGTATCAATTTTCTGTCGACCTTATAAAGGAATTAATATGGCTAGTATAAGCAACCTCGGTGTGGGTTCCGGCCTGCCACTCAGTACCATGCTTGACAGTTTGACCACCGCTGAAAAAGCTTCACTCAAACCTATTTCTACTCAGCAGACAGCTTATACGGCCAAGCTCAGTGCTTACGCCACCCTGAAAAGTTCACTGACAACTTTCCAGGCTGCTAATACCAAGCTGAACAGTGCTGACCTGTTTACCGCTACGACTGCGGCCAGTAGCTCCACAGCGTTCAGCGCGACCACTTCTGGCAGCACCGTAGCCGGTAAATATGCCATTAACGTCTCGCAGCTGGCACAGGCGCAGGTTCTGACCTCAGGCGTACAGAGTAGTAACACCGCCGCGCTGGGCGACAGCTCCGTGGCCAGCCGCAGCATCGCGATTACCTTAAAAGATGGCACCAGCAAAAGCATCACGCTCTCCAGCGATCAGACCTCGCTGACCGGCATGCGTGACGCCATCAACGGCGCCAATGCCGGCGTCACCGCCAGTATTATTAAGGTGTCAGACGGCAGTTTCCGACTCTCTATGAGCGCCAATAAAACCGGCAGTGATAATGCCGTGGCGACCATTGCCGTCACCGGTGACAGCACGCTGCAGGGGATTGTGGGCTTTGACGCATCCGCCAGCAGCAACGTGATGACCCAGAGCGTCGCTGCGCAGAATGCCAAACTGACGGTCAACAATGTTGCGATTGAAAACAGCAGCAATCAGATTAGCGATGCGCTGGAAGGGATTACTTTAAATCTGACCGCGAAGACAGTTGGCGATGAGACGCTGACGATTACCAAAGACACCTCAAAATCCTCCAGCGCCATCAGCGCCTGGGTGGATGCCTACAATACTTTGCTGGATCAGTTCAATACCCTGACCAAATTCACCAAAGTGGATACCAACAGCGATGCACAGGACTCCAGTAATGGTGCCCTGCTGGGTGACAGTACGTTACGGACGATTGAGACGCAGCTGAAAAGCATGCTCACTAATTCGCAGAGCACATCTACCTTTAAATCACTGAGTCAGATTGGTGTCACCACCGATCCCACCACCGGTTCATTAAAACTGGATTCGACCAAGCTGAACAGCGCACTGGATAAAGATGCTGCAGGTGTGAAAGCGATGATCGTAGGTGACGGTAAAACCGGTATCGCCGCTAAAATCGACAGCAAGCTGACTGACTGGCTGGCTACTAAAGGGATTATTCAGTCCGCCACCGATGGCGTGAGTAAAACACTGAATAGGTTAACCACCCTCTATAACACCACCAGCGATCGTATTGATGCCGATATCGCACGCTATAAAACGCAATTTACTCAGCTGGATATGGCCATCAGTAAACTCAACTCGACCAGCACCTATCTGACGCAGCAGTTCGACACGTCCGATTCGTCTAAAAAATAACAGGAGTGACCATGTACAGCGCTACAGGCACCAAAGCCTATGCAAAAATTGGCGTAGAAAGCGCCGTGATGAGCGCCAGCCAGCAGCAGCTGGTTGTGATGCTGTTCGACGGTGCACTGAGCGCGTTAATCCGCGCTCGTCTGTTTATGCAGGATGGCAATATTGAAGGCAAAGGCAACTCTATCTCCAAAGCGATCAATATTATCGAAGCCGGCCTGAAAGAGGGCCTGACTGAAAACCGTGGTGATGAGCTGGCAGACAATCTGCTGGATCTTTACAACTACATGACGCGTCGCCTGTTGCATGCCAACCTGAACAATGATGTTGCAGCGGTCGAGGAGGTCGAAGGCCTGCTGCGCAACATTGCTGACGCGTGGAAAGAAGTGGTTCAACCTAACCTGATTCAGGACGCCGTTTAATGACTACTGCACCGCATCTGATTACCGTTTACCAACAGTTACTCGATCTCAGCCAGGGAATGCTGCGTCATGCAGCACAAGGCGAATGGGATGAATTGATCAGCAGGGAGATGGAGTATGTCAGTGCGGTGCAGAACTTAGCCCAATCGACAGAAGCCGTGTCGCCGTCGGCACAGACTCAGGAGCAGTTACGTCCGGTGCTGCGCCGTATTCTCGATAACGAATGTGAAGTGAAACGTCTGCTGCAGGCGCGGATGGATGAGCTGGCCTCACTGGTGGGTCAGAACAGCCGCCAGAAATCGGTGATGTCCGCTTATAGCAATCAAGGCGGCGTTGTTATGGTGCCGCACGAAACCCTCTCCTGATCCCCTGCTCTGTCACGCCGCCAGATTTATTTTTCTGCGCGGCGTCTCTTTTTTGCCGCTTACTCCATACTTGATTTTCATCATCCCCTGGAGTGTGGTACATGCAAAACCCAACGTTATTACAGTTTTTCCATTGGTATTACCCGGATGGCAGCAAACTGTGGCCGGAAGTCGCCGATCGTGCGGCCTGGCTCAGCGAAATCGGTATCACCATGGCGTGGTTGCCACCGTGCTACAAAGGGGATTCGGGGGGCTATTCTGTCGGTTACGACAGCTACGATCTGTTTGACCTGGGTGAATTTGATCAGAAAGGCAGCGTTGCCACCAAATATGGCGACAAACAGCAGTTACTGGCGGCAACAGAAGCCCTGCGTAGTCACAACGTTGGGGTGCTGCTGGATGTGGTGCTGAACCACAAAATGGGTGCCGACGAAAAAGAGACGATCAGCGTTAACCGCGTTAATCCCGATAACCGCGATGAAATCTACGACGAGGTGGTCGGGTGCGAGGCCTGGACGAAATTTACGTTTCCGGCACGCGCCGGGGAGTTTTCGAAATTTGTCTGGGACCACAAATGCTTTAGCGGCGTAGACCACATCGAAAATCCGGACGAAAACGGCGTATTCAAAATCATCAATGACTACACCGCCGAAGGCTGGAATGACCAGGTTGATAACGAACTGGGTAATTTCGACTATCTGATGGGTGCCAACATCGATTTTCGCAACAACGCGGTCAGGGAAGAGCTTAAATACTGGGCGCGCTGGGTGATGGAACAGGTGCCCTGCACCGGCTTTCGTCTCGATGCGGTAAAACATATCCCGGCCTGGTTCTACAAAGAGTGGATCGACCATATTCAGGAGGTTGCTGAGGAGCCGATGTTTATCGTCGCGGAATACTGGTCGTTTGAAACGGAGAAGCTGCAGGAGTATGTGCATCAGGTGGAAGGCAAAACCATGCTGTTTGATGCGCCACTGCACATGAACTTCCACCAGGCCTCAACCGCGGGCAGCGGCTACGACATGAGCCAGATCTTTGCTAACTCGCTGGTGGTCGCTGATCCATGGCATGCCGTGACGATCGTGGCTAACCACGACACCCAGCCGCTGCAGTCGCTGGAAGCACCGGTAGAAGCCTGGTTTAAACCGCTGGCCTATGCGCTGATCCTGTTGCGTGAGCAGGGTGTGCCTACCATCTTCTATCCCGACCTGTTCGGCGCGACCTATGAAGATGAAGGCGGCGACGGCGAGAAGCACAAAATTGAGATGCCGGTGATCCCTGAACTGGAAGGATTGATCCGGGCGCGCCAGCAGTATGGCTGGGGCGTGCAGACCGACTATTTTGATCACCCAAACTGCGTGGCCTTCAGCCGCAGCGGCACCGAAACACAGCCAGGCTGTGTGGTGATCATGTCGAACGGCGATGCCGGTGAGAAAAGCGTGCCGATGGGTGAAGGTTTTGCCGGTAAGGTCTGGCGCGATCATCTGGGGAATCGGGAAGAGACCATTACTGCCGACGAGCACGGCACGGCGGTCTTTGTCTGTAACGGTGGCAGTGTCAGCGTCTGGGTGGTGGCAGAATAAGCTCGTTACAGAAGAAATGACTCAAAACTAAAACCGCCCCGGCAGGCAGAAGCGTGAAGTGCGCTCTGCCCGTCGGGGCGGTTTTGTTATGGTCCGGCTGTTATGACTTCGCGTTGTTTTCTGTAATCGGTGTGCGCAGCAGTTGCGGTTCGATGTTCTGAATCACGGCGGCTTTCGGCTGTTTCGCCACCTCTTCCAGCGCCTGCTGACACTCAACGGTCGGACGCGCCACTTTACGCAGGGTCATCCTGTCATAGCTAAGCTCGCCATTCTCCACGACCAGCGGCATCACCCGCACCTGACGCGTGACGTTGACATAATCGCCGCTTAACCGGGTCAGTTTGCCCGGCTTCGCAATCACCCGCATCCACTGACGGCAGTCCAGCGTGCTGCCATCCGCATTAATGATCACACTGGCTATCGCCTTGTCGCTGATCAGGCTGCTCTGTGGGCCGACGGTTTGCCAGGTTCCCTGCAGATCAGCGGGCGCCGGCGTTTGCACCGCATTTTCATAATCGTTGATTTGTGCACAGCCACTCAGTGCCAGCGCGGCAATCAGCATCCACTTTTTCATGTTTAATCCCTAAGATCCCATCAATGGCGGCTACGTTATAATTTTTCCACCGCGTTGCGCAAGGTATCTGGGTGTTCAAACACCACGCAGACCCTGATTGCGCCAGAATTTATCCCGCAGTGAGCTCCACGGTCAGGTTTTTGACCGGAAGTTCAGAGGCTGAACTGATGCAAACTCCGTCTTTTGTCACGCCTGACAAGCGGAAGACAACCCGCTACACTGACGCGCTGCAACAGACTTTCAGGAATATGAATATGAAAACGCCAGAAGCCTACTATGCCCAGGCGCGCGAGATGTTTTTTACCGCGCATCCCGACTTTCAGTCTGCACTTGATGAATTAACGGAGAGCGATGCCCGTGCGGCTAACCTGTCACTGCGACAGCTGCGCGAATGGCATGCCGAACGCATCTATGCGGCCTTTTTGCGGCAGAAGAATCTGGATGGAATGATCTTTTCTATTCAGCTCGCTGAGCCGGATAAAGCGGTGGCGGCTGAAGCTATCGAGACTTATCTCAAATCTCATGCTGAGTCGCTGGGGATGAGCTGGGAAGAGTTTTGCATCAAAAACGAGCTCTAATCAGGGCCGCGCTGAAGTTGTATATTGCAAACACCTCCAACCAGTTCCGGCACTGCAGATAAAATTGTACTAACCGGGGGAAAGTGTATAACTTCGGCGTGCGACTCAGGTCGTGATTGTCCTTTAACGAATAGTGCTGATGCACTGCCTCTGCAGGTGTTGTCTCAATTCCACCTCCAGAGGCGAATTTTTTTATCCGCCCCTACCCTTCACCTTCCGTCGCTTTACCCTTTACTTCAACATAACTCGCTACCGCCAGCAGACGATTAATATGCGTCAGCAGCAGATCCACATCAGACTGCAGAAACTCGGTCGAAGATTGCGAAGCGGTAACAATGGCATCCTGCACCGTTTCTGAAATAGTCAGCGAGTTGTCCTGTTTCGCCTGCACCAGCAGCGCCGCAACCAGCAGGGACTGCGCTTCAAGCTGCGCCGTCAACTCTTTTGCATCGACGTCCATCTTTGCCAGTTTTAGCAGAATATCAATTACCAGTTGTCGCATCGCGGACCTCCTAAAAGTAAGCCGCCATTATGTCGCGATGCGTGCGCATTTTGCTAGTCGAAGATTGAGGTTTATGCGAGATAAAAATTTACACGAAATCAGGCGCGCTGCCTTGCTACTGTTTTTATTTACAGTATTATATGTCAGCGATTTTGCCCTGAATGGATTGCCATCATGTTTGTTGAGTTGATTTATGACAAGCGCAACGTTGCCGGTTTACCGGGTGCTCGCGAGATGATTCGTGAGGAGCTGGAAAAGCGGGTGCATCGGGTGTTTCCTGACATTGAAGTTAAGGTCAAGCCGATGGAACGTAACGCGATTGATACTGATTTGAGTAAGAACGATAAAGCGACGGTTGCGCGGATTGTTGAAGAGATGTTCGACGAAGCGGAAATGTGGCTGGTGGCCGATTAATCCCTTAACGGCCACCACATCAGTTAGCGGGAGATGACTTAGCTCTCCTGCTCGCTGTGATTAACTTCAATCTCGATGTCCTGAATCGCGGCATCCAGATCTTCCAGCAGTTTACCCTGCTTATTAAGCAACGCATCGATTCGGTCGGCGTTGGTCTTGTCTTTATACTCACCCGCATCAAACGCTAACCATTGGCTGGAAAGGGTTTCGGTGTTGGTCTGAGCATAGTGACGCATCTCTTTTAGCTGAGAAGTCACGTCACGCAGATATTCAGTTTTGGTCTTGGTTTCTGTTGAATCGCTCATGCTAAATTTCCTTCTGGTCATCTATCCAAAGTGAGTAGGCTTAGCGGTTCATCAACCGGCCAATCAGCGGGCCTGCATTCAGGTACAAAATGTTGCCCGGATATTTAAAACTAGTCGATAATAGCGAAGCCGCATTAAGAATAATCGGAAGTTATGGTTTATGACCGGATTTCACGGCTGGCACCTCACTCTCAGTGACGACCTCTTTGACTTTTATGACCGTTTTGTCGGCTATGCGATCCGGTATTGCATCCAGCTTATGCTGTATTGCTGCAACCTGATCGGTCAGCAGCTCCACTCTGTCATCACGCCGCGCCGCAATTAAGCGGTAATCCGCCCGAATCTCCTCGACCCGCTTGTTTGCGGTGTTACTGACGTAGAGAAAAATGATCGTCATCAGGATGCAAATCATCGAACAGCTCAGCAATACGCAGCCGAGGATAACTTTGCGCCGGTAAGACATAGGTGCCTTAGTGCTATTAATCGTGGCCATCACTGCGATCCTCCAGAGTTGAGATAAGCCGATCAATCTCATTACGAAATTTATCGTTCTGATCGGTTTCGGTCATTGCCAGTAAAATCCCTACCGCATTCTTGATTAACCGAAGATCCGTTTCGAGTGTCGAGATACGCCGCAGATTCCTGTCGTGCCGTTCGCGTAATTCATCGTTCTCCTCCCGTATCAGCAGGTTGCTCTCTTTCAGCAACACCACCTGCTCTTTGTAGCTGGTAATAATTTCGCCGCCGGCTCGATTACTGGTTACGATTGACGCAATTCCCGCCAATAACGGTTTCCAGAACAGTGCTGCTGCCCCCCCACCCAGAACTAACGCACCCATACTGGTAATCAGACTACTTTCCATGCCACACCCCTTTGTACGGTAAGGTCTCTGGAACTTACTGCGTGCTGCTTAGCCACGTCCCCCGCATGAAATTTAAGATTGCTTAAATACCAGGCTTAAGTATACTTAAGTCACTCTCAACCAAAAAGTCAAGCTTATGAAAAACGAAACGCTGGGTGACCGCATCCGACTCCGACGTAAATCGCTGCAGTTAACGCAGAAGCAATTGGCGCAACAGGTAAAAGTGTCCCATGTGGCGATTTCGCAATGGGAAAAAGAGGAGACGCTGCCGCGCGGTGAGAACCTGCTGCGGCTCGCCGAAGCGCTGGGCTGCGCACCGGCTTTTCTGATAGATGGGGATGGTCCTGTTTTCAGCGAAAGCGCCTGGAGTGGTTTGCACCAGATCCCACTGCTTGCACAGCGCGACGTGCCGCGATGGCTGAGCGAGGCCGGTTCCGTCCGGCATGAACTGCTGATGCACAACGACATGGCGCTTTCACAGCAGAGCTTTGCCTTCCGGGTGGAAGAACAGGCGATGACGCCCGCGATTCTGCGGAATGATGTGGTGATCATCGATCCCACGCAGTCACCTCAGCCCGGCGACTGCGTGCTGGCATTGCAGCAACAGGTCGTGCTGCTACGCACCTGGCGTCAGCGCGGCAGTGAAAATGGCGTCATGCAGTTTGAACTGGCACCGGTCAATATCAACTTCCCTGAGCTGCATTCCAGCCGGGACAGCCTGAAGCTGATTGGTACGCTGGTGGAACTGCGACGCTACCGCCAGCCATAAAAAAACCCGCCGGGCGCGGGTTCACTTTTCATCGTACAACAGTGGCTGAGTTTATAACCGGACAGTTACAGGGCATCGGTCAGTTGATCTACTACCACTTTGCCCTGCAGATCGGTCTGCATAATGCGATAATTGACGGGCCATGAGCGGCGGGTACTGAGTTTATCGAACAGGGTTACGCCGCCTTTTTTAACTCCCTGGCTATTTACAATAATCCATTCGGTGACCTCTTCCTGACCACGATTTTTCAGGCTCAGCGAGCGTTGTTCGATTAACTGATCTTCAGCTTCAATCTTTAAATAGTCTCTTAACATAATTTCTATCTCCTGGTAACGCAGGCCACTATATGCCTTTTGCTAATCCGTTCAATCGAATTTATTTATCGATCTGTTTATCGACGGGAATGTGACCTGCCGCAAGCGACATGACAGGTTTGTCCATTACTGCATCAGGGATTCCCGGTTAGCATAATCCTGCTGTACACACCCAAACATCGAAAAATGACGTGTTCAGTATGAGAGAAACTCCGATTAGCCCGCCGCTGGCGGGCTTTTTTTTCTTCTTTAATCCGCTGCGCATGCGGGATGTCAGTGCTGGTCTAAACTTAAGAGACTGGAATAAAAGGAGAGAGTTATGTTTAAGCACAATACGAATGAAGAACGTAAGAAAGAAGGTGATGTCAGCAAAAGCCTGCCGGAAGCCGCGCCAAACGCTGGTAATGCTTACGAGGAAGATGATCATCCTGCCACTGATGCGCCGAAAGATCATGGTGAAGTGCCGCGCAAAAATGATGACAGCCAGGATGACAAAAAAGATCCTTACAAGGCAAGCTGATGTGCGAGAGGCGCGCCCGCTGGGCGCGCTGGTCAGCGTTAAGATTTAATGAGATCGGCAAGCTGGTACTGATTTTCAACCAGCCAGGCTGGAAAATGTTCGGATGTTACCGGCACTATCTCCATCCTTCGCGGACGATTCCAGATATCAATATTGTTCTCAACGCAGCGCCGTATGTGATCCGGATTATTAAATTCGGGACAGTTACGTTCGGTATGAGAAATCGAAGACATTTTTTCACTGATGCGCTCATCGCTCATTACCCAGGAAAAATGCCATCCTGCGTTCTTAATGGTTTTCGTCCGGAAATTTAGCCACTTCCAGCGCAACCAGTTCTCGCGTATCGGTGTTCCACGACGCTTAACATTGCGAAGCAATTCCGGTTGTCCCATAAAAAAGTTTCGCAGCGTTTTACAGGTCACCATTTTTGCCAGGGTGGCACAGCGCGGTGTGCCGTCGTCATTTAAAACCCGGACATTAAATTTAAAATTGAAATATTGCTGATGCAGCGTCGTGCAAAGATGTTGATGACTGAATGCTTTTATCGCCTCGGGTCGGGGAATTTCATCGACGTCTGACACAATAACAATATCATCATCCTGCGCGCCGGCCAGCCCCTGCATAATCTGATTACGTGCAGTGGCTTCATTTTCCCAGGGATCTGTCTCTCCCGCATTAACCACAGAACTATTCGATTTAAAGGCTTCCTGATAAAATCTGGGCGCAATATCGTTAACAATATAAATAATTTTATCGCGGAAACGATCGAACTTCTCAATATCAAAATGAAGCTTTTCCCGGCGTTTTCCGGTAAAGGTATATCGCGATTCCACAATGACAAACCGGTCAACAACATGCTCAAGCGTGTTCAGACGCATCTCAAGCAAGATATCTTCATCGTAGTACAAAAAACAGTCATAAATCATAATATTCAGAGGCACTTAAGTAGTAAGGATTTTTCATCAGGACACCTCAACATGCGTAACACAACAGAGGTATAACGCCTTTTACTGGGTCGTTTTTTAGTGAACCTGATGTGTGTGTAATGTACTGCGTAAAACTATCCATGTTTATAATAAACTGGCTAACAAAGGCTGCAGGCAATGATTTTCGGGCATCCACCTCAAAGCAGACTAACGATATGATGAGCAACCATTCAGAGTGATATTTACCTGACATTCACCTGACAACGGTTAACACCAGCAGACAGCATGAGTCACCTGATGCAGGCTACCTTTTGTTTATGCTCGTTGTTTCCATCATAATGCGTTGCGCAGAATGTTACATATAGTCCGTAACGCCAGCAATATTAAGCGCAGATTTTTGATTAAAATGAGCGATACGATCAATATCCGGATATTATTGGTCAACAAAATAACTATGATGGTTTCGTTCATGAAGAAGATCATTATTGCCCTGAGCATAAGTCTGATGGGCGGATGCGTAGATATGGGACGGGTTGGATTACACCCGACAACAAAAACCGCTTATTTCGACGGTCCTCCTTTTCAGGTTGAATCCTGCCTTAACGTAGCGGCACAGGATCAAAAACTCTATCTGGAGCAGGATGACCCCCTGCCGGATGGCACGAAGCGATATAACCTTGAACAGGATGATGAAACCGTGGCCTGGGTTGAAATTGCAAAGTTCAGCCATCATCAGACTAGTGCGACATTTTACTATGATCCAAAAGCATCAGATATCAGCACAGCAGTTTCAGGGATGATCGCGCGGTGCAAAACATCGAGTTAGAGGCATCGTCGCCATGTGCGTGATACAGAATGGATGATCAGGAGTTGGCATACGTTGTCAGACCAGCCCGAGCACAAGCGCTGGCCTGACAATCTTTCGCACTCTTCTATTCTAAGGCTTTTATCACGCCCGCTTCCGGGCTATGCCATGTTCAGGAGTGGGCAGTAGAAGCTCAGCCTATTTAGCCGGTTCGCAATCATAGGCACCTCGTATGCGGATCTGACTCTGGCTGGTGCGGACGATTTCAGCTCTTAACAGCCCTTTGCCCTCACGGTTCGTCAGCTCCATATCCACCATTCCCGGCGCTTTGCTGTTTTTCACCAGCAGTTTGACGGTCGCGTTGTCGTAATCGCCCTTCTCTTTCGCAAAGGTGACTTTCTGCGTTTTTGCGCGTTCTCCATTCACCGAGAACCAGCCGCTCTTGTCAGGTTTAAGATAGAACGGCCCGCACTGCGTGGCAGCAAAGGCTGGAAGAGATAAGCTGATTAACGATGCGATAAGGATAAGTTTTTTTAGCATTGGGCTGGCGTCCTGCTGATGGGTGATGAGGGGTCGGGTCAGAGAGTTAACGCACCTTCTGGCTTAATGACGAGGAGTATAGCTAATGGCCATGGCATGATCACCTGTATGCTACGGACAGGGCGGTTCAGGATACTTAGCGCAAAACATCCTTTTAAAAATATGTCGAACAAAATTGACTGTACTATCTTTCATCTCCCTGAACGTGCTATAGCACAGCCTTCGACTGCCGTATGCGCATCAGGGTTGATACTGTGTAATGGGACAATATAAATTCTTATATTGACATTGCCTTTATGGCGCTATCACTCTTTAGGTCTGAGCTCAATGCTGGCCAGAACTATAATCATCACTACACCCACTTCCAGGCAGCAGATTCCCTGATGGAAATCTAATGGCATGTGATCTATCGCTCTGTTAACTGGATGAGATGAAAGCAAGCGGAAAACCTCTGCCCTGTGTGTCGCTTAGCTGGAAGCCAAATATGGTTGTGCAGAGTTGAATGGAAGAGATCTTTTGAACAAATCGGCACAGTCTACAAACACATCCATTTCTTGTCTCTATGCTTGTAAGCATTTTATTAAATGGTAAGATCCAGGAAATTTTTATAAAGGAAATCTTTGTGTCAACAACATCGACCAGAGGTCAGGCAACGCGGTATGCCTTAGTAGGGCTGACAAATACCGGTATAACAGGCTTAGTAATATTTTTCCTTATGCACTGGGGCTTGGGAGTATATGCATCCAATGCTGCAGGGTATACAGCTGGCATTCTTTTCAGCTTTGTTGCTAACTCACTGTTTACTTTTTCTACTGAAATCTCACTGCCAAGACTTGCACGTTTTATGGTTTCAAGCTTTTTTTGCTGGATATTAAACATTATTGCTATTAAATTATTCCTGATTTTCATGCCCTCTTACGCTTATGTAGCACAGTTTATAGGCATGGTGATCTATACAGTTACGGGATTTCTGATAAATAAGTTATGGGTAATGAAATAATGAATATTCCCACGTTAGATATAATTGTCCCTTGTTATAACGAGGAAGATGTTTTTTTACATTGCCTTTCAGAACTTCAGATGATTCTGACAAGTTTAATTGATCGTCGCATAATATCTCACCACAGCTCAATAACTTTTATTGATGATGGCAGTAAGGATATGACATGGAGTTTAATTAGTCAGGCTTCGCTTCAGTCATCATTAATAAAAGGTATAAAGCTTTCTTGTAATCGCGGTCACCAGATTGCTCTTCTGGCAGGATTAAACGAGTCAGACGCTGACATAACTATAAGTATAGATGCTGACTTGCAGGATGATACTGCCGTAATCGAAAAGATGGTAAGTGGTTACATGGAAGGATACGATATTGTCTACGGCGTCAGAAATGACAGAAAAACTGACTCAGGATTTAAAAGACTGACCGCTGAATTCTTCTATAAAATAATGAGCTGGATGGGGGTCAAACAAATCCCTAACCATGCCGACTATAGGCTTCTTAGCCGAAGGGCGCTAGATGCACTTCTGGAGTACAAAGAGCAAAACCTGTATATCAGGGGGCTTGTTCCGCTAGTTGGATTTAAATCTAAAAAAGTGTTTTATGCACGGGCAGCACGATTAGCGGGTGAGTCAAAGTATCCTTTGAAAAAAATGCTCGGGCTTGCCATTGAAGGGATAACTTCATTAACAGTAACTCCGCTTCGCACCATTGCTGCTCTTGGGTTTTCTATTAGCTTTATCTCAGTTTTTGCTGCACTTTACGCTTTGTTTGAGAAGTTTTCAGGAAATACCGTAGAGGGCTGGACTTCAGTAATGATAGCAATATTCTTCCTTGGTGGCGTTCAAATGCTTTCTTTAGGTATTATTGGTGAATATGTTGGTAAAATTTACATGGAAACCAAAGAACGACCCAAGTATTTTATTGAGGAAAAGGTTGCATTATGTGAGCAGCCAAATCAAGAACAACAAAGTTAATTTTGGTTATGGCATATTATTAAAATTTCTTGCTATGTTATTGTGTAATAAAGAGCATTTGCAAAAACTGATAATATGCCTACGCCAATGATTGCTAAAGCAACATCCTCCCAGGATTGGATAGAACCTTCCGCCAGTAAGGTCGATTGGTTTCTCTTCATCCTTCCCATTTTGCCAGCCCACTACAAATTTAGCCGAATTCAGGTAAATAATCGATAGATATGAAAAGCACTCGGTAGAGCCTGACGCCTGTCCTTAATCGTTTATCGGGTTAAAACAATATTGCTGAGCATGTACTTATTCAGGCATTCATTTTTCATTGTGCGTTAATACGCTCAATAAATCCGTCTGCATCGGCTTGCCCGGTTGGATAAGCCTAAGTTCAAGCAATGCTCAAAGGTCCATTGACTCAGTGCGCAACCCGTGGTTAGAGCGTCCATGATGAAATGCACTTACCAGGTAAGGTTCAGCGCATCCGGGCGAAGATGCGGAAACCGTCCGGCCGCCAGCATTTAAGACGGCGTTTATGTTTCACGCTCAGGACCTTAAGGGGCTAAATGTGGTATACCCGTTAGTGAAAGGCCTTTCGACGCAGCTATGCGTCGGATGCGCCTGTAATGAAAGCTTCCGCGATCAGGTGCCAATTCAGTGATTTGCCCTGATCAATATGCATACTTAGTCGGATCCTGAGACTAATAGTGGAAAGTCGACAGAGACAAACCTGCGAGCCTGCATGAACAACGTTGCAACAGACGAGTGCACACATTTACACCACAGCTTCCCGCTTCGGGTCTGTAATCAGTACTTACGGACAAGTGCCACCAGAATTGCCTCCTTATTCAGCATGTCTTCGTCAAACAACTTCCTGAGCCGGGCGTTCTCTTCTTCAATCACTAAAGTTGCTCACTCCAGGTCCTTCCATGCAGCAAGATTTCCTTCTTCAGGTATAGAAGGTGGCGTATGAAACAAAATGTCTGCGGCAGCTTTCCCGGGCAGAATCCTGTCTTATGCCTCGCGAAGAATACGAATGATTAATTCATTGAAGAAACGCTTATTAATGGGATATCCTCATGTTGCTGATGAAAACATTACTTATATCGAGGTGTATTAATCAACGGGCAGCAGCTCACCAACCTTTCAGCCTGCCGAAGCGAGTACGAAAAATATCGCATCGTCGGGTGTTTTTTTCACAATCATGTTAAGATTATGATAATGTATGCAAGCTAAGATTAAAATTTTCAGAAAAATATAAACATTAGGGTGCGCAGTGGGATACTATAGACTTTTACTGGCGGTGATGGTTCTCTTTTCTCATTGCGGCTTGAAACTGCCAGGTTACAACCAGGGTGTGACTGCCGTAGTTTCATTCCTGATTATAAGCGGCTACGTAATCACAAAATTAATTTCTGCTAAATTTCCTTTTAAAAACGATATCAAATCATTTTATCTTGATCGCTCACTGAGGCTTTTTCCGCAATTCATATTCTATATGATAGTTACTACTTGCCTGTATATATTTTGTGACGGTACAACTAAGGTTGATGCAACTCAATTAATAGTTAATTCTACAATGCTTCCTCTGAATTTTTTCACTGTCTATTTTAACGATTACATCATAGTTCCTCAATCCTGGTCTCTTGGGCTGGAGATGCAATTTTACATACTCATACCTTTAATTTTGCTGAGCAAAAGAAAAGTGTTATCAGCTTCAATTTCTTTTGCCCTTTTCATTCCTGCTTATATTGGTCTGATCAACACGGACTATTTTGGATACAGGATGATTACAGGCACGCTATTCATTTTCCTGCTAGGTAGTATGATGGCGAGCAATGAGGTTAAATCTTTAGCATTTTTTTATTCTATTTCAACCATTATGCTTTTATTCTCTCTTAATAACAAATCTTTATCTCATGATTTCAATAAAGAGGTTCTTTCGGGAATAACAATCGGAGTCCCTGTTGTATGGATGCTATTTAAAGCTAACTTGAGAAGCTTCCTCGATCGTCTTGCAGGGGATCTCAGCTATGGCGTCTATCTGAATCATTTGATGTTCTTTTATTTGTATAACAAAATGGGTTTCAATGTTATTAGCGTAGGTGGTACGCTACTTATTCTTGGCTCATCATTAATCATGTCTTATGCCTCCCTACGGTTAATTGAGCAGCCTTTTTACAGGCTAAGGCACAAAAAAATAAGGAAGGATACAGATCTCAATAAAACGTTTTGATTGCATTATTAATATTAATTTTTCTTTCCCATCATTTTATCTTGATCAAATTAATGGTAAAATTCTGCCATGATTTTATATGTAAATTATTATGTTAAAATTTTTTGTTATAGGATGTAAAATGAGCGTAATGAAAAGATTATTCCCACTCGTTTATTTATTGTTTAGTTTTGTTTTCTATACATGGCTATCTTATCAGTTCGGTTCCAATAGCGATAACATGTCTTCTCTTCTTATAGCAAGAGACTTAGCCAACGGAAATACATCTTTATCCGGATGGCATCTTTCAACTCAATCGTACCTTTTTTCAGATATAGTATGGACAGCGCTAGCTATAAAATTATTTGGTTTTACACCTGCGTTATCTCATGTGATGCCTGCAATTTTTTATTCATTCCTTTCCTATTTATCGATTAGAATAGTTTTACTAAAAAATAATAGCGGCCTATATTTAGTAGCTCCTGTTATTTTGATACCAACTTATTTCAGCATTGCTAATGCTATAGAACTTAACATCCATGGTGGGATATATCTATTATCAGTTGCATGTCTATATCTACTTTCTAATGAGTCCCTGAAGTCACCAATATCAAAGCTACTTATAGCATCTTTATTATGTGGCATTTTTGCTGAATCAGATAAATTAATAGTATTCATTTTTATAATACCTTGCTTTATTTCATCATCAATACATTATATCCTTCAAAGAAAAAACAAAGATCTCATCATTGCTCTGGCATGTTGCTTATCAATTCTCATTTATAAAATTGCATCATTGATATTACCTTTGTATTTCAAATACGATGTACCCGGTATAGGTGGTCAATCCATCGCATCCATGCCCATAATGATTACTAATGCCATCCTTGCATATCAGGGGGTGCTGTATTATTTTTCAATAAATTTTAACGGAGATTCAATAACCACTGTCGTTTCTACGATAAAATCTTTATTTTTAATTATTTATATCGTGCTTTTTATTAGGTCGGCTATCAAGAGCTTTGGAAAATCCCTGGTTGATACGCTTCTAATTTTTTCTGTATTAGTTCCGTTTGGTGCATTCATCTTAAGCACCGTTGCTATTGATATTACATCTACCCGATTTCTGTTCTTCTCTGTATTAAGTGTAGCGTTACTCATTTCCAGAAATATAGCGATAAATAAGACTGCTTATAAAATAGCATTAATATTAATTGCAGTAAGTAATCTTGCCTGGATTTATAAATCACAGGAAACGGAAGAGAAATACTACTCAAAACTGGGAGATTTCTTGCAATCACAAAACCTTTTAAATGGATACGGCGAGTTCTGGAAAGCTTCAATACTAACTTCTGTTAGTAAAGTTAACATCTATCCTGTCTTTACAGATGGAACGATCAGACCGCGATATTGGCTTTCTCGCGATGATTGGTATGAAAGAAATGGAAACTTCATGATTTCCCGTGACCAATCTGAGATTGATGCAGCAATTAATCAATTCGGTGAGCCGAAAAAAATTATTGATTTTCATGGGATGAAAATCCTTGTCTGGGATAAAATGCCTCTTCCACCTAATGGAGTTTCTTTCAAAAAAATCAAACCTGATTCATTACCGTTACGTAATTATAGGATTGATGTTGATGGTGGGATAAGGAGTAATGGAAATCAGGGATTTATGATTTCAGGTCCTTATGCCAGACTTAAAAAGGGAGACTATCAGATAGTCATGACTGGTCAGATATATAGCGGCAATCCAGAAGCTGAAATATTTTCTTCAAAATCAGGGGTTTCTATTAAAATCCCGATGACAAACAGCGGTGATGATAGTGTTATAAAATCATCTTTCCATCTCGATAATGATGTAGATGATTTTGAATTAAGAATAAACGTTAGTGAAAAAGAAGAAATTAAAATTTACGGATATTCAATATTCAAATAAAAAAACAGCCCCCAAGGGGGCTTTTTTTATAGATTAATAACAATAATCATTCGGTTATATGAAATTCAGTTGCGGCCTCAGTTTTGATCTAAAAGAAGGCTGTATTGCTATCGATAACCTACAGGGCTGGTGTGACTATAAGTTAATACTTTCCAAGCCTCATACTGCTAGTTGCATAAGATTTGATATTAAAATCAGATAAAAAAGATGTTTAAGTCGCCACGGAATATCCAGGCATATTATCTATATTGATAATAATGTTTTCTATATTCCATCGGTGGCATCGGAATGCCCGGACCATGCCTATACCTACAGTTATCAATATTTCCATTTAATCAAAAATATCGCTATGAGCTTCCTCCCGCTTTTCTAGATCTTTTTTTAATCAATTCGCGTTTCAGTAGCTGACAAAATTTTATAGCCGTTTATCGTGGCGTTTATCGCGACAACTCATGCAGCATTGCTGACTGCGCGATTGCAGAAAAGGGAGCCTCTCATGCTTTGTATACTGTCTTCCCTGATCTCAGTAACCAGCAGGACCACGCCGCCACATCGCCATTACATGTGTATTCAGGACAAGGAATTTATCATGAGGTGTGCATTATTGCAGCCAATAACATTCTGTGATTACAGATCAACTATAATCAGATACAACTAGCCTCCTGTATCCGTATAAAAGTGATCTCCTTCACCCAGCGCTCATCCAGGCGTCTGGATCAAACTGTCGCCGGAGTCTGGCAGGTGGCACGATACTGGATTAACATTTGCGTGCATATCCCTTTTCAGTCAGCTTGAGTGCCCCTGATGTGGAAGCCAGACTCGTGGCGATTTAGCAAGTTTACACAAAACAATGATGAGAATAGTATCTTGGTTTTAATCCTACCATACACCCCAACAATAATAATGAGAATAGGAAACACAATTCATTTTCATCAATGTAGCAGGCATGTCGGGTAAAATTAAGAGAAGCCAGGCTGACCTGCCAGAAGTCCTATCTGTTCCAACATACTTATTTGTGCTGGTCACTTTCGGCTAGCGTAAATCCAAACTTCATCGCTAATCATATGGGGGATGTAAATGCTCAGAGGGTTTATCAGGTACGCGGATACTGCTTGAAGGAAAATGATGAGGCACTAAGGAGCATTCTGAAGGAAAAAATTCAACGAACTTGTCCTACAGATACTACACACCAAGTCGACCTCATCTAACTACCGATCAGATTCAATAAACCAGACTCACTAAACCTGCATATTCATAATTTCACTATACGCCGACACCAGCTTGTTCCTGACCTGAATACCCATCTGCATTGAGATGGACGATTTCTGCAGATCGACCATCACGTCATTAAGCGCGATACCCGGTTTCCCCATCTCAAAATCCTGCGCCTGGGTGCGGGCGGTGGTCTGCGTCTCGCTGATCTTATCCAGCGCCGCTTTCATAGTCGCACCAAAATCGATCTGATTAGGGGCTTCACTACTGCGGTTGCTGGCCTGCAGTGAGGTCGCCTGTAGCTGCTGCAGTACGCCATCAATTGCCTGAATGGACATGAACGATACCTTATTAAAGAGGATGACATTTTTGATGTGAGCAAAAGTTAGCACGTTGTCAATGAGACAAAGCCGCTAAATGACATCAAAAACCCTACCTTATCCAGGCATCGAATTTTGCTTATCACCTAATAATGCCTGGCATTGAAGTGGAAATTTTATCTACGCAGGTCAGGGAGTCTGTTTTGCCATCTCAACTTACCCGGTCAATTACGTCAGGCAGGAAACGGTCATGAATGCGAGTACAGCCGCCACAACAGAACAAGAAAAGAAAGGCTTCGGTGACCTGCTCGCTCGCCTGCGCGCAAATCCGCGTATTCCTTTAATCGTCGCTGCCGCCGCCGTTGTAGCGATAGTGATCGCGATGGTGCTCTGGGCAAAGCAGCCCAGCTATAGCGTCCTTTATAACAACCTTACAGATGAAGATGGCGGTGCCATCGTCACGCAGCTGACGCAGATGAACATCCCTTATCGCTTCGCCGAAAATGGCGGCGCGCTGATGGTGCCGGAAGCGAACGTGCATGAGCTGCGTCTGCGTCTGGCTCAGCAGGGTCTGCCGAAAGGCGGCTCGGTGGGTTTTGAGCTGCTGGATAAAGAGAAGTTCGGTATCAGCCAGTTCAGCGAGCAGGTTAACTACCAGCGCGCGCTGGAAGGCGAACTGGCTCGTACCATCGAATCACTCGGTCCGGTTAAAAGCGCCCGTGTTCATCTGGCGATGCCAAAACCAACCTTATTTGTGCGTGAGCAGAAAGCGCCATCCGCCTCTGTTACCTTAACCCTGCAGCCTGGCCGTGCGCTGGATGAAGGCCAGATTCAGGCCATCGCCCACATGGTCTCAAGCAGCGTCGCCGGTTTACCGCCGGGCAACGTCACCGTGGTCGATCAGACCGGTCGCCTGCTGACCCGCTCTGACTCCGCCGGTCGCGACCTGAATGATGCACAGCTCAAGTATGCCTCTGAAGTTGAAGCTCGCTACCAGCAACGTATCGAAGCGATCCTGAATCCGATTCTCGGTCAGGGCAATGTGCATGCGCAGGTTACCGCGCAGATTAACTTCGACACCGCCGAGCAGACCGACGAGAAATATCAGCCTAACGCTAACCCGTCGAACTCAGCGATTCGTTCGCGTCAGACCAGCACCAGCGACCAGTCAGGCAGCCCTTATCCGGGCGGCGTGCCGGGCGCGCTCTCTAACCAGCCTGCGCCAGCAAACACTGCGCCGGTGACGACGCCGAACAATAATGCCGCCAATGGCCAGAACGCCAATGGTCAGAATGCTAACGGTCAGAACAACGCGGCGAATAACGCTAACCAGACCACCAGCACCGCAGCGGCCAGTGCCGGACCGACCAACTCGCGTCGTGACGACACGGTGAACTACGAACTGGATCGCACCATTCGTCATACCAAGGTCAACGTTGGTGACGTACAGCGCCTGTCGGTGGCGGTCGTGGTGAACTTCCGTGCAGATGATAAAGGCAAAGCGGTTGCGCTGAACGAACAGCAGCTGAAGCAGATTGAAGATCTGACCCGCGAAGCGATGGGCTACTCCCAGAACCGTGGCGACAGCATCAACGTGGTGAACTCGCAGTTCAACACCACTGAACCAGTGACCACCGATCTGCCCTTCTGGCAACAGCAGTCGTTCTTTGATCAGCTGATGAACGCCGGTAAGTGGCTGTTGATTGCCCTGGTCGCTTTCATCCTCTACCGCAAACTGGTTCGTCCGCACCTGGTTCGCAAGCAGGCCGCAGAGAAAGCCGCCGCGGAAGCCGTTGCCGCTCGTGCGACTGAGCAACCGGAAGAAGAAGCCTTTAATGTGCAGCTCAGCAAAGATGAGCTGGATCAGGAACGTAAGTCTAACAACCGCATGAGCGCAGAAGTGATGAGTCAACGCATCCGCGACATGTCAGAAAACGATCCGCGCGTTGTAGCGCTGGTAATTCGCGAATGGATGAGTAAAGAGCTATGAGTCTGACCGGAACCGAAAAAAGCGCCATCCTGATGATGACCATTGGCGAAGAGCGCGCCGCGGAAGTTTTCAAACACCTGAACCAGCGTGAGGTCCAGCACCTGAGCGGCGCGATGGCCAACATGCGTCAGGTGTCGCATAAACAGCTAACTGAAGTGTTGCGTGAGTTCGAAGCGGATGCTGAGCAGTTCGCGGCGCTGAGCCTGAACTCCAACGAATACCTGCGTTCGGTGCTGACCCGGGCACTGGGCGAAGAGCGCGCCTCCAGCCTGCTGGAGGACATTCTCGAAACGCGCGACACCACCAGCGGCATGGAAACGCTCAACTTTATGGAGCCGCAGGCTGCTGCCGACCTTATTCGCGACGAGCATCCACAGATCATCGCCACCATCCTGGTCCACCTCAAGCGTGCCCAGGCCGCCGATATTGTGGCGCTGTTCGACGAACGTCTGCGTCACGACGTGATGCTGCGTATCGCCACGTTCGGTGGTGTCCAGCCAGCCGCGCTGGCCGAACTGACAGAAGTACTGAACGGCCTGCTGGATGGCACCAACCTCAAGCGTGCGAAGATGGGCGGCGTGAGAACCGCAGCCGAGATCATCAACCTGATGAAAACGCAGCAGGAAGAGGCGGTTATCGAAGCCGTACGCGACTTCGATGGCGAACTGGCGCAGAAAATTATCGACGAGATGTTCCTGTTCGAAAACCTGGTGGCAGTGGACGACCGCAGCATCCAGCGTCTGTTGCAGGAAGTGGAGTCCGAGCAGTTGCTGGTTGCACTGAAAGGTGCCGAACAGCCACTGCGCGAGAAGTTCCTCAAAAACATGTCAGCCCGTGCGGCGGATATCCTGCGCGACGATCTGGCCAACCGTGGCCCGGTGCGTATGTCCGCAGTGGAAAACGAACAGAAAGCGATCCTGCTGGTGGTACGCCGCCTGGCCGAGTCAGGCGAGATGGTGATTGGTGGTGGCGAGGAAACTTATGTCTGATGCATTTTCTGCGCGCCCCTGGCAGCTGTGGCAGCCCACGGATTTAGGCCGTTTCGATGAGCCTGCTGAACCGGAGCTGCAGCCAGAAATTTACGAAGCTGAAGATGGCGTTGATGAGCAGCAACAGCAGCTCGAACGCCTGCAGCAGCAGATGCGCAAAGAGGCACAGGGCCAGGGTTACAACGAAGGCTATCAGCAGGGTGTGACCGAAGGCCAGAAAGCCGGCTACGACGCCGGTTTTCAGCAGGGTCTGGCCGATGCCCAGCAGCAGCAGGCGCCCCTTCAGGCGCGTATGCAGCAGCTGGTAACCGAGTTCCAGAACACGCTGGAATCGCTGGACAGCGTGATTGCGGCCCGTCTGATGCAACTGGCGCTGGAAGCGGCACGTTCGGTGATTGGTCAGGCGACCACGGTGGATGGCACCGCCCTGCTGCGCCAGATTCAGGGGTTACTGCAGCAGGAACCGATGTTCAGCGGCAAACCGCAACTGCGCGTTCACCCGGATGACTTACAACGCATTGAGCAGACCCTGGGGCCGACGCTGGATCTGCACGGCTGGCGGCTGATCGCTGACAGCACCCTGCATCCTGGCGGCTGCAAACTCAGCGCCGAAGATGGCGATCTGGATGCCAGCGTCGCGACGCGCTGGCAGGAACTCTGCCGTCTTGCCGCACCGGGAGAATTGTAATGACCACTCGTCTGAATCGCTGGCTCGGCTCGCTCGATGCCTTTGAGAAACGCATCGCCCAGGTGCAGCCGGTGCGCCGTTATGGCCGCCTGACCCGCGCCACCGGCCTGGTGCTGGAAGCAACCGGCTTACAGTTGCCGCTGGGTGCGACCTGCGTAATCGAACGCAACGATGGCAAAACCATCAGTGAAATCGAAAGCGAAGTGGTGGGATTCAACGGTCAGAAGTTGCTGATGATGCCACTGGAAGAAGTGGACGGCATTTTACCGGGTGCGCGGGTCTATGCGCGCCAGAACGGAGAGAACCCGCAGGCAGGCAAACAGATGATGCTGGGGCCGGAACTGCTGGGCCGCGTACTCGATGGCAGCGGGCGACCGCTGGACGGCCTGCCGTCTCCGGATACCGGCTATCGCGCGCCGCTGAACACCCCGCCGTTTAACCCGCTGCAGCGTACGCCGATCACCGACGTGCTGGATACCGGCGTGCGAGCGATCAACGCCCTGCTGACGGTCGGTCGCGGACAGCGTATGGGCCTGTTCGCCGGTTCGGGCGTGGGTAAAAGCGTGCTGCTTGGCATGATGGCGCGTTACACCAAAGCGGACGTCATCGTAGTCGGTCTGATTGGCGAACGTGGCCGCGAAGTCAAAGATTTTATCGAGAACATTCTCGGCGCTGAAGGCCGCGCCCGTTCGGTGGTGATCGCCGCCCCGGCCGATGTTTCGCCGCTGCTGCGTATGCAGGGTGCCGCTTACGCCACGCGTATCGCAGAAGACTTTCGCGACCGCGGCCAGCATGTGTTGCTGATTATGGATTCCCTGACCCGCTACGCTATGGCGCAGCGTGAGATCGCGCTGGCGATTGGTGAGCCGCCGGCCACCAAAGGCTATCCGCCTTCCGTATTCGCCAAACTGCCTGCCCTGGTTGAGCGTGCCGGTAACGGCATCGACGGCGGCGGCTCGATCACCGCCTTCTATACCGTCCTGACCGAAGGCGACGATCAGCAGGACCCGATCGCCGACTCCGCGCGCGCCATTCTCGACGGCCACATTGTGCTGTCGCGTCGGCTGGGCGAAGCGGGTCACTATCCGGCCATTGATATAGAAGCCTCGATCAGCCGTGCGATGACCTCGCTGATCGATGAGAACCACTATGCGCGAGTGCGCCAGTTTAAGCAGTTGCTCTCCAGCTTCCAGCGTAACCGCGATCTGGTCAGCGTCGGTGCTTATGCCGCGGGCAGTGATCCGATGCTTGATAAAGCGATCACGCTCTATCCGCAGATGGAAGCCTTCCTGCAACAGGGCATCTTTGAGCGCAGTGATTACGACGACGCCAGCCTGCATCTGCATGCGCTGTTTGGCTAGTCACACGAATTAACGCGAGGTAACGGCAATGAAAACTGCAAATGCCATCGATACGCTGCGCGACTTAGCGGAGCAGGATCTCGAACGCGCTGCCATCTATTTAGGCGATATGCGTCGCGGCCAGCACGCCGCGAACGAGCAGCTGACGATGCTGCTCGACTATCAGGACGAATATCGCAACAAGCTCAACGATGACATGTCGTCGGGCATTGCCAGCACCCGCTGGACCAACTATCACCAGTTTATTCAGACGCTGGAAAAAGCGATTGAGCAGCACCGCAACCAGCTTAATAACTGGAATCAGCGGCTGGAACAGGCGCTGATCAACTGGCGTGACAAACAGCAACGGCTGAACGCCTATCAGACGCTGATTACGCGCGCAGCGGAAAATGCATTACGACAGGAAAACCGTCTCGATCAGAAACGGATGGACGAATTTGCCCAACGGGCCGCATCGAGGAGAGGTGAATGATTACGCTGCCAAACATTGCTATGAAAGCGACGGTAAAAACCGACGCAGAACCCTCAGTCTCAACTGACCTTGCTGCGGGTGCCGATGCCCTGCCGCAGGACTTTCTGACCGCACTGGGAAACCAGTTACTCGGCCTGGCTAAACAGCAGGGAAAAGCGGCGCAATCCGCTGACGTCAAAGCAGAAATTGCCGATGACGCCCGCCCGAAAGCCCCGCTGAATGCCCTGATGGCAGCACTGGAAAATCCTGCTGCGCTGACCGCTCTGTTTAAGCCGGAAAATATTAAAGGTTGGTCAAAATCAGCCGATGATAAAGACAAGCCGGACGTTGCACCCTTAAGCGCCAGCGATATGCAGAATATGCAGGCGCTGTTCGCCATGTTACCGGGTGTAGCGGCTGTTACAGCCACCACGTCGACCCCGGTCAGCAGTGAAGCGGGCGAGATGATCGCCCAGACCGATACCGGCCGGAAAAGCCAGAGCTCGCTGACGCAACTGCTGAACAGCGCGCAGCAGAGCCACGCACCGGGCGAAGATGAAAAATCTGACGCCAGAAGCGACGTACAGAGCAAACCTGCCGTCACCACTGCCGCCAGCCAGAGTAACAACACGGCGCAGAGTGCGACCAGTAGCGGCCTGACGCTCGACAGCAGTTTCCAGCAGGCGCTGAGCAACATGGTTAAGCATGATGATCAGGCTGCGATTAAAGCCAGCGCCAGCGATAACGCGGTCAACGCTACGCCAATCGCCACCGCCAGCAGCCTGCCCGCGCCGGTGACCGCCTCCGCGACCACCAGCACACCGTCAACGCCGATGCTGAACTCACAGCTGGGCAGCGACGAGTGGCAGCAGGCGCTGAGTCAGCAGATTGTGATGTTCAGTCGCAACGGCCAGCAGAACGCGGAATTGCGTTTACATCCGGAAGACCTTGGCGCTATCCAGATCAGCCTGAAACTGGATAACGACCAGGCACAAATTAATCTGGTTTCCAGCCATAGCCACGTCAGAGCAGCACTGGAAGCCGCGATACCGCAGCTGCGCAGCGCGCTGGCAGAGAGCGGTATCAACCTGGGCGAGAGTCAGGTGAGCAGTGACAGTTCCGCGCAGGGTCAGCAATTCCAGCAGCAGCAGGAGGCGCGCCGCGATGGACAACATGGCCGCTTCTCCCTCACCCAGGACAGTGACACCGACATTACGCCGATCGCCGTTCCCGCCGCCCTTCAGGCTCGCGTTAGCGGCAACAGCGCCGTCGACACTTTCGCCTGACAGCGGCAAACGCTGAAGGTAAGCGTAAAACCCGCGTCTTTTCTACCCATTGGTTTGACTTAAGACGCGGATAATCTGTCTCGTGAGCCGAGAGGCTTGCCCATAATTCACAGGAAGTAACTGCACCATGTCTGATAACGCGAAAGCAAAAAAAGGCAGCAAACGTAAACTCTTAATACCAGTGTTGCTCATTTTGACGCTGGCCGCTTGCAGCGTGGCAGGCTATGCAGTCTGGCGAATGATGAATAAACATGAGGGCGATAAGCCTGAGGTGGCGAAAGTTGAACCGCCTCCCGCTCCGGTCTTTTTTGCACTTGATACATTTACGGTTAACCTGGTCAATCCCGACAACGATCCCGACCGCGTGCTTTACGTAGGCTTTACCCTGCGTCTGGCCGATGAGGATACCCGGCGTCGGATGAACGACTATCTGCCTGAGGTGCGCAGCCGTTTGCTGCTGCTGCTCTCGCGTCAGAGCGCTACGGCGCTGGCAACAGAGCAAGGAAAGCAGGCGCTTGTTGAACAAGTCAAACAGGCGCTGACACCCCCGCTGGTAAAAGGTCAACCTCCGCAGGCTGTAAACGATGTGCTGTTTACTGCCTTCATTTTGAGGTGAATCAATGGGCGATAGCATTCTCTCCCAGGCTGAAATTGACGCCCTTTTAAACGGCGACAGCGGCAGTGCGGAAGAAGAAAAGAAACAAAACGGACCGGAAGGCGATATTCGTCCTTACGATCCGAACACCCAGCGCCGTGTGGTTCGCGAGCGTTTGCAGGCGCTGGAGATTATTAATGAGCGTTTTGCCCGTAGTTTCCGTATGGCGCTGTTTAACCTGCTGCGCCGTAGCCCGGATATCAGCGTCGGGGCGATCAAGATTCAGCCGTACCACGAGTTTGCACGCAATCTGCCGGTGCCAACCAACCTGAACCTGATCCACCTGAAGCCGCTGCGCGGCACCGCGCTGGTAGTGTTCTCACCGAGCCTGGTGTTTATCGCTGTCGACAACCTGTTTGGTGGCGACGGACGTTTTCCGACTAAAGTCGAAGGCCGTGAGTTTACCCATACCGAGCAGCGCGTTATTCGCCGCATGCTGAAGCTGGCGCTGGATGGTTACAGCGACGCATGGAAGGCCATTTATCCACTGGACGTCGAGTATGTACGTTCAGAGATGCAGGTAAAGTTCACCAACATTACCACTTCACCGAACGACATCGTGGTTAACACGCCGTTCCAGGTGGAGATTGGTAACCTGGTGGGTGAGTTTAATATCTGCATCCCGTTTTCAATGATTGAACCGCTGCGCGAGCTGCTGGTGAATCCACCGCTCGAAAACTCACGTCAGGAAGATAACCACTGGCGCGACAACCTGGTCAAACAGGTGCAGCACTCTGAGCTGGAACTGATCGCGCACTTTGCCGAAACCTCACTGCGTCTGTCACGGATTTTGCAGCTGAAGCCCGGTGATGTGCTGCCGATTGAGAAGCCGGAACGCATTATCGCCCATGTCGATAGCGTCCCGGTCTTAACCAGCCAATATGGCACGATGAATGGTCAGTACGCGCTCCGTGTCGAACACCTGATTAACCCGATTTTGAATTCGCTGAACGAGGAACAGCCCCATGACTGACAGTAATAAACCGTCTGACGATATCTCTGCGGACGATCTGTGGGCTGAAGCGATGAATGAGCAGGTCGGCAGCGGCAGTGCGCCGCAGACCGACGAAGTCTTTAAATCATTCGACAGCGGCAACGTCGCTGGATCGCTGCAGGATATCGATCTGATTATGGATATCCCGGTGAAACTCACCGTGGAACTGGGTCGCACCAAAATGACCATCAAAGAGCTGCTGCGTCTGGCGCAGGGGTCAGTGGTGGCACTGGATGGCCTGGCGGGTGAGCCGCTGGATATCCTGATCAACGGTTATCTGATTGCTCAGGGTGAAGTGGTGGTGGTGAACGACAAATATGGCGTGCGCATCACTGACATCATCACCCCATCTGAACGTATGCGTCGCCTGAGTCGCTGAAGAGTTACATTATGAATAGCCAGAATCAAACGCTGCAACCGGCTGCACCGCACGCTCAGGCGATCTCGACCGGCTCCATGCTGGCCCAGGTCAGCAGCGTGTTAGCCGTGATTATCTTATTGATTCTGGCCTGCGCCTGGCTGGCACGCCGTGTCGGCTTCGCGCCGAAAAAGGTCAGCGGCCAGGAGCTTAAACTCACAGCCAGCGTCTCAGTGGGCCAGCGCGAGCGGGTGGTGATTGTCGATACCGCTGATGCGCGTCTGGTGCTGGGCGTCACCGCACAGCAGATTACCCATCTGCATACTCTGCCGCCGGGTGAACCGGTCTCTGTGACGCCGGTTAACAGTGCGCCACAGGATTTTCGTCAGCTGTTACAGAACCTGGTTAAACGTCCCGGAAAACCACAATGATGCGTCGACTGCTTCCTTTATTGCCACTGTTGTTACTGGCACCGGTTGCCCATGCCCAGCTGCCGGGTCTGGTGAGTCACTCGCTGCCGAATGGCGGTCAGAGCTGGTCACTGCCGGTACAGACGCTGGTCTTTATCACTGCGCTGACCTTTATTCCGGCCGTGCTGCTGATGATGACCAGCTTCACCCGTATCATCATTGTGTTTGGTTTACTGCGTAACGCCCTGGGTACGCCCTCTGCGCCGCCTAACCAGGTGCTGCTCGGACTGTCGCTGTTTCTGACCTTCTTTATTATGGCGCCGACCTTCGACAAAATTTATCAGGATGCCTATCTGCCGTTCAGCCAGGACAAGATCAGCATGGAAGTGGCGATTGATAAAGGTGCCCAGCCGCTGCGCGAGTTTATGCTGCGTCAGACCCGTGAAGCGGATTTAGCCCTGTTTGCCCGTCTGGCGAATACCGCCCCGATTGCCGGTCCTGAAGCGGTGCCAATGCGTATTCTGCTGCCCGCCTATGTTACCAGCGAGCTGAAGACGGCTTTCCAGATTGGCTTTACCGTCTTTATCCCGTTCCTGATCATCGACCTGGTGGTTGCCAGCGTGCTGATGGCGCTGGGGATGATGATGGTCCCGCCAGCGTCCATCGCGCTGCCGTTTAAACTGATGCTGTTTGTTCTGGTCGATGGCTGGCAACTGCTGGTCGGTTCACTGGCGCAAAGCTTCTACTCCTGATCCCCCTTTTCTTACCGGAGCAACACATGACACCCGAATCAGTAATGGTAATGGGACAGGAAGCGATGCGCGTCGCCCTGATGCTGGCCGCCCCGCTGCTGCTGGCCGCACTGGTCAGCGGTTTGCTGATCAGCCTGATCCAGGCCGCGACCCAGGTCAACGAACAGACCTTATCCTTTATTCCTAAGATTCTGGCGGTTGCCACTACCGGTATCATTGCCGGCCCGTGGATGCTGAATCTGCTGCTGGACTATATCCGCACCGTCTTTACCAACCTGCCTTACATCATCGGCTGATGATTACTCTCGACAGCAGCCAGCTGGTTCAGTGGGTCAGCCAGTTCTTCTGGCCTCTGGTGCGCATCATGGCGCTATTCGCCACCGCACCGATCCTCAATGAACGATCCGTCAGCAAACGTGTCAAAATCGGTCTGGCGGTAATGATCACCTGGCTGCTGATGCCGCTGTTACCTGCGGTCAATGTCACCCTGTTTTCCCCTGAAGGCTTCCTGCTACTGATTCAGCAGATGCTGATTGGTATTGCACTCGGCTTCACCATGCAGTTCGCTTTTGCTGCCGTGCGCCTTGCCGGGGAAGTGATTGGTTTACAGATGGGCATCTCGTTCGCCACCTTTTTTGATCCTGGCAGCCGTCTTAATATGCCGGTTCTGGCCCGTTTTCTCGACATGCTGGCGATGTTGCTGTTCCTGACCTTTAACGGACACCTGTGGCTGATCTCGCTGCTGGCGGACAGTTTTCATACGCTGCCGATTGGCGGTCAGCCGCTAAATGCCAATGCGTTTATGGCGCTGGTGAAATCTGGCGGATTAATTTTCCTTAATGGCATGATGTTAGCGCTGCCCTTAATCGTTTTGTTACTCATGGTAAATCTGGTACTGGGTTTGTTAAACCGTGTTTCACCACAGTTATCAATCTTCGCAATTGGCTTCCCGATTACCTTATCAGTCGGAATTTTAACCATCAGCTTGCTGATGCCTCTGCTAGCCCCGTTCTGTGAGCATTTGTTCGGTGAAGTATTTGATTTACTCGCCGTGTTCCTGACAGAACTATCCCGTCCCTGAACATTAAGTTTCTAACTATCTTTGCATAACGATACTTAAGTATCGCAAAACCATCCGTGCATTTTCCGAACCATGTTTTCCAGAATGCAACTAAGGAAATTCTGATAAACGTGCGGAGAGTCTGAAAATAATTCTTATTAAACCGGGCTTCGCGTATTTTAGTGGGGTGGTTCACAGGAGCGGTCAGACTGTGAATGTGCAGGCAAAATCGACAAGACACTGAATTTACAAGAAAAAAATCTTTAGGTGATTTTTCTTGTTAAAAAATGTTTTTTCCGGCATTGTCATCGCACGCTGAGACATCACACTTTCGTAAAACAAATGTTTTTGAGAATTGTCCTATCAGAAAACTCCGCGTTTTCAAGGATAGTGACCTGGCTCCCAAAAAAATGAGTCTTACTTAACCTCCGACATTTCACTGGCAATCCCCGCCATGGCCGGAGAATGTGTGACGTCATGGCAGCACAAATTTTTTGCAGAACGGGTCAGGGATGAAGACTTTTATGGGCGGTTGCCTGTTGCCAAACTGCACGAGCAGAATAAAAAAGTACCTAAGAAATCTCTCTCGTACCGCAACGCGTATTCATCGTTGATTTAAACGGATAACAAATTGGTGAGGGTCGCTATTATGCCAACTATTATTATGGATTCCTGCAACTACACACGCCTGGGATTATCAGACTACATGTCTTCAAAAGGAGTTAAGAAGAAAAATATCTCTTCTGTCTCCGATATTGAGCAACTACAGCAAAAATGTGAGCAATTAAACCCTGGTGTCGTCTTTATTAATGAAGATTGCTTCATTCATGAATCCGATTCCAGTGAACGTATCCGTAGCATTATTACGCAGCATCCTGACACGCTGTTCTTTATATTCATGGCGATTAGCAATATCCATTTTGAGGAATATCTCTACGTTCGTAAGAACCTGATTATTACATCAAAATCGATGAAGACATCGACCCTGGATTCCTTACTCAGCACCTATTTGCAGAAGAAGCTTAACCAGTCTGCGCGTATCTCTTCGGGCATGGATGTACATCCATTAACGCTGAGCCAGACTGAGTCAAACATGCTGAAGATGTGGATGTCAGGTCATGATACCATCCAGATCTCAGATAAAATGCAAATTAAGGCCAAAACGGTATCGTCACACAAAGGTAATATTAAACGCAAAATCAAAACCCATAATAAGCAGGTTATTTATCATGTGGTGCGTTTAACGGATAATGTGACCTCAGGTATTTACGTTAATATCCGCTGATCATAACATCTGAAGAACCGGCCTCTCTGGCCGGTTTTTTTTTGCCCGGAATTGCGATCCAGGTCTCACTCTTACCGCTAAGCCTTTACGCTCTTTTGCCGATGTTATGCCTTATAACAACAGCCTCAAGAGAGCAAGGATATGAACACTGCACGAGATAATAATGGACAGAAAAGCGCAGGCATCTGGCAGAATCTCCGCCTGGTGCCGCTGTTTAGCCTGATCTTCGGCGGCATTTTGCTGCTGTTCGCACTCTGTATTGGTGTCGCCAGTTACTTTCTGATTTCCGGCAATCACTCCCTCGATGATGCCACGGACGAAATTCAGGTTCGTATGGGCCTCTCTAACAGTTCAAACCACCTGCGTACTGCGCGCCTGACCATTATTCAGGCCGGTGCCGCCGCGCGTATTGGTGAAATGGACGAGTTTCGCGCCAATATTGCCGCCGCCGAAAAACGGATCCAGCAGGCAAAAGCTGGCTTCGCGATTTATCAGGCTCGTGAAGTTAAGACGCCCGCGGATATGGAACTGGATGCCACGCTGCAGGCTCGCTTCAACGATTACATTACTAAAGGCCTGATACCGATGATTGAATCCGGTAAACAGGGCAGCTTTGAGGGCATCATTGCTCAGGAGACCGATGTCACCCGCAAGCTGGATGACGACTATAACGCGGTGTTGCTGAAGGCGATCAAGATCCGAACTGATCGCGCCAATGCCATTACCGCCCAGGCCGATCAACAGTCGCGCATCGGCTTTATCTCCATGGCCGTGGCATTCAGTGCCGCCCTGGTGCTGGTGCTGTTGACCTTTGTCTTCCTGCGCCGCGTGGTAATTAGTCCGCTGCGTCAGTCGGTGCTGCGTATCGAACGCATTGCGCAGGGTGATCTGACCTCCGCTCCCCTGCCCCATGGCCGCAGCGAGATTGGTACGCTCATCCATAACCTGCAACTGATGCAGCAGGCGCTGGTGACCACCGTTGGTACGGTGCGTGAAGGCGCCGTCGCGATTTATCAGGGCTCCAGCGAAATTTCAGCCGGTAACACCGATCTCTCTTCACGCACCGAGCAGCAGGCTGCGGCACTGGAGCAGACCGCAGCCAGCATGGAACAGCTTACCGCTACGGTGAAGCAGAACGCCGAGAATGCGCATCACGCCAGCCAGCTGGCCGCGGATGCCTCGGGTAAAGCGCGCAGCGGTGGCGAGCTGGTGAACAGCGTCGTGAAAACCATGACCAATATTTCCGGCAGCTCGAAAAAAATCGCTGAGATCACCAACGTCATTAACAGTATTGCGTTTCAGACCAACATCCTGGCGCTGAATGCGGCGGTAGAAGCGGCGCGTGCCGGTGAGCAGGGTCGTGGCTTTGCGGTGGTGGCCAGCGAAGTGCGTAATCTGGCCCAGCGCAGTGCGCAGGCAGCGAAAGAGATTGAATCGCTGATTGCTGAGTCCGTCACGCTGATCAATGACGGTTCGCATCAGGTTGGCGCAGCCGGTAGCACCATGGGTGAGATTGTCGAAGCCGTACGACGCGTTACCGATATTATGTCGGAGATCGCGGCGGCGTCAGACGAGCAGAGCCGTGGTATACAGCAGGTGAGCCAGGCGGTCACCGAAATGGATAACGTCACCCAGCAGAACGCCTCGCTGGTGGAAGAAGCCTCCGCTGCAGCGGCCTCGCTGGAAGATCAGGCGGGTAAACTGACGCAGGCGGTCGCGGCATTCCGCCTGCAGGACACGCCTGCAACCACAGGTGTGGCTGCTCGCGTATCTTCACCCTTAAAGACACCGGCTCTGGCCCCCCGTCCGGCGCTGGCAGGCGGCAGCGATAACTGGGAAACCTTCTGAGGTTATAGCGGTTAACCGTCAGCGGCTGATGTCAGCCGCGTAATCTCCGACAGCAAAAAGCCGCCTTTCCGGCAAACGGAAAGGCGGCTTTTTTATTGCGCGTCAGGCTCAGGCTTCGTGGTAAGGCTCGACGAAAATGCCATCCGGCTGGTGGGTCTCGTTAAAAAACCAGATGCCCAGCGGATAATCTTCCAGCGCCACCAGGAACATGGTGCCTTCATTAAACGGCTCCATAGCCAGAATGGTGCCAACACGACGCGGGCCGCCATCGGTTTTGACGCTGACGCGGTCATTTACCTTCATTTCGGTTCTCCAGATTATTGACTGAGTACAGTCTAAACGAAGAACCGTGGTGATGCAGCGCGTTAGCGACGGGCAATGACCCAGACGGCGTGGATGATACCGGGGATATAACCACAGAGTGTCAGCAGGATATTCAGCCAGAAGGCGCCGCCAAAACCGACCTGCATAAACACGCCCAGTGGTGGCAGCAGAATAGCGATAATAATTCGTAAGATGTCCATAACCATTCCTTTAGGTATTGATAAAAATCAGCTTTATCGCTAACTATAGCTGATTCTGCTCTGTTTAGTCGAAAAGTCAGGTAAATCTGAGTAAGGAGAAACTTTTGCAATTCCTTAACATTTCACCGCAAGACTTCTTACGCGTCAGACCTTTAAACTCTTCTCACTGCACCACCCCATAGGTGCAGCCAACCTGAAAGTAACAAGGATTTTGCCCGCGCAGCGCGGGCTTTTTTTTTGCCTGCGATCTCTCCGCTCCCGCCTTTCTGCCCTGCGTTCTATACTGATTACTCTGTTTGCTCTCAGGAGTCAGAAAATGACAGACGAAAAACAGCACGGCGATGCTCAGCCATCCGATCTGCAGATTGATGTCGAAGGTTTACTGGCGGCAATTCAGGCCAGAACGTCGGGAGAGGTACGGGAGTATATGGAGCAGGATCAGACACCACGGCTGGAAGTAGAAGGCCGGGTTTTCCACTCCTATAGCGAACTGGCGGAGGCGTTTGAAATTGATATTTGTGATTATCGCGCCTATGAAGCGAACCGCTGAAATCGATTTCAAAAAAAAACCCGGCGGGAAGGCCGGGTAAAAATTCAATTCGTTACACCAGGGAATTCTTAACACCCCTGCAGATTACCCTTTCCCGACTTCGAAACAAGCATCAGATATGCACGTTTCTGCAACCGATCGGGTAATTATGGAGCGGCTGTTACCAAAAACATCGCGCCCGCCAGTCACTTAGCCCTGCACACTTCTTGCATACTCACTTTTACTGCGGTTTCGTTTTAAGAATTATCCTGGATTTCCAGCCAGCGTGGCAGGAAAAAAAGTGTGAGCCATATTCAACTATAATATTGAAAAATCGCCGCTTTAGCCGCGAATGTGATGAAAGGAGCCTGTAAATGCCCGATCTCCACCAGCCGTTAATGATAATTACCGATCTGGATGGTTCGTTACTCGACCATCATACCTATCGCTGGGATGCGGCCACCGAATGGCTCACCACGTTAAAGCAGTACGCCGTTCCGCTGGTGATCTGTTCCAGTAAAACGGCAGCCGAGATTATTCCGCTGCAAAAAAGGCTTGGCATCAGTGGTTCACCGTTTATTGCTGAAAACGGTGCCGTGGTGCAAACGCATGATCAGCAGCGTATCCGCCTGCCCGATAACACCCTGACCTATGACGCTATCTGCCAGCGGCTGGCTGCCTTGAAAACAGCGTACCGTTTTACCGGCTTTCATGACTTCTCTGATCCGGAAGTGGCCGCAATGACCGGCCTGAGTGAGGCGGATGCAGAACTGTCGCGTCAGCGCGATGCGTCAGAAGTGATTGTCTGGCGCGACAGTGACGAGGCGTTTGAGCAGTTCCATGATGCGTTGCGTGCACAGGGCCTGGCGCTGACCCAGGGCGGGCGTTTCTGGCATGTAATGCCTGCGGGCAGCGGCAAAGGCGAAGCCCTGCGCTGGCTGCTGGCGCATTCACCCGGTGAGGCACGCGTGACCATCGGACTGGGTGACGGCCCTAACGATGCGCCGATGCTGGATGCGGTTGATTATGCGGTCGTGATTAAGGGCTACAGTAAAACACCGGTGACACTCAGCCGATCCGATCAGCAGCAGATCTATCACACGGCTCACCATGGCCCTGAGGGCTGGCGTGAAGGACTGGACTATTTTTTGACTCAACCTCAATGAGCTGCCCACGGGCATTAAAAGGATGATGCGATGAGTGACTTTTATCAGAATGGCGTAATCACCAACTTTCACAACCTCACCCACCGTAGCGTGGAGTCGCTGGAAAAAGAGATGGTACGCTTTGCCCGCAAACGCAAAATGGGGCTGATCCTGCCATCGCTGTTTTCCGAACTTGAAGGCCCGGCGCTGACGAAAATCATCGATGAGCTGGCTAAAGTGCCCTATCTGGATGAAATTGTGATTGGGCTGGATCGCGCCGACCGTGACCAGTTCCTGTTTGCCCGCGAGTTTTTCTCCCGTCTGCCTCAACGGCATCGCATTCTGTGGAACGATGGCCCACGTCTGAAGGCGATTGATGCCGAGCTGGATAAAGAGGGTTTATCACCCACTAATCCCGGCAAAGGTCGCAACGTCTGGTTCTGCACCGGCTATACGCTGGCGTCAGACCGTACCAGCTGTGTGGCACTGCATGACTGCGATATCGTCACCTATGAGCGCGGAATGCTGGCACGCCTGCTCTACCCGGTGGCGAACCCGGCGTTTCAGTATGAGTTCTGTAAGGGGTTTTATGCGCGCGTCGCGGATGGCAAGCTTAATGGCCGCGTGGGACGTCTGCTGGTGGGTCCGCTGCTGCGATCGCTGCAGAAAGTTTATGGCCATTCAGAATACCTGGAATATCTGTCGAGCTTCCGCTATCCGCTCTCCGGGGAGTTCGCCATGCGGACGCATGTGCTGAACGGGATTAAAATCCCCGGCGACTGGGGGCTGGAGATTGGCGTGCTGTCAGAGATTTACCGTAACTACACCACCCGCCAGTCGTGCCAGGTTGAGATCGCCGATAACTACGATCATAAGCATCAGCCGCTGGCTGAAGATGACGGCACCGGCGGCCTGAAGCGCATGAGCAGCGATATCGTCCAGTCACTGCTGCGTAAGCTCGCCACCATGGGTGTGCCGCTGACCAGCGACTCGTTCCGGGTGCTGAAAGCAACCTATTATCGTAATGCGCTGGATATGATGGAGACCTATAACCATGAGGCGGCGATGAACGGGCTGAAATTTGATCAGCATGTGGAAGAGGCAGCGGTAGAGATGTTTACCCAGTCGATTCTGGAAGCGGGTCAGGCGTTTATTGAGCGTCCTAACGATAAGCCGTTTATACCGAGCTGGAGTCGCGTCCAGTCAGCCTTCCCGGATGTGCTGCAGCGGATCTATAAGGCGGTTGAAGAAGATAACGACGGTAACGTCTGAAAACAGGGCGGCACAGGGAGCGTGCCGGGCCAGAAAAAGCAGAAACCGGGCCTGGCGGGTCGCAGAACCCACAGGCCTGACACTGTCAGCCCGCCAGTTGCTGCGCAGGATTCAGAGCGCAGAGTTCATCGCTGCGAAAGGCTTCGCTGCGCACGGCATAGCCGTCATACCAGCGGCACTCCACCATGCCACTCGCGTAGCCGGTCACCACCATCGTCTGCCCCTCTTCCTTATGCTGTACTTCTTCACTGATTGCGAAAACCATGATGCGCTCCTTTTATTAACCTGAGTGTTATTAATCTGAGTGTTATTAACCTGAGTGATTATTTTCTTTATAGCAGGCGAATAACGTTCCTGCCTGTTAAGGCACGCAAAAAAAGGGCAAATTCGGAATTAATCAGCTGGATATGCGGAAAATAAAAAAAGCGGATAAAAAAACTTATCCGCTTTGATGAAGTATTGACGCTGACGTCAGATTTTACAGCCTTCGCAATCGGCTTCGTCGCCGAGATCATCCGGCACTTCGCTGGCTTTTTTCTCTGCTTTCGCTTCAGCCTGCTCCAGTTGTGCGTCGATATCAAATTCAAACATGTCGTCGTTCATCGTCATTCTCCTGACCGTAAATCACAGTGCGCTTTATACCGATTTTCCGCGCACTCTGGCAATAAGGTTGACCACTAACAGCACGATCGACCCAATGATAAAGCCGAGCACCAGGTTGGCGCCGTTGCTGAGCAGCATAGCGATCCAGCCGCTGAAGCCACTGCTGACTTCCTCGATCAGATGATGCAGCGGTGCGATACCGTGCACCACAATACCGCCGCCGACCAGGAACATGGCGATGGTGCCGACCACCGAGAGGATCTTCATCAGCCAGGGCGCGGCAGCCAGCAGCACACTACCCAAACCCTGCGCAAGGCGGGACGGTTTCTCACGCAACCAGAATCCGAAGTCATCAATTTTTACGATGGCCGCCACGATGCCGTAAACGCCTACCGTAACCAGAATTGCGATGCCCGCCAGGATAATCACCTGGTTGAGCAGCGGCGATTCCGACACGATGCCTAAGGTAATCGCGACAATTTCGGCTGACAGAATGAAATCGGTGCGCACCGCGCCTTTGATCTTCTTCTTCTCAAACTCTCCCGCATTCTGATTCGCCAGCGAATCGAGTCGCTGCTGACGCGCTTCCGGTGATTTGCTCTGCTTGTCATGCTGCAGACTGTGCATCACCTTCTCCACGCCTTCGTAGCAGAGATAGGCACCGCCAATCATCAGCAGCGGCGTAATCAGCCAGGGCGCAAACGCGGAGATAATCAGCGCCAGTGGCACCAGGATCAGTTTGTTAAGAAACGATCCTTTGGCAACGCCCCATACTACCGGCAGCTCACGGTTGGCTTTTACGCCGCTGACCTGCTGAGCATTCAGCGACAGATCGTCGCCCAGTACGCCAGCGGTCTTTTTCGCCGCCACTTTCCCCATGACGGAAATATCGTCCAGAAGTGTTGCAATATCATCAAGTAAAGTCAGTAAACTGGTTCCCGCCAAAATCTTATCCTTAGTCTGGTTCGTTATGTTGACAACATGGGCAGCGCTCAATTTCCGTAACGGTCATCTCGGCGATGCCCTCACAATCCCACTCTACCCGCACCGTCTCGCCTGCTGCTCCTTCAGCATGCAGATATTTGCTGACCGGGCTTTCGGTCATGCCGGTGATCTCCTCCGTGGCGACAAGCCTGTCACCGCAGTAAACCCGCGCGGTCGCTTTGGTATTCACCATCCGCTCGTCACGAATCTGGTAAAGGCGTTTTACCGTCAGTTTTATGCTGCTCATTTCAGGCTCCTGGCCACGGAGAAAGCGCAGATCTAACCAATTATGTCTGTGATTAGCAATCGGCGTTGTAATGATGAATGCCCTGATGGTCGACTTCGGCACTCTCCGGCATCGCCAGCAGCCACTCCTCCAGCCGCTCCAGCAGGTCCTGATCCGTCAGGCGCAGTTTGCCACGTAGCGCACACTCCCAGATGATCAGCACTTTCCAGCCGCTCTCCTGCAGCTGGCGCACATAACGCCGATCACGTTCAACGTTGCTGTTGATTTTTCCGGTCCAGAATTCTGTGCGCGTCGCTGGCAGTTTAAACAGATAGCAGTGATGACGATGCCAGAAGCAGCCATGAACAAAAATAATTGCCTGATGTTCTGTCAGAACGAAATCGGGCCGACCCGGCAGGTTTTTATCCTGCACGCGAAAGCTGAAGCCCCGATCTTTCAGCAGCAGCGCAATACGTTGCTCAATGGCCGTATCCTGAGCGCGAATGGCACGCATATTTTTGCTGCGTATTTCGCTGGAGTGAACATCAGCCATAACCTCTCCTTTTTTGCTGGTACTTCAACTCTAGTCTGCGCCACGAAAAGTGAAAGCCGCCGCCCGACGACTTCACACAGTGCGCCGCAAAAACAGAACATTCCGGGGGGCTGGCACAGGGCACATCACATCCAGGCAATTTCCTCACAGCGTCTGGAGTGATAGCATAGCCACCTTACTGTTAAGGAAAAACGCATGCATCCCGCCGCCCTCGCTGAACCACTCTCTGCTGCACTTTCATCTGCTGATGCGTCTGAACTCTTTCAGCAGGTGCTGGCAATCTATTCGGTTCGTGATCTCACGGCCCGCCTGCAGCAGGCAGGATTTTCCTGCTGGACGCCGGCACTCCTGAACCGGATTCGTCAGGGTAAAACCGCCCTGCCACCGCTGTGTGAAGCCGAACTGTCGCTGTTACAGGGGCTGCTGCCGGCCCGCCCCGCCCATTATGATAATCCTGAATTTCGTTTTATCGATCTCTTTGCCGGTATTGGCGGCATTCGTAAGGGGTTCGAGGCGATCGGCGGCAAATGCGTATTCACCAGTGAATGGAATAAAGAGGCGGTCCGCACTTACAAAGCCAACCACTACAGTGATCCGCTGGAGCATCACTTCAATACCGATATCCGTCAGGTCACCCAGCCTGAAGGTCTGACCGACGATGAAGCGATATACCGCGCGATTGATGCGGCAATCCCTGATCATCAGGTGCTGCTGGCCGGTTTTCCCTGTCAGCCCTTTTCGCTGGCGGGCGTCAGCAAGAAAAATGCGCTGGGCCGTGCACATGGCTTTGAGTGTCAGGTACAGGGCACGCTGTTTTTCGATGTGGCCCGTATCCTGGCTGCCAAGAAGCCGCCGTTCTTTGTGCTGGAGAATGTGAAAAACCTCAAGAGTCATGACAAGGGCCGCACCTTCGCCATTATCATGGAGACGCTGGATGAACTGGGGTATGACGTTGCGGATGCGGGTGCCAGCAGCCCGGATGCCAAAGTGATCGATGCGCGTCACTTCCTGCCGCAGCATCGCGAACGCATTGTGCTGGTGGGTATTCGCCGTGACCTGAAAAAGCAGGATTTTACGCTGCGCGATATCCGCCGTTTCTACCCGGCGCAGGTACCCAGCCTGCAGAGCCTGCTGGAGAGTGCGCCGGACGACAAATATATCCTGTCACCGGTCCTGTGGCGCTACCTCTACCAGTATGCGAAAAAACATAAAGCCAAAGGTAATGGCTTTGGCTTTGGCCTCAACGATCCGCGTAATCCTGACTGCTGCGTGCGTACGCTGTCAGCACGTTACTACAAAGATGGCTCAGAGATTCTGATCGATCGCGGCTGGGACAGTGCGCTGGGCGAAGCGGAGTTTCAGGATGCCGATAACATGGCGCGTCGGCCACGCCGCCTTTCCCCGCGCGAGTGCGCCCGCCTGATGGGCTTTGATGTGCCAGGCCGCGAGCCGTTCCGCATTCCGGTTTCGGATACCCAGGCTTATAAGCAGTTTGGTAACTCGGTGGTGGTGCCTGTGTTTGCAGCGGTGGCTCAGCTGTTACTGCCACATATCCGTCAGCTGAAGTCGTAAGCACCGTGAAATGAAAAAACCCGTCTGGCGACGGGTTTCAGGTTCCTGTAAAACCTGGCCAGATTAGCGGTGAGATCGAGCCTGCTCAGGGAACAGGGTCAGATCGGAAAGACGCAAAAACTGTCATCCATGACCGCTCGGCCCGCGCAATTACGCACCTCATCCCTGAGGTGCGCCCGTAGCCGGGCCAACGCTTTGCGTTGTTCAAAAACGCTCCCGGCGTTTTTGTCCCTGCCGCGGGACGCTTTCCTTATCTGACCCTGTTCCCTGCGCGCTGAGGTATTGAGTTGCGGCCAGATTTAGCCGGTTTCAGCAAACCCTGAAAAGTAAAAACCCGTCTGGCGACGGGTTTCTGTTTTATTTCTTCTTCTTGCTCTGCTTCTTCAGCAGCAGCCGAATCTGCTTCAGCTCTGTTGCACTTAGTGCATCGGTCTTCACGTCAGCGGCACTGGATCCCTCAGTCCCCTCTTCTGTGATGTCCTGATTATCAATCGCCGGATGTGGATGCGTTTCCAGACTGGCCTGCAAACGTTGCACAATCTCCTGGCTCATCGAAATCTGATTTTCCAGCGCCAGCTGTTTAATCGTTTCTTTCAGCTCAGGATCAATTTTAATTGTTAAATTAACAGTTTCAGTCATCGGGCAGCTCCTTTTTTTTATTGCTACACGCTACCGGATGACCGTTTCGATTAATACACTGTCACAAAAATTTAATATTCGGTTTGCAAAGGTGTGAAGTCCCGCAGCACACCCTCATCCATTCCCACCAGATTGCCCTGCAGCTCGGCATAAAGCTTAGCCATATAGCGTACCAGGAAATCTGCGTTATGCTCAGCCAGCATGCGGCCGGTTTCAGTGTGCATAGTTTCCGGCAGACGCAGCAGCTTCTTCTGGAAATGATCCAGCGTCCATTTAACATCATTCAGCTCGCGATCTTTACCCAGCGGGTCCTGGCTGTCGAATAATGGCCGATTCAGCGCACCGGCGGTGTAGAAGACCCGCGCCAGCCCGATCGCGCCCAGCGACTCCAGCCGATCAGCATCCTGTACAATTTTAGCTTCCAGCGTCTGAGGCGGTATGCCGGCGCTGAAACTGTGGGTTTTAACGGCATGCATCACGGCATCAATCTTTTCAGCCGGGAAGTCGAGAAAATCCTGCTGCAGAATGCGCTGGGTTTCCGTCGCGGCATAGGTTGAGGCGAGATGACGTTCCGGATGGTTCTTCGGCAAGTTCACCACATCGTGAAAATAGCAGGCGGTCAGCACCACCAGCGGATCAGCGGGCGTGCCGTTCATGATTCGCTGTGCGCTCATCCAGACACGCCGCAGATGGGCGATATCGTGCGCGCCGTCGTCGTGGATCCAGTTCGCCTGAAACCAGCTTTCATAGCGAGATTGCCAGAGTGTGAGTGACATAATCTATCTCCCTGTAGTGATCGACAGCAGTTTTTCTGTCGCGATCAGTGCGCAAACGGCAAGCCATCATAGCGACTGGCTAATGACACTTTTTTTACAGTGCAGTTGAAAAGAGCAGCGCTGCCAGCGATTCCGGGCAGAAAAATGAGATCTGGATCATCTGTATAGCATCTCTGTTACACAATAACCGCAATTTCGGCTGTTTTCAGTCTTTCCTCAGTGAATTGCTGCTAAGAAAATTAGTTTAACAGGCGTAATGTTTGGTTCGATCTTAACCAACTTCCTGCCTCATGCTCAGCGTTTTTTTGTCACGCGATTAAGTGTAAAACTGCACGTTATGACAGGTGAAAAAGTCTGAAAAGGTTCCTATTTTTACGGTTATAACGTACTGTATCCGGGCTATTCGTCGCTTTTTGCCAGTTGCGTGATAAGCTTTGGTGCGCTTTTTGCATTTTGCTGGTTTTTAACTACTAAAGTGACAATTATACAGTGACAGTCAGCCTACAAATTATTAAGCAAAATGATTTAAAGCTTTTATGATAACTCTCAGATGTGAAGCAAATGGACTTTTACAGCAGTAACCGGGTTCTACTAATAAAAAGAGGTAATCCATGAAAGAACGGCCGATTCTTTTTTCCGAACAGCGTGTTCGTGCCCTGTTGGTTGGCCAGCAAACGCAAACCCGGCGCATTATGAAAACTCAGGCTTTCGGTCCGGGACAGGATCATCACGAGGGCGTACACGCTTTCGATGTGAGTGCTAATCATCTGCATGGTTATAAAATGATGTCGATGACGGACATCAGCTATCAGTGTCCTTACGGTAAACCGGGTGACGTGCTCTGGGTGCGTGAAACCTGGCGTGGCCCGATGGTACCCGAGCAGTATCTGGCCGATTATGAACGCGACCCGACGCCCTTCCGCCAGCCAGAATATTGCCAGTATCGTGCAGACAGCAACGAGCTGGGCCAGCATGCACTGAGCACGCCGGAAGCGGAACAGTTTGGCTGGCAAACCGCCATTCATATGCCGCGCTGGGCCAGCCGCATCAATCTGGAGATTACCGGCGTGCGCGCCGAGAAAATTCAGGACATCAGTGAAGATGACATTATGGCGGAAGGCGTGCAGACCGATTCGCACTTCCTCAACAACTTCTTCACCATGAACGTCAATTCTGAATCGCCCAAAGAGGCGTACCGTAAAGCCTGGGAAAAACAGTATGGTGCGACCAGCTGGGAAGTGAATCCCTGGGTGTGGGTGATTGAGTTTCATCGTATTGAGCGCAACTGACGCCCCGGCCCCACGCTTTGCGGGCTGAATCACAGACAACGACCGTGCTAACGGGTTGAATAGACGGCCCTTAGCCCTGTCGCCAGATGAACAGTGCCAGCATGGTGTTTCGATGCTGGCATTTTTATGTCTGCCGCGTCAGGATAGCGAAATAGTCCGGTTCTGTGCGGGAGTTGCGATGTTTAAATGGCCCTGGAAAACGCATAACGACGCCACCCTGGCCGCGCTGCCATGGCAGCACGGGCTGGCGCAGCCGATATTCAGCCAGCTGGATGAGGCTGAACAGCAGGCGCTGGTTGAGCTGGCGCAGCGCTTTCTGCAACAGAAAAAACTGGTGCCGCTCGATGGTGTTCAACTGGATGAATTGCGCAGTGTGCGGATCGCCCTGCTGTTCTGCCTGCCGGTGCTGAAACTGGGCCTGGAGTGGCTGGACGGTTTCCACGATGTGCTGATCTATTCCGAGCCGTTCGAGGTCGACGATCAGTGGCAGGATGACGATGGGCTGGTTCACAGTGCGCCTGCGGTTCATGCCGGACAGAGCTGGACGCAGGGGCCGGTCGTACTCAACTGGCTCGATATTCAGGACTCGTTCGATCTCTCCGGCTTTAATCTGGTGATCCACGAAGTTGCGCACAAGCTGGATGCCCGCGGCAGCGGTTACACCAGCGGTATTCCGGTCATGTCACTGCGTGACGTCGCACTCTGGGAGAAGGATTTGCGTGCCGCGATGGCGGAGATTGAGAGTGAAGTTGAACTGGTGGGTGAACAGGCCGCCACGATAGATCCCTACGCCGCCAGCGATCCGGCTGAGTGCTTCGCCGTGCTCTCTGAATATTTCTTTACGGCTCCGGTTCTGCTGGCCGAACGCTTTCCCGCCATGTATCAGCATCTGCGCCAGTTTTACCAGCAGGATCCCCTGGCCAGAATCGCCGCTGACACTGCGCAAACTGCTTAAATCACGATCGCTTTGCGTTAAAGCTAGCCAGTTGAATGATAATGTATTTTTTGCTGTTGACACCTTAGAGCGACGCCGTTAATATTCGCCTCGTTCACACGATTCCTCTGTAGTTCAGTCGGTAGAACGGCGGACTGTTAATCCGTATGTCACTGGTTCGAGTCCAGTCAGAGGAGCCAGATTAGAAAAACCCGCTCAGGGAAACCTGAGCGGGTTTTTTGCTTTTCAGCGATCCCAGTATTCTCTTCCTGTATGACTGTTCATCTCAACTCGTCTGCGGTTGTTATCACCGAGACCACCGTTAAGTCTGGATCAACGCAGGCTGTCTGGCGCAACCCTGTCATGGTGTTGTGACGAGATGGCTTTAAATGAAAAACCAGCCGGGCAATATTTACGCCGGCTGGCTCATACTAGTGACGAATTATTACTCAGGAATGGTCAGTACCTGACCCGGTGCAATTTTATCCGGGCTGCTGAGAAGGTTTTTATTCGCCTCAAAGATTTTCATATATTGGGACGCATCATTGTAAAACTGCTTTGCGATGGCGCTGAGCGTGTCGCCTGATTTAACCGTATATGTACGATTACTTCCTGCGGCGGTTACAGACTTATCATCAACATTTTTATCCACAGCATGTAACAACTCACCGCCTATATTTTTAATATTATCCAGAATGCTCATATTTACTCCCCTATCGTTTCTGATACGTTTAGTTTAATAAAGAAAACAGGATTGCCAGGCAAATACTGCTCGGCGTACGATACACCTGCTTCTAATTCATGGGTTAAACCACTGCTAAACGTTGCTGTAATTAATATAAAAACAGAGGATATTAATGATGGGTATATTGTCATGGATTGTATTCGGATTACTTGCCGGCATTATCGCCAGATGTATTATGCCAGGTAAAGAACATATGGGCATTTTCATGACCATTATTCTGGGTATTATCGGTGCGCTGATTGGCGGTGTCGTCAGTACCGCTCTGGGTTTTGGCAAGGTCGATGGCTTCAATATTTACAGCATTGGCATTGCCACCGTGGGTTCAATTATTGTGCTGTTTGTCATTCATAAAATCAGAGCGTGTAAACAGTCTTAATAGATTACGTTAAAGGGGATAACAGAATGAGTTTACTGGAAACAGTACTGGCCATGTGCGGCCTGAATAATCAGACCAGCCAGGAAGTCAAAGGTGTGCTGGAGTGGGTTGAGCAGCAAGGCGGTTTACATACTATCGTGAGTCACCTGCAGAGCGGCGAGTACAGTGAGGTGGTTAACTCCTGGCTGGGCGATGAGCAGAACGTTGCGCTGAGCAGCGACCTGGTGCAGAAGATGATTAACTCTGAGGCGATTGAGCAACTGGCTGCGCTGATGGGCATCAACACCAGCGATGCACTGAATCTGCTGGCGAAATATCTGCCGCAGCTGGTGGATAAAGCGTCAACGGCGGGTGTTGTGGATAAAAAAGCCGATCTTACCGGACTGGTGAGTCAGTTAATGCACTAAGCATGACGTAATTGAAAGATAAAAGCCTGCTGCGAAAGTATGAGGCTTTTATCTTTTAGATTAGTCAGGATAAATTAAGACGAATGCTGGAAAGCTCTTTTAAACGTTTATAGAAACCCTTCAGATGTTCCTGTAGAAAACATCAAAAACAGACTTTACAACCTCTCTTATATACCCTGCCAGATAAACTCTAAAAAAAGCGTCATTACACAATTGAATGAAAGTGATTAACATTATCTGAATCATTTACCTATATCAGGAAATTATATTTAATCATTTTCCGGAACCAGCACAATACAACCCTGCTCAATTTTCACCGTAATAATGGTTCCGGTATCAAATCCTGCCTCACGCAGCCATTTTCCGCTCAGATGTATTGCAGGTGTACTGCAATCACCGCGTTTAGGCTGATAGCCGATGGTATAGCGACGTTGTGTTTTTGATGGCGCGCCTTCAGATGAGAATTGGCATTGATCGTGGTTCGTGGTCATGGGGATGTCTCCAGTATGCTTTTAAACCGCCACCTGAGGTTCCAATCTCATGGGTGGCAGACTGAACGAGGTTGGAACTACCGGGCATACTGAACCGGCGCACCCTGAGGTGCCCTCGCCCAGCCCACCATTGAGGTGTAGCGAGACGTACGACAATAATACATTGTCGCCAGTATGATTAACCGGAGTTCCAATTCCGTCGCCTGATTTTGCAGGCGCAGAAAAAGAATACGTCGATTAACGCTGGACGACAACCGGCAGTACTGGAACACAACTCGCAGATATTAAACGAAGTTTACTGACATGCCTATCAGAGATCTCTACCCTGTATTAATCGGAGAAATGAAGTCCACACTCTATCCTGGCCCAAACGCAAAAAAGCCCGCAACGTAGCGGGCCTTTAACCAGACAACACACAACAACCATTATTTTTCATGGTAGCGATGCACTGCCGGATAATATTCCAGTCCATACAGCTGGCTCAGCGGCAGCAGCAGTTCCACGTTAATATCATGCACACGTTCACTCGCCACAGGGCCGCTCAGCAGCTGTTCAAACCAGGCTATCAGTTTCTGTTTCATTTCAGGCTCTCCGCATCAGTTGATGCTCTGAGTTAACCCGCTTACACGCCCAATCTGAAGCAAAAATTTCTGCGCTGCTTATGCCGTAAATGGCATAAGCAGCCCCCATCTGTTTAGCCAGTGCCAGACACCGGCTGCTCAAAACGGTTACTGCGTTATCAACGTCACCCAGTTCGCGCCTTTACCAGCCGGGGCTTCAGCAACCCGTTTGAGTTCGCCGCTGGCGGGATCGATGGCGTAACTGCCAATCACCGCGCTCTTCTCCCCGCTGACGATCAGCCATTTACCCTGCGCATCAATCGCAATACTGCGCGGCTGTTTTTCAACCGGCCAGCTGCCGATAAGTGTTAACTCACCCGACTGTTTATCAACCCGGTAGCCGCTGACGGTGCCGGAGGTGCGCTCGGTCACATAGATAAATTGTCCGTCCGGGATGATTTTAATGTCTGCTGCCCAGATGCGCGGCGTGGGATCGCTGTAGCCCGCCGGGCGCTGCTCGCCATGCTGCAGGTTATATATCTTCGCCACCGCATTCGGCCAGGTTTTCAGCTCCGTCAGCGACCCATCCGTCGCGCGACGGAACTGCGTAATGGTGCCGCTCATCTCCGCGAGGTTATAGAGAAAACGATTGTCGGGCGATATCACGGAATGCCGTGCGCCGCTGTTCTTCTCGCCCTGAACAAATCCGGTTCCCAGCGGCGTTATCGCGCCATTATCAGCAAAGGCATATTGCAGCACGCGATCCGCGCCAAGGTTGCCGACGTAGAGGGAATGATTGCTGACGTCGGTAATCACCGAGTGGGCATGCGGCCCGGTTTTCACCTCGCCCGTGACCTGGGGTGTCACAATGCCTTTGTCATCAATCCGGTTGCTGGTGACGATATCGCTGTCATAGGAGGCGGCCAGCAGATAGCGCCCATTTCTGTCAGTGGTGATCCACGGAAAGCTGGCTACAACCGGTGTCACCGCCAGTTTCTGCAAATCACCATGCGAACCCGAGACGCGCCAGCTGATGATCGAATAAGGCGGACTCCGCAGCGCACCATAGAGCCGTTTACCATCCGGGCTGGCCGCCAGCGGCATAATCTTTTTACCGGCAGGCGTATCGCCACGCCATTGCAGGCTGCCATTCGCCTCGCTGAGCTGATAGCGGGAAACGGTGCCGGATTCAGCATTGGAGACATAGACAAAGGTTGTCGCCCATAACGGGGCGCTACACAGCAGCGGCAGGAGTGCCAGCGCCGTTTTCAGACGGATCATAGGGTCACCTTGATAAGTAGTGTCTGCATCATTGCGCAGCAGGCATTACGCTAACCCTGTCTGAGAAGGCTGGCTTTGTGCAACTGTCTGAAATCAGGTTCGAAAGTCTGGAGATGTGACGGAGATGTTATTTTTAATGGTGCTGAAAGAGGTATGACGCCTTTCCCCACGGCGGGGGAAAGGCGTTAACAACGCGCTAACCGGTTTTCGCGATCATTTTTCGATAGCGGTTGAGCCACTTGCCGCTGTTAAGTCGCCACCAGAAGAAGATGCCACGCACCGTCCAGTCGAGGAACATCCCCAGCCAGACGCCGGTCACGCCCATCCCCAGTTCAATCCCGAGCAGGTAGCCGACCACCACGCGGGCGCACCACATGCTGAACATCGAAACATACATGGTGTAACGCGCGTCGCGTGCGCCCTTGAGGCCGGCGGGCAGCACCCAGGATGCGGCCCACAGTGGCATAAACAGCGCGTTGAGCCAGAGCAGATGCTTCGTCACATTAATGACCTCCGGATCGCTGGTATAGAACCGCGCCAGCAACCCGGCCAGTGGCACCGTCAGCAGCGCTATCGCGCTCAGACACAACGTCGCCAGCCAGAAGACATGCCGCACCTGACGCTCTGCCTGAAACACCTGATTTCTGCCCAGACGGGTGCCGGTAATAATGGTGGATGCAGAACCCAGCGCATTGCCCGGCAGGTTAATCAGCGACGCAACCGAGAACGCGATAAAGTTACCCGCAATCTCACTGGTGCCCATTCCTGCAACAAACACCTGTGTCAGCAGTTTACCGCCGTTGAACAGCACCGACTCGATACTGGCAGGCACGCCTATACCTAAAACTTCCATCAGAATGCTGCTGTTCCAGCGCCGGAAATAGCTCGACAGCGTGATTTTCAGTGAGGCGTTAAAGCCGATCATCAGCACGTAAATCACCGCGATCGCCCCGATATAGCGGGTGATGGTCAATCCGAGCCCGGCACCGATAAACCCTAAACCGTCCCACGAGAAGCAGCCATAAATCAGCACGCTACTGATGATGATGTTGAGGATGTTCATGCCGCCGTTAATCAGCATCGGAATTTTGGTGTTACCTGCACCGCGCAGCGCTCCGCTGCCAATCAGGGTGATGGCGGCGGCCGGATAGCTCCAGGCGGAAGTCTGCAGATAGCTCAGCGCCAGCGCTTTGACTTTTGGATCGGCGGCACCGGCAATCGCATCGACGATCAGATGGCCCCAGAACTCAATGGCGATCACCAGCACAAAGGCGAGTATCGTCATCATGGCCAGCGACTGACGCGTGGCGGCACGGGCGCGCTTGCCGTTGCGTTTTGCCAGACTGAACGCCACCACCACCGTGGTACCAAGATCGATGGCAGCAAAGAACGAGATGATCACCATGTTGAAGCTGTCGGCCAGGCCGACGCCCGCCATCGCCTCTTTACCCAGCCAGCTGACCAGGAAGGTGCTCAGTACGCCCATCAATAGCACACAGGCGTTCTCGAAAAAGATAGGCACTGCTAATGGCGATATCTCACGCCAGTAGAGCGTGCGATACGAACGGCGTTTCGGGTACCACGCCGTGCGCTTGATCGCCTGCATCACTGCTACGCCGGGATTTTGCAAAGGATTACCAAATCAGAAGAGACTGGACAGGAGTTCTAATGATGATAGTGGGCAGAGAAATATGCAAAGTCTTTCCAGTGCAAATTAATCATGGTTACAAACTTTTTAATGCCGCCACGGCACAATCTGCCTCACTGCCCCGCCCGCTGTAGCAAACCTGATTATTTCCCTGACGTTATGATCGGTTGGCCATGCTTTGCTGCTGACGCTTTTTCCGCCCTCTCCTCATCGGTAACGTATTAAAAAGAGGCGAATCACCCCTTCTGATAGTAAAGATTTTCTTAATGGATTTCAGTGCAGCGGATCTTCACTTAAAACAGCACTGCTCAGAATTCGCGCTTCGCTGGCGCAAAAAAACGGCGATCACAGATTCTTCAACAATCTCCGCAACAAACCCGCTAAGCTTGGGGCAAATTGCGGAAAAAAATGGAAGGAGAAACCATGCCGACACTACGGAAAAACCTGACCAGCCAGCAGGCGCTGGATGAACTCGAACGCCTGTACGATGGCGCCGTTGATGCGCTGCGCGAGGCGATTAAAGCCTTTACCGAAAACGGCACGCTGCCCGATGCCACCGCTCGGGCGCAGGGACTATTTGTTTATCCGGAGCTGCGCATCACCTGGCGCGGCGACGGTCCGCAGCAGAACCGCACGCGTGCCTGGGGACGTTTCACCCACACCGGCAGTTACAGCACCACCATCACCCGCCCGGCATTGCTGCGCCACTATATTTCGGAACAGCTTCAGATGCTGGAGAAGGAGTATCAGCTGGAGATCGACGTGGGGCCCTCCAGCCAGGAGATCCCCTACCCTTACGTGATCGACGGTTCCGACCTGTCACTGGATCGCACCATGAGCGCCGGTATTGCGCGCCACTTCCCGACCACCGAGCTGTCACAGATTGGTGATGAGACCGCCGATGGCCTGTTCCATGCCGATGCAAAATCCCCTCTGTCGCACTTCGACGCGCTGCGAACCGACTTCTCGCTGGCCCGCCTGCGCCACTACACTGGCACCAGCGTAGAGCACTTCCAGCCGTTTGTGCTGTTCACCAACTACACCCGTTATGTTGATGAGTTTGTGCGCTGGGCGATCGAGCAGGTGCGCGATCCCAGTACTCCTTACGACAGCCTGGCCTGCGCGGGCGATGTGGTGCTGACCGCCGACACCGCTGACAGTGAATCGATGCTCTCGGATCTGGCGTGGAAGAAGCACCAGATGCCCGCCTGGCATCTCACCTCGCCGAATCGTCGCGGTATTACGCTGATTAATATTGGTGTTGGCCCGTCGAATGCCAAAACCATCTGCGATCATCTGGCGGTGATGCGTCCACATGCGTGGCTGATGATTGGTCACTGTGGCGGTCTGCGCGAGAGCCAGCGGATTGGTGATTATGTGCTGGCCCATGCCTATCTGCGCGACGATCACGTGCTGGACAGCGTGCTGCCGCCTGATATCCCGGTACCCAGCATTGCCGAAGTGCAGCGCGCGCTGTATGACGCCACCAAATCAGTGAGCGGCATGCCAGGCGAAGAGGTGAAGCAGCGGTTGCGTACCGGCACCGTGGTGACCACGGACGACCGCAACTGGGAACTGCGCTACTCCGCTTCGGCACTGCGCTTTAACCTGAGCCGTGCGGTGGCGGTCGATATGGAAAGCGCCACTATTGCCGCACAGGGTTATCGTTTCCGGGTGCCATATGGCACGCTGCTGTGCGTTTCAGACAAGCCGCTGCACGGTGAGATTAAGCTGCCCGGTCAGGCGAACCGTTTCTATGAAGGGGCGATTTCGGAGCATCTGCAGATTGGTATTCACGCTGTTGAGCTGCTGCGCGCCGAGGGCGATAAGCTGCATTCGCGTAAGTTGCGTACCTTTAATGAGCCGCCTTTCAGGTAAGCGTTAGCCGGCTGATGCGAGGAATAAGGCCGGTACTGCTGACAGGCAGTACCGGCCTCTTGCTTTGGAATTTACCCAACGCGCATGTCAGTGCCGGGATAATTTATACTTTAAAGGTCTCTACAATCAGCCTGAGAGACTGCGCTTGCTCAGAGAGAGACTGAGAAGCACTTGATGATTCTTCTACCAGAGCAGAGTTATTTTGCGTCACCCCATCCATCTGGCTGACTGCAATACTCACCTGAGAAATCCCCTGCATCTGTTCAGCCGACGACAGCGCAATAGCATCCATGGATTCAGCCAGTTCATCCACTAAATGCACGACTTTGAGAATACTCAAACCCGTATCACTGGCAACAGTGACGCCGCATGCAACCTGTCCGACAGCCTGCTCTATTAACGCTTTAATATCTTTTGCGGCAGTCGCACTACGTTGTGCAAGCGTTCTGACTTCAGACGCGACGACAGCGAAGCCCCTTCCCGTCTCTCCCGCTCGTGCCGCTTCAACGGCTGCGTTCAGGGCAAGAATATTAGTCTGGAATGCGATGCTTTCGATGACGGCGGTGATATCTCTGACTTTAGACGCGCTTTTTGAAATATCACTCATCGTATCTGACATTCGTTTGACGTCCGTTTCCCCTCGTTTTGCAATCGAGGCGGTATCTCTCGCTGAGTTGGCTGTGTCCCTGGCAGTTTTGCTGTTATTTTGTACCGTAGCGGTGAGCTGTTCCATACTCGCAGCCGTTTCCTGCAAGGCAGCGGCCTGCTGTTCAGTGCGGGATGCAAGCTCATTGTTTCCTTCAGAAATCTCATTCGCAGAAAGGGCGACTGAAGAAGAGCCTGATTTAATTTCTGAAACGATATCCCGTAACCGAACCTGCATGCTGTTTAAAGAGGCCATGAGACTGAGAGTGTCATTTTTCTTCAAGCTAACCGGTGTGGTCAGATCCCCATTGGTGATCGCATAAGCAAGCTTCCGCGCTGTACTCGGTTCATCGCCAAGCTCGCTCATGAGTTTACGAATAAGATAGATGCTGGTGCCCGTGCCGAACAAAATAGCCGCAACTAAAAGCGTCACCAGGATGATGTAGGCTCTTTCGGTATTTTTCGCATTTTGATTAACTGAGTCATCCGACTGCTTTGCCAGGATTTCACTCATCAGGGTAAGACCTTCAAGCAGCGGAACCTGTGCGGGTCTGACTTTTTCCAACAGATACTTAACGGTGATATCACTGTTTTTAGCCAGTGCCAGCGGAACGGTGTTACTGAAGGCATCCAGAGCATTTTTCTCGCTGTCACTGATCTTCGCAAAGGCTTTATATTCTTCCGTATCGCCAGACTGGCTGATCATCGTATTCAGTTGATCCCTGCTGGCTGCAAATTTAGCCTTCAGTTTAACCAGACGATCAGACTGCTCCTGGATAAGAGCCTGATCTGAAAAGAGTGATAAATTCCTGACGGTTATCGCCATATCGCGCTGCGCCAGGGTAAGTTCATTGATTAATTTTGTTTTTTTCATATCACCCTGAACAACTGACTCAAGCGTGCTTTTAGCCTGATATAAAGAGTGAATAGCGACAACGATACATATGGAGAAAAAGATGATTAACGTGCCAAATCCGGAACCGAGGCGCGTAGAGATTTTCATTAAAATTCCTTGAAGGGGGGCGGCGATATAGATCTATCGGCATCTCTTTTTTTAACTTCAATGAATATTTATCACATAAATAATATTAACCAGAATTAATGGCACCGCTGCAAAGCATCACAAAAACTCATAAATTTGTCAGGCTTTGATGCTTTCCAGTTCAACCAGAAATCGTTTTTTTGTGCGTTATAAACAATCAGAACCCTTATGCATACCGTTGTCTTAACTTATTACTGCGTTACGCTACACTGGTTTGCATGTCATAAAAATTTCATTTAACCCTTGCAGGCGCGGCTTTTAAGGCTGCTACAACCTGGATGCTTTTCGCATGCAAAAAACACCGAAATAAAAACCAGGAATACATAAATTATAATTATAAATAACGTCAGGAACTTCTGTACATCACTTTAAACGCGGGCCGGTTCTGTGACGTCTCGCAGGATATGAATGCTTTATTAGTTCGAAGAATATGGCAGAACAGATCGGCATAAGGATGCTTCAGCCCGGCCGTAGCAATCCAGCCTTCAGGCAGAAAACGCGCTGAGTGCGTTGATGAGCGTGCCCGTCTGCACGATAGCCCTGGTCTGATATGCATCACGAATAAACTCTCCATCATCAGCCCTTGATACGAACGGATAGCCCGGGCAATCGCAGAGAGAAATAGATTTGCCTGACTCGCGCATCAGCTGCAGTAACAGATGAAATTAAAAGCCGTAACATAACTGAAGCATATTGCAGACGAAATATAAAAACATACACAGCAACAAAAAACATCATTATTGAGCTTGTCACTCCATAATTGCTGTGCAATATAAATAACAGCAGACTGTAGAAGCTATTTCTTAAAATTAGTGCCACATACTGGCAATGTATTCCCGCCTTTCACATAAAATAAAATAAAGGACGCATAAAGAAACTCCAAAACGGAGGAAGACTGACAAGAAGTATTTGAGGAAAATTAACATACCTTTGGCAGCGCAGATAATAAATTTAATTACTCACTTAAAGAGGATTCATTGTGAAAGTTAAAAATATGACTGTGTTAGCGAGTATGGTTTTATTCTACTCCGCTCAGGGTATGGCCAGACAATTTGATATCAGTGCAGCAAACATTGACGTCAATACCTCTAAGTCTTCCTTCATTCTTACAGGTGCGGGAGGTGCCGGCGGCGCAGGTGGCGCGGGGGGTGCAGGAGGCGCGTTAGGCGGGCAAGGTGGTGCCGGAGGTGTTGGAGGCGCCGGAGGTGCTGGCGGAAGTGATGGTAATGGCGCCGCTAACGCCAGCCAGAATGGTAATAATTCCAATAATGATAACGGCAGTAAAAACGGCAACGGTTCTGATCAGGGTAATAACAGTAATAACGGCACCGGGAATGCTAACGGGAGTGGTGACGGTAACGGAAATGATGCAGGCAACGGCGGTGGTAATGGAGGAGGTGATGGTGGCGGAGATGGTGGTGGTAATGGTGGTGGCGGAGATGGTGGTGGTAATGGTGGTGGTGGTGATGGTGGCGGTGATGGCGGCGGTGATGGCGGCGGAGACTGATAGTCTGGCGTCCATTAACTAAAAAGCTCCTGTTTGTAACCGTTATAGCAGGAGCATTATCACTGTTAGCACAGGAACAGCACATGAAACTTACCAGAAGTTACCCATTATTTTTAGCCACCGTACTGACAGTGGCATGTCCGTTTTACTCGCTGGCTCAGACTGCCAGCGACATGAATACTTCATCCTCAAATACCTCCCTCCAGCCCTCAGCAGGCAAAGACGGACAACAAGGCAATGGTGAAAACGGAGGCGCGGGAGGCAAAGGAGGCGTTCCGGGAGAAGGTACTAACGGAGGAAAAGGAGGTAATGGCGGCAATGGCGGCAATAGTGGGAGTGCCGATAATCCCGATACATCAAGTAAAGGCGGTGCGGGCGGCGCAGGTGGTGCGGGCGGCGCAGGTGGTGCGGGCGGCGCAGGCGGTGCAGGTGGTGCGGGCGGCGCAGGCGGTGCGGGTGGTAACGGAGGGACCGGTGGAGAAAGTTTTCTGAAAAGGATTTTCAAATGAAAATAATCACTTTGTTAGCTTCGCTAATCATCATTCCGTATGCGCATGCTGAGTACAAAACGGATATGTTGAGTTCACACCATAATGTCATTCTCATTGATGCCGCTGCAGGTTCTGATGGCGGACCGGGTCAGAACGGCGGTGCCGGGGCCAATGGCGGTCCGGGTGAAAATGGAGGACGAGGGGGAAACGGAGGTATCGGAGGAAATGGAGGGTCAGGAGGAAACGGTGGTGCCGGAGCCAATGGCGGTGATGGCGGAAATGGCGGCCTGGGAGGAAGCGGTGGAAATGGCGGAAACGGAGGTGCTGGACAGAATGGCCAGGCCGGAGGCAATGGCGGGAATGGAGGAAGCGGCAGTATGGGGGGAGATGGCGGAAACGGTGGAAATGGAGGGAATGGCAGCAATGGTAGTGCTGGTGGCGCAGGGGGGAACGGAGGAAATGGTGGCAGCACGGGAGGTGACGGCGGTGCGGGAGGTAACGGTGGTGACGGAGGAGATGGCGGCGACTAAATTCAACCACGCCTTAATATCTCTTCTCTCCTGGCAGCAGGCTTATAAAACAGGCGAGAACAGCAATTATCACGGGTTAATTCACAGCTAAAACAGGCATTTGAATAACACTGATTTAGCGTAAGAAAACTTTCCGTTAGCTCCGTCAGCTCAACATTAAAATCAGCTTACCTGAATTAACTAAAACGCTCAGAGATCCTGTCAACGCTGAGTATGTGTGAAACTCCTCTTTTTTTACCATCAGGGAAATGCAACCTGGAGTTGGCGTACAGTGGAGCCCCGGATTTTTGATAGCCATCATGTGAGAAATAATGGAATTAAATACACCGCTGAAATGGAGTAGCGAGTAACAACAAACGCCACAAGTGAAATGCTTTTATAATTTAAACGCACAAACGAGAACAGCCGCGAATAACGACAACTCCGCCATATGCTCTCTATTGCAATGTTTAGCAGTGTATCAGACACCGCCAACCCCATAGCCTGACAGACGATACCCGCTCAGTGTTAACGCGCGGCTAAGTGATTTGAAACTCCCGAACGCCTGGTGGGCGTAACCCGCTTAGTGCTAACGCGCGGCTAAATGACCTGAAACTCTCCTCGCCTGGCGGGCGAAACCCTCTCAGTGCATACCCGCAGCAAAGCGAAACCTTATGTATCTTTCCCCGCTTTCAGCGGCCGGAGCCCAGCCAGTCCGGGTGACAAACCCACCGGCAGGGGGTTTCCCAGAGGCGTCCGCAGCGCTGAGGAACAACCAGAGGCAAGGATGAGCCGACAGGACGTCGGCGAAAGGACGGCACGAGCCAGGGATGGCGAGTCCGGACGGTCCGTCGGCCGCAGGGCGTGACGAAGGCACCCCGCACAGCGGGGCGCGCAGGCAGCCGGACGCCGGGATTGTTAAGGGGCGGGCGTCCGCCCCTTGACGCGTCCGCCTGCACAGGCAACCTGAAACTCCCCATCGCCTGGCGGGCGTAACCCT